>JBDSXT010000121.1:0-3144 GCA_039925985.1 Sphingomicrobium sp.
TGCCCGATTGCCGAGAGCGGCGAGGACCGGATGGCGGTGACCGCCAGGCTCGGCGCGTTCAAGACCTCGATGCTGCAGGATGTCGAGGCGGGCCGGCCGATCGAGCTCGAGGCACTGCTTGGCGCGCCGCGCGAAATTGCATTGCGATCCGGCATTCCAACGCCGCAGCTCGACCGGATCTACGGTGCGACCCGGCTGATGGCTGAGAACCTCGGCCTGTTTTAGGCCGCGGGTGCGGCCACGACCCGGCCAACGCATTCGCCAAAGCCGATGCGGACCGCGCCGGCGTGCTCGCACCACGCTCTGAGCGTGATCTCATCGCCATCCTCGAGGAAGCTGCGGGTCTCGCCGCCGGGCAGCGCGATCGGCTGCTGGCCGCCGCGGCTGATCTCGATCAACGACCCCAGACCGTCGTCGCGATCGGTCGACAGCGTGCCGGTGCCGATGAGATCGCCGGGCTGGAGGTTGCAGCCGTTCGACGCATGGTGGGTGACGATCTGCGCCGCGCTCCAATACATCGCCGCCGCCGCGCTGCCGCGGGACAAGCGCTGAGGCGCAAGCCCGGCGGCGCGCATTGTCTCGCTCGACAGAGTCACTTCAAGCTCGATGTCGAGGGCAGCGCTCCCGCCGCCTTCGTCGAGATAGGGCAAAGGCTCGGGATCGGCCGGTGAACGCGGCCGCATCGGTTTGCGGAACGGAGCCAGCGCTTCGGCAGTCACGATCCATGGCGACACGCTCGTCAGGAAATTCTTGGCGAGAAACGGCCCGAGCGGCTGATATTCCCACGCCTGCAAGTCGCGCGCCGACCAGTCGTTGAGCAGGCAGTAACCGGCGATGTGCTCGCTGGCGTCGGCGATCGGGATCGGCTGGCCAAGCGCGTTGCCGCGCCCCACCCACATGCCCAGTTCCAGCTCATAGTCGAGGCGGCGGCTGGCCCCGTATTCGGGCTCATCGGCGTCGGGCGCCTTGCGCTGCCCGTTGGGCCGCACCACCGGCTCGCCCGACGGTCGCACCGAGCTTGCTCGCCCATGATAGCCGATCGGCAAATATTTGTAGTTGGGAAGCAGCGGATTGTCGGGGCGGAACTGCTTGCCGACATTGGTCGCGTGGTGAATGCCGACGTAGAAATCGGTGTAATCGCCAATCAGCGTCGGTAAGTGCATTCGCACTTCGCTCTGGCCGATCAGGCTGAGCTCGACATCGTCGCGGTAGCGCTCATCGGTGAGCAGTTCGAACAGTCTGTGGCGCAGTGCGCGATGGTCCTCGGGGCCGCGGGCGAGCCACGAATTGAGGACCGGCTGCGACAGGTCCGTCCGCCACTCCTCGTCAAGCAGGTTGGCAGCGGCGGCAAGGTCGAGGATGAAGCTGCCGATCGCCACGCCGGGGCGGCGTCCGCCTTGCAGGTCCGAGAAGATGCCGAGCGGCAAATTATGCGCCGGAAAATCGCTGCCGTCGCTGGCGCCTTCGACCCAGCTTTTACGTGCCGGGTCGTGGGTTTCGTCCAATGCGCTCATGGCAATTTGGCTTTGGGAAATCCCGCCCAGGCTCGGTCGTAATCGGGCTGTGCGCGCTCCAGCGCGAACTGGGTCGGGCGATAGGGCCAGCAGGTTTCGACCATGAACGCCAACGCGCCCTCGATCTTGGCTGGTTTCAGTTCGGCCTCGCTCGCCTTGCTCCAGCTGTCGAGATCGGGGCCGTGGCCGCTCATCAGATTGTGCAGGCTGAGCCCGCCGGGCGCGAACCCCTCGGCCTTGGCGTCATAGGCGCCGGAAATCAGCCCCATCGCTTCGCTCATCACATTGCGGTGGAACCACGGCGGGCGGAACGTGTCCTCGGCGACCATCCAGCGCGGCGGGAAGATGACGAAATCGGCGTTGGCGCGGCCGGGCACATTACTCGGGCTTGTCAGCACGGTGAAGATCGACGGGTCGGGATGGTCGAAGCTGACCGTGCCCATCGCGTTGAAGCGGCTCAGATCGTAGCGGCACGGCGCGTAATTGCCGTGCCAAGCGACGACATCGAGCGGCGAATGATTGAGCGTCGTCACCCACAAATGGCCGAGATATTTCTGGATGACCTCGACCTCTTCGTCGCGATCCTCGAACCAGGCGACCGGGGCTTCGAAATCGCGCGGAGAAGCCAGGCCGTTGGCGCCGATCGGCCCAAGTTCGGGCAAGCGAAATGGTAGCCCGTAATTCTCGGCAACATAGCCGCGCGCTTCGCCGTCGAGCAGTACGACGCGAAATTTGAGCCCGCGCGGCACGAGGCCGACGCTGCCAGGGGCGACTTCGATCCGCCCAAGCTCGGTTTGCAATTCTAGCGTGCCCTGTTGCGGGATGATCAGCAGTTCGCCGTCGGCATTGACGAACACCCGCCGGTCCATGCTGCGCGTTGCCCGATAGACGTGCACCACGACGCCCTCGAGGTCCTCGGGGCGCCGGGCGCACAGCATCGCCGCCAACCCGTCGACGAAGTCCTCGTCGCCGCGGAGGTCGGACGGCGGGTCCCAGCGCACGCGGTTCGGGGCCAGCGGCGCGTCACTTGGAGTCGCTTCGAATAGCGGCGACCCGCGATAGCGCTCGAACGGCCGATGATCGGCAGTCGGCCGCATCCGGTAGAGCCAACTTCTGCGGTTGTCGTGGCGCGGCGCGGTAAAGGCGCTCCCCGACATTTGCTCGGCATACAGGCCAAAAGGGGGCCGCTGCGGGCTGTTGCGGCCTTTGGGCAACGCGCCCTCGATCGCTTCGCTTTCGAAGTGGCCGCCGAAGCCGGTCGAATAGCGCATCGGGTTCGCTGTCATTTGTTGTCGTTAATGCCTGTGTTGGCGATATTCAAACAGGCACGGCCCGCGTGGAGCCGTGCCCGTTTTCGCGCCAAGGTTGGCATCCCGCGCGGCTGCGGCGAGTCCGAACGGACCCGGCCGCGATCGCAATCAATTCTGGTTGACGGTGACGTCGATCTTGTCGGGAACGTTGATGTTGGTCTTGTTGCTGCCGAAACCGAGCTGGTCGCGGAAGAGGAACAATAGCACCAGTACGACGATAATCAGCAGAACCACGGCGAGAACTCCGCCGCCCCCACCGCCGCCGCCGGTTTCGACGATCGTCGTGCGATCGACGTCATGATCGTTGTCGGCCATTTCAT
>JBDSXT010000122.1:0-2816 GCA_039925985.1 Sphingomicrobium sp.
GGCGCTTGCCGTCGCGATGATCGCGAAGGTCGGCCGCCAGCGGTTCGGCAGGGCGCGTCGTCGGTCGGCCGCGGCGGTCGTATTTCTGACGCAACGCGGGCGGCAGGCACTCCTCCGCCTCGCGGCCCGGGATATCGCTGGCGAACGGCTCGCCGGCGATGATCGCGGCCAAGACACAGCCGTCGGGGCTGTGCCGCTTGAACATATCGATCTCGGCGTTGACCCAACGCGAGGTCGCTGCCGTCGGCGAACACAGCACGATCAGGAAACGCGAGGAATCGAGCGCGTCGCGGATGCCCTTGCCGAGGTCCTGCGACGCGGAGAGCTCGTGCCGGTCGCGGAAAATTGGCGTCAGGCGGCGGGGAGTGACCCCGTTTTCAGTCAGCTGCCCGGCCAGAGCGCTCGGCGTTCGGAACCCCTCGAGTGCGCCGTGCAGCCAGTCCGCAGTCGTGGCGTCGGCGTGGCTGTAGCTCAGGAATGCGTAATATTTGAGCGGGCGAACCTTGGCTGGACGCGGACCGGCCTCGCCGCCCTGGTCTCGGCCCCGGTCCAATAGTCGGGCAACCCTCGGCATCGGCCCGCCCCTCGCTCAGCTACCAGTGATGTAACAAACTTGCTGGGGACGGCCAAGTTCGAGCGCGAAACTACGCTGATTTTCAAACGCTTTCGCCCGTGACTGGATTTCAGGGGCGCAAGCGAGCGAGCTCATCCGTGGCCGTCGGCCAGATAAATTCGCTCCGATTCGATCCCACCGCTTAGCGGGTCGCCGACGATTTCGACGAGTTCATCGGGTGCGGAGGTGTGAAACGAAGCGACCACCCAGTCGCGGTCCTGCGCTGGCATGCGATGCCAAGTATCGACCGGGATCGACAGGCCGGCGTCGCCGGGCAGCAGTTCGCGGGTGAGCCAAGCGTCGCCGTCCCAAAATTCGAAGCGGCCCGGCTGGTCGAGTGCGAACATTCGCTGAATGCTGTTTGGGTGCCGTTCGGGCGGGTGCGGCATCCCCCGGCGCAACGCGAATACCCAGCTTGAGCGAATCTCGTCCGGCAGCCCGGGGCCATAGAGCGACAGCGGAATCGGGCGAAAGGTCGACTTTGGCTGCGCCTGGTCGGCGCGAAGCTGGTCGAGCAATGCATCGGCAATCTCGCCTAGCGACGATTGAACCGCGGGGTCGGTCAGGCGCGAGGCCAGGCCATGCATCAATTCGGACTCGTTCATCGATAGTGACTCCAGTTACACCGCTGATACTTGAACGCTTACGCCTGCTTGCCATTTCAAGGCTATGATTGACATCCGCCCCTTCGCTTCGCTCGGCCAGGCCGACCACGGCTGGCTCAATGCCCGCCACCATTTCTCCTTCGCCGGTTACCATGACCCATCGCGCATGGGCTGGGGCAAGATTCGGGTGTGGAACGACGACCAGATCGCCGCCAAGTCGGGGTTTCCGCCGCACCCCCATCGCGATATGGAAATCATCACTTACGTCCGGACCGGCGCGATCACCCATCAGGATTCGCTCGGCAACACGGGGCGGACCGCCGCCGGCGATGTCCAGGTCATGAGTGCCGGGACCGGCGTCACCCATGCCGAATTCAACCTCGAGGACGAGGCGACGACGCTGTTCCAGATCTGGATCGAGACCGACCGTCCCAGCGCCCAGCCGGGGTGGGGCGCAAAACCGTTTCCCAAGGACGCTCGCGATGGCACCTTCCAATTGTTGGCGAGTGGCGATGCCGGGAACGGAGCGTTGACCATCAACGCCGATGCGCGAATTCTCGGCGCAGTCGTCAAGGCGGGCAGCGCGATAGAAATCGACGCTTCGCGCGACCGACATTTGTACCTCGTCCCGAGTGGGCGGGTGCGGGTCAACGGGGTGGCGGCGGGCCCGCGTGACGGCGTCGCCATCACTGGCGAGACCAAAATTCGCATCGAGGCCGAGGACGACGCCGAACTGGTGCTGGTCGACGCCGGTTAATCGACGCTGTGCTTGAAGAGCTTGGGATTGCGCGCCATGAGGCATCGGCGCGCCCTCGAAAGGCTGCGCGACTCAATGGCAATGAGCGGGTGAAATGAGGGGAGGCTGGCGCTTTGGCATGGTGGCTTCGGCGATTGCGCTGTTGCTCGTGCTCGCGCCCGCGCCGACCATGGCGCAGGATGCCGCGCCCGCCACCAATACGCCGGCCACCGACACTATAGGCCCGCGCGAGCTGCAGGATTTCACGCTCAACGGCACGGTCACCCGTCCGGCCGCGACGGCCCCGCCCCGGACCACGCCCGCCCCAGCGAGAACGCCAACACGGATGGCGATACCACCAACGACTTCACCGGCAGGCAATCCGGTGGCCCGACCGCGGTCCGAACCGAGCCCGGCAGTAGCGACGACGCTGCCCGCGGCCACCGCGCTTCCCGAGGCGATCACGCCCGCGCCCAGCGATGGCCTGGCGACCCAACCGACGTTCGAGCCGACACCGATTGCGCCCGACGAACCATCGGCCAGTCCCTCCGGCGGCTATGCGCTCTGGCTGCTGGCCGTGCTCGCACTCGCTGCGGGCGGATCGTTCCTAGCTTGGCGGCGGCGCCAGCAGCCTAGCTACGCGACGGCTGGCCGCGATTCGGAGTTTTTCGAGCCGACGCTGCCGGCGGCCGAGCCCCGGCTCCTTGAGGGCGCTCCGTCGCCACAACCGGCGCTGCCGCAGCCGGAACCCGAGCAACGAGCGCCGGCACCGTCGGGAATCGTCTCGACCCGGTTGCGGCCTTGGCTGGAGATTGGCTTCACGCCCGGTCGCTGCGTAGTCCAAGAGCAAGGTGCGACCATC
>JBDSXT010000123.1:0-3760 GCA_039925985.1 Sphingomicrobium sp.
CCCCCATACCGCCGCGCACACCACCCTCGGGGATATCGCCGCGGGTCGACAGCTGAATGTCGAGATCGACGTAATCGCTCGCTATCTCGAGCGCATGCTGGCCAGCCGCGCACATGGTAATACATAAGCCCACGCTTGCTATCACACTACAGTGTGATTAAATCCCGGTCATGAGCATCAATCTGATGGAACGGCTCAACGCCGTCATTGCCACCGGCGAAGTCAGCCGCTCGGGGCTGGCCCGCGCCGCCGGGCTTCACCCCAACAGCCTGAGGAAGCTGGGTTCCCCCGATTGGAACCCGACTGCCGACACGCTCGGTCGACTGGAGAAATTGCTCCAGCGCGGCAATGCCGAACTGTTGGTCGGCGCCGAGGCCATCATCGACGAGGCGCGCAACGGGCGGATGTTCATCCTCGTCGACGACGCCGACCGCGAGAATGAAGGCGATCTCGTCATTCCAGCGCAGATGGCGACCCCGGACGCGATCAACTTCATGGCCCGCCACGGACGCGGGCTGATCTGTCTCGCTTTGACCAAGGAGCGCGTCGAAACACTTGGCCTGGCGCCGATGACCAGCTCCAACCGAAGCCGCAACGGCACCGCCTTCACCGTCTCGATCGAAGCCACCGACGGGATTTCGACCGGGATTAGCGCCGCCGATCGCGCCCGCACCGTCGCCGTCGCAATCGACGCCAGTCATGGCCCCGAGGCGCTGGTCTCGCCGGGCCACGTCTTCCCGCTGGTCGCGCAGCCGGGCGGCGTCCTCGTCCGTGCCGGTCACACCGAAGCGGCTGTCGACGTCGCGCGGCTAGCCGGCCTCAACCCGTCCGGCGTCATCTGCGAAGTGATGCGCGAAGACGGCACCATGGCCCGGCTCGACGATTTGATGAGCTTCGCGGCCGTCCACGGGCTCAAGATCGGCACCATCCGCGACCTCATCGCCTACCGGTTGAAGAAAGATCATATGGTCGAGCGGGTCGCGACGACCGGCTTCACAGCGACCAGCGGCGCCCAGTGGCAGGCCCAGGTCTTCCGCGACAAGGCGACCGGCGCCGAGCAATTGGCGATGGTCCACGGCAGCATTGATCCCGAGAACCCGGTGCTAGTCAGGATGCACAGCCTCGACCTGTTCGCGGACGTCCTTGGCGAGGCCAGCGAGCGGTCCGGCCTGCTGCCCGGTGCGATGGCGATGATCGAGCAGGAAGGGGCCGGCGTCATCGTCGCGCTTCATGCGGCTTCGCCGGGCTCGCTGTCTCGCGCCACCGACCTGCGTTCGGGCAAGCCGGCCGAGGCTGGAGACGGCCTGCGCAGCTACGGCATCGGCGCCCAAATTCTCGCCGCGCTGGGCATTCACGACATGATCTTGCTCTCGAATACTTGCCATTCGCCGGTTGCACTATCGGGCTACGGACTGACGATCGTCGAAGAGCGGCCGATCAGCATGCCCGACTGACGCCATGGCGCGAGTCCTGATCGCCGAGGCGCGCTTCTACGCCCATTTGAACGACCTGCTACTCGCCGGCGCCCGCGCTGCCATTGAAGCGGCGGGCCATGACCATGAGACGATCACCGTGCCTGGTGCGCTCGAATTGCCCGCGGCGATCGCGCTCGCTTCGGAAAGCGTCCAATTCGACGCCTTCGTCGCTTTGGGCGTGGTGATCCGCGGCGAGACCTTTCATTTCGAGATTGTTGCGCAGGAAAGCGCGCGCGGCATCATGGCGCTGACGCTCGACGGGCTGGCGGTCGGCAACGGCATTTTGACCGTCGGGGACGAGACGCAGGCCCTCGTCCGCGCTGACCCCGCGCAAGGCGACAAAGGCGGCGACGCTGCCCGCGCTGCGCTGGCGCTGATGGATCTCAAACGGCGCTTTGCCTAGTTGAGCGGGATCAGCACCTCGCTCCGGCGCAGCGGCGGCGGGATCATCGGCGAATTGTAGAACGCATATTCGGGTTCGCTCTGCGACGGCTCGTTCTGCCGCGCCAGCCATCCACGCAGCAGATCTTCCTGCTCGGCCAACCGGTCGTCGTTGGCGACTCCGCCAAATCGTACGGCGCCGACCTTGCGCGCGGGCAGTTCGACCAACTCGATCTGGCTCGGCGGCGCGGGGAGGTCCGCGGCCGTGCGGCCTTCCGGCATAACGAAGCGTACTCGCCAACCGCCTTCGACGCTGTCGTCGAACAACGGTGGGTCGCTGGCCATCGGGTCGCCGCTGTCCTGCAGCACCGGAACCGTCATTGGGAGTGCCTCGCCATCGCGCGATTTGGCGAAAATGTAATCAGCGAGCAGTTGGAAGCCGCGGCCCAGCGCGCTCTTGCGCTCGCCCTGGACGACAGTCTCGGCGACGGTGATGTCGGGGTAGGCCCGAATCTCGAAATCGCCGTCGCTGGCCAACACCCGATAGTCGGGGCCAGGCGTCGCTTTCTCGCGGAAATAATAGATTGCGGCGGCGCCGAGCATGGTCGCGCCGGCCGCAACGCCGACGATCAGTGGCTTACGCATGGTTTGGATATCTCCTCGAGCAGACAATCGCTCAGAACTCCGTCTGTTCCCGAACACGGATTGTGGATAAACGCGCCGTCCAGACCGATGAGGGACACGACACATCGCTAACCAAAGCCCTTCGCAGGCCCACCCGTTCGCCTTTACCGCACTGGTCGTCGGCAGCTGTTCCCTCGCGTTCGGACCGTGGCTGGTGAGGCTCTCGAACGTGGGGCCGGTGGCCGCCGGCTTCTGGCGCCTGGCCTTGGCCTTGCCGTTCCTGTTCATCATTGCTCGGGCGGCCGGCCAGCCCGTCCACTGGCCCCGGCGCGGGCTCGTCATTCTGACCATAGTCGCCGGCTTCTTTTTTGCCGCCGATCTGGCCGCCTGGCACACTGGAATTCGCATGACCAAGCTCGGCAATGCGACCCTGTTCGGCAACGTTTCGAGTTTCGGCTTCGCCGCTTGGGGCCTGTGGCTGGCGCGACGGCTGCCTTCGCCGGTCCAGGGCAGCGCGCTGCTCCTGGCTGCGATCGGCGCGGCTTTGCTGATGGGCAGCAGCGCCGAATTGAGCGCCCGCAATGTCCGCGGCGATCTCCTCGCACTGTTCGCGGGACTGCTTTACGCCGGTTATCTGATCGCCGTCGAGCGAGCGAGAGGAGCGCTGGCGCCCTTGCCATTGCTGTTCCTATCGAGTGCGTTCGGCGCGATCATGCTGCTGCCGTTTTCGCTGCTGCTCGGCGAGCAGGTGGTGCCGCACAACTGGACTCCGGTGTTCGCTCTGGCGTTGGGCAGCCAGGTGATCGGACAAGGGCTTCTCGTCTATGCGATCGGCGGCGTGCCCCCGCTTGTTGTCGGCCTTGCCTTGCTCACCCAGCCGGCCATCTCCGCCCTGGTCGGCTGGATCGTTTATGGGGAAACATTGTCGCCGCTCGACTGGCTTGGCGCCGCGGCGATTGCGCTGGCCCTGGTGCTGGTTCGGCTACCGGAGCGGGGCTTGCGCCGTCTCGCGGAGCAGCCCAACTAGCCCGGCATGGCTGAACCGAGTCCCCTCGAAGCGCTGCGCCAGCGTCTGGCGCTGGCCGTCGGTGAGCAGGCCGTTTTCGACGGCTGGTCGCGTGCCGCGGTCGACTCCGCAGCGGACAAGCTCGGTGTCGATCGCGCTCAGGCGCGCTTGGCGATGCCCAAGACGCAGGCGGGTCTGGTCGACGTTTACATTCAAGGTGTGGACCGCGCGCTCCACGAGCATTTCACTGCGGAGCGGCTGGCCGGAATGAAAA
>JBDSXT010000124.1:0-5606 GCA_039925985.1 Sphingomicrobium sp.
CCGAATGGGCGCTGGTCAACGAGCAAGCGGCGCGAGGCCATCTGACCGCGGCGTACGTCAAGACCATGCGCGAGGAAGCGCGCGACGAAATCACCACCGCGGCCGCCGGCCTGTCGCAGCCCAATTCCGCTTACGCGCGGCAAATCCGCGGCCTCGCCGCAGAGCCCGACGACGCTTCGCCGGAACAGCTCCGCGCCAGGGCCGAAGCGCTCAAGCAAATCGAGGACAATCTTGAATCCGCTTGATCTGACGCTTGGCGTAATGACCGCCGTCGGCGGCTTCGTCGACATCAGCGAGCTCGTCTTCGCCGCCCAGGCCGGCTCGACCTTTGGCTATGCGCTGATCTGGGTGTTCGCTTTTTCGACCATCGGCATCATGGTGTTCGGCGAGATGAGCGGCCGCGTCGCCGCCGTCGCCAAGCAGCCGGTATTCAATCTGATGCGCCACCGTCTCGGGCTCAAGCTCGGCCTCGTGACCCTGTTCGCCTCGCTGATCAGTAACCTCATCACCTGCGCCGCGGAAGTCGGCGGCGTTGCGCTCATCCTCCACTTGCTCACCGGCGCGCCCTATCTGCTGATGGCGGTGGTCACCATCGCCGCGCTGATCGCCTCGATCTGGGTGCTCCCGTTCAAGTGGATCGAGCGGGTTTACGGACTGCTCGGCCTGCTCATGCTGGTCTTCGCCGCCGGCCTCATTGCCATCCACCCGCCGTGGGACCAGATCGCCGGCGGCTTCGTGCCCCAGGTTCCGGCCGGCCTCTCGACCAAGCAAATGCTGACCTACGCTTATTTCGGCGTCGCCATCCTCAGCGCGGTGATGTTTCCGTACGAAGTCTATTTCTATTCGTCGGGCGGGATCGAGGAGGAATGGGGCTCCAAGGATCTGGTGACCAACAGGGTTACCTGCATCGTCGGCTTCGCCCTCGGCTCGCTGCTCGCGCTCGCCATATTGTCGAGCTCGGCGCAATTGTTTGCCAAGGCCAATGTCGATCCCCAGCTGCCGGGCACGGCGGCGCTTCAGGCCGCCATTCCGTTCGGCCGCACCGGGCTTCTGCTGGCGCTCCTCGGAATGATCTTCGCGGTCTCCGGAGCAGCGGTCGAAACCTGCCTCGCCAACGCTTATTCGATCGCGCAATTCTTCGGCTGGGAATGGGGCCGCCACAAAAAGCCGTGGGAAGCGCCGCGCTTCACCCTCGCCTGGATCATTCTTTTCCTTCTCGCCCTCGCCATCGTTTTCACCGGCGTCGACGTCATGAAGCTGGTCGAATTCGCCGTCCTGTTTTCGGTCCTGGTGCTGCCGCTGACCTATCTGCCGCTGATGCTTCTTGCCGGCGACAAGACCTTCATGCGCGAACATAGCAACGGCCCGTTCGCCAAGACTCTCGGCTGGGCTTATTTCGTTGTGATCGTGCTTGCTGCGCTGGCCGCAATCCCGTTGTTCCTCATCACTTCGGGAGGGCAGGGATGAAGCCGACCGACCGCCTCAAGCTCGTCAGCGAGCTTCTCGACCTGCCGTTGCTCGACAAGGACAAACGCTATTGCGGGATCGTCGACGATGTCGAATTCAGCGGTGGCGCCGCCAAGGCGCTGGCCATCAAGGCCTTGCTGGTCGGTCCTGGCGCCTATGAGGGACGCCTTCCGGCCTGGGCCTTCTGGCTGGTCGTCAAGCTCGCCGGCAAGCGCATCGCCCGCGTCCCGATCGGCGAAATCGAGAGCATCTCGAGCGCAGTGCATCTCAAATGTCCGGCCGAGGACATCGGGCTGCACCGCGTCGAAGACCGCGTCCGCGGCTGGATTCCGCGCAAAGGCGCGATGTAATGCGGCTCTCCGATCTCCGCGACAAGCCGATCCGCTCGCTCGACGGCATACGGCTCGGCCGAGTCCACGAAGTCCATTGCGAGGGCGGCAAGGTGGTCGCCCTGATGTGCGGCGCCGGCAGCCTGCTCGAACGCTTGACCGGCCGCCAAAGCGGGAAGCGGATTGCCTGGGACCGGGTCAGGAAAATCGATGCCAAGGGCGTCTGGATTGCCCCGGCCGCGCCGGCTAAAAAGAAACCTGGCGCAACTCGAAGCCGGCGAGGCACTCAGCGACCCAGCGCGCCGCCGTCAAAGCGCTGAGATCGCTGCCGTCGAGCGACGGATCCCATTCGGTCAGGTCGATTACCCGCACCCGCGGATCCGACGCGAGTTTGCGCACCGCCGCGAACAAATCCGCCGCCGCCATCCCGCCCGGTCGCCCGCCCGGGGCCCCCGGAAACTGCGCCCGGTCGATGACATCGATGTCGCAGTCGATGACCAGCGCGTCGCAATGCGCGACATGGTCCAATGCGTTGGCAATCGCCTGCTCGATGCCGTCGTGCCGCACGTCGCCCATCGTCACCACCAGATTGCCGGCCTCGACCGCATCGCGGTGCATGGTCGCGCTGTTGGCGAAGCTCGCCAGCCCGACCTGGGCAATGTTGGCGCCCGGCAGCCCGTCCTCGATCAATGCCCGCACCGGATTGCCGTTGCTCAGGCCCTTGGCCGTGTCGCGCATGTCGAAATGGGCATCGAGCGTGATCAGCCCAATCTCCTCAAGCGAACCGCCGATGCCGAGCACCGCCGGCCGAGTGATCGCATTATTGCCCCCAACCAGCAGCGTCAGCGCATGCGTTTCCGCGCTGGCCGCAACCGCCTCGCGGATCGGCGCCGTCGATTGCTCGATCGTTAGCCCGGCCAACGGAACATCGCCGCGGTCGGCGATCCTGGTGTTGAGCTCGCGCCCAGTCTCGACGTCATAGCGCCCGATCCGTTTGAGCGTGCCCCGCAGCAGCCCCGGCGCCCGGTCGCACGCCCCCGGCGTCACCGACCCGACCCCTAACGGCGCGCCGAGTAGGCCCACCGGCGCAGCCTCGGCGCCCGCCTTCAGTAGATCGGCAAGATTTGGCCAGCTCCCCATCGCTTTGACGGTAACACCGGCGGTGCCCTAAGGCGATTCCGGCATGTGGGACCGCTTGTTCATCGACTGTCACGTCGCGACGATGGAGGCCGTCCCCGGCGATCCATTGGGAGTCACGACCAACGCCGCGATCGGCGTCCAGGACGGCAAGATCGTCCGCATCGGCAAGCGCACCGAGCTGGCCGGCTTCCGAGCCAAGGAAGTCGTCCCGCTCGACGGCGCCTGGGTGACGCCGGGCCTGATAGACTGCCACACCCACCTCATCTTCGGCGGCAATCGCGCCGATGAGCACGCAATGCGCCGCGCCGGCGCCTCGTACGAAGAGATCGCCCGGGCCGGCGGCGGCATCGCCTCGACCGTCGCCAAAACCCGCGCCGCTTCGGCGACCGAATTGATCTCAAGCGCCCGCCGCCGCCTCCACGCGCTGATGGCCGGCGGCGTCACCACCGTCGAGATCAAGTCGGGCTACGGCCTCGACACCGCGAGCGAAATGCGCCTGCTCAACGCCGCCAAGGCGCTCGGCAAGAGCGAGCCGGTGCGCGTCGTCGGGACGCTGCTCGCCCTCCACGCGCTGCCGCCCGAATATGCCGATCGCCGCAACGATTATGTGACCATGGTCGTCGACGAGATGATCCCGGCGATCGCCAAGGCCAGGCTGGCGACCAGCGTCGACGCCTATTGCGACACCATCGCTTTCACCCCGGCCGAGGTCGAGCGCCTGTTCCGCGCCGCGGCCGCGCACGGCCTCCGGATCAAGCTCCACGCCGAACAATTGTCCAACCAGTCGGGCGCTGCGCTCGCCGCGCAATATCGCGCTTTGTCCGCCGATCATCTCGAGCATCTCGACGAAGCCGGCGCCAAAGCGATGGCCGAGGCCGGCACCGTCGCGGTGCTTCTCCCCGGCGCTTTCTACGCGCTCCAGGAAGCCCGCAAGCCGCCGGTGCAAATGTTGCGCGATCACGGCGTCCGCATCGCCATCGCCACCGACTGCAACCCCGGCACTTCGCCTCTGCTGTCGCCGACGCTGGCGATCAACATGGCCTGCACCCTGTTCGGCCTGACGCCGGAGGAGGCGCTGGCCGGCATGACGATCAATGCAGCTTACGCGCTCGGACTGGCCAAGGACATCGGCAGCCTCGCCCCCGGCAAGGTCGCCGACCTCGCCGTATGGAGCGTCGAAAACCTCGCCGAGCTCGGCTACTGGATCGGCTTGCCCGGCCCCAAACGCCGCATCTTCGCCGGACTGGATAGCTAGTATAGCGCCTGCACCTTGGCTTTCATTGCACGCGCCTGCGGATCGAGCTGTCGGGTCGCTGCCAGCAGATCGCGCAGGCGATCGACGTAGGCGGCATATTGGGGTTTCAGCTTGCCAGTCGAGGGATCGTAAATTCCTGCTTGATCTGGGCCGAGCGGAAAGATGTCCCGCTCGGTCATTTCGGCATAACGCACATAGCGCTGACCCAGCGAATCCTGCCGGTTGTAGAATTGCGAAAGTTCGAAATACAGTTCCGGCGGCAGCGACTTCGACACACCGCTGGCAACGATTCCGTCGCAAGCGCGCATTGGCGGACGTTCCGCTCCGCCTTCGCGATAAATCGGAAGCAACGGCCGCTTGCCTGCGGCAAGGTCTCGATCGAACGCCTCGATCTTCGCGGCGGACTCGGTAATGAAAATGCGATTGTGGCGCTGCATGTCGTCGAAAGTCGGGACCATCGCCGCAATCATGCTGTCGCGATAGTCCGCGTCGCTTCGTTCCTGCCGCGCCGCCTCGAGGGCGAAGGCGGCCGTGACGCCGATGAAGATAATGACAATTTCGAACAGCAGCCGGCCGATCAGCTCCCGTCGTCCTGCAGGCCAGCCATCAATTAAGGTCATCGCCATTCCCCCCGCTCGACGCTGGCGAATCAAACGGGTCGAGGCAAGGGCGCGTGGCTTGGCCGGGAACCACCGCGCGGCTAAAGCGCCCGACCATGACCACCGACCGCCGCGACAACAGCCGCCACATTCGCGCCCGCCGTGGGTCCGAAATCGTCGCCAAGTCGTGGGCGACCGAAGCCGCGGTGCGGATGCTGATGAACAACCTCGACGAGGAGGTCGCCGAGGACCCGCAGAGCCTCGTCGTCTACGGCGGCATCGGCCGCGCCGCGCGCAACTGGGAATGCTTCGACGCGATCGTCGCCACCCTCGAACGGCTCGGCGACGAAGACACCCTGCTCGTCCAGTCGGGCAAGCCGGTCGGCGTCTTCCGCACCCACCGCGACGCGCCGCGCGTGCTCATCGCCAACTCCAATTTGGTCCCCAAATGGGCGACCTGGGAAGTGTTCAACCAGCTCGATCGCGCCGGGCTGATGATGTACGGCCAGATGACCGCTGGCAGCTGGATCTACATCGGCACCCAGGGCATCGTCCAAGGCACGTTCGAAACCTTCGCCGAGATGGGCCGCCAGCATTACGGCGGCGACCTCAAGGGTAAATGGATCCTCACCGCCGGGCTCGGCGGCATGGGCGGCGCGCAACCGCTGGCGGCGGTGATGGCCGGCGCTCACTGCATCGCCATCGAGGTCCAGGAAAGCTCGATCGCCAAGCGTCTCGACACCCGCTACCTCGACCATCGCGCGACCAGCATCGACGAAGCGCTCGCGATCATCTCTGCAGCCACCGAACCGACCA
>JBDSXT010000125.1:0-3856 GCA_039925985.1 Sphingomicrobium sp.
GGTAAGGAATATCGAGCGCCGCGAGCAGACTCTCGGCAAGGGCGAGCAGCCTGGCGTGCCACTCGGCTGATAGCGTCTCGTCGGCCTCGCAGATCACATATTGCTCGACCTTGACGAACTGGTGGACGCGCAACAGCCCGCGGACGTCCTTGCCGGCGCTTCCCGCCTCGCGCCGGAAGCAGGGCGAATAACCCGCGTAGAGAATCGGCAGCTTATCCGCGTCGAGAATTTCGCCCGAATGGAGCGAAGTCAACGCGACCTCGGCGGTCCCGGCCAGCCACAAATCGTCATTGCCAAGCTCGTAAGTCTCTTCCTTGTGACCCGGAAATTGCCCCTGGTTGAGAAACGCCTGCTCGCGCGCCAGCGCCGGCACGGTGATCGGCGTGAAACCCGCCTCGGCGATGGTCTCCAGCGCCCAGGCCATCAGCTTCGCCTCGAGCAAGGCCAGCCGTCCCTTGAGGCAGTAAGTGCGCGAGCCCGAGACCTGCGTGATCCGCGATAATTCGGCCCAATCGTTCTTTTCGATCAGCGCGACATGGTCGAGCGGCTCGAACCCGAACTGACGGACAGCCCCTTCGGTGCGGACCACGAAGTTGGCGCTTTCGTCGGTCCCGACCGGCGCTCCCTCCCACGGAATATTGGGCAGTTGAAGCATCAGCGCCTTGAGGGCCGTCTCCTGCTCGTCGAGCTGGGTCTCAAGCTCGCCCGCATCTGCGCCCGCTTGCTTGGCTTCGGCGGCGAGCTTGGCTCGCTCTTCCGGCGCCGCCGACTTGAACCGGGCGCTGACCGCATTGCGCGTCGCCCGCAGGCTTTCGATTTCGGTCTTCAGGCCGCGTACCTCGCCTTCGAGCGACAGCAGGGCATCGAGGTCGATCGCGACCCCCTTGTCGCGGATGGCGCGCTCGACCGCCTCTCGGTTGGCCTTGATGAATTCGGTGCTCAGCATCACGGCGGCAGTGCGATAAAGCTGCCGTCGAGGCAAGATCAGTCGAAGTGCAACCGGCGGTAGCTGCCGCGAAAATAGAGCAAGGGGTCAAGCGACGGGTCGAAGCTCGCCTTGAGCACGTGGCCGATGACGATGTGGTGGTCGCCGCCGTCGTGAACCGCGTGGCGCTCGCACTCGAAGACGCTCAGCGAATCGGCCAACACCGGCGCGCCAAATTCCCCCGGCGACCAGTCGTTGGGGCCGAAGCGGTCCTCGTCGCGGGTCGAAAAGCGGATCGAAGCCGGCTGCTGGCCGGTCTGCAGCACATTGACCGCGAAGTGGCTTGCGGCAGTCAGCGCCGATGCGCTCGCCGCGCGTTTGTGGACGTTGACCAGCAGCAGCGGCGGATCGAGCGACACCGACGTGAAGCTGTTGGCGGTGATCCCGAACGGGCACTCGTCGGCATCGAAGCAGGTGACGACAGTGACCCCGGTAGCAAAGCAGCCAAGCGCGTCGCGCAGCGTGCGCGGCTCGGACCCGGTGCGATATTCACTCGTGCTCGGGGGATCGGCCATGTCACGCGCGCTATACAGGCCGCGCCGGATCACTCAATCGCCAGCAGCTGTTCAGGCTTGGTGGCGAGAATTTCCGCGACCGTCGCTTCGACCGTTTCCGATACCAGGTACAGCGGCTGGAACACGTCGTTGCGATAGGCGGTGCGGGCGGCTCGCGGTACCGAAAACGGCAGCCGTTCGACGCTGTCGCTCTCTAGGCTGAAGTGCGCTTCGCCAAAGCTGGACGCCAATCCCGCGCCCAGAATCTTGAGTTCGCCAGCTTCGCGAGCGAGGCCGAACTCGACACTGTGCCAGTAGATGCGCGAGACAAGCTCGCCGTGCCCCGCCGCGATCGCCGCGGTCCCCAGCCTGCCCACATGCTCGATCATGCCTGCGAAATCATGGTCGGCGAGCATCGGGATATGACCGAACAGATCGTGGAAGCAGTCGGGCTCTTCGAGATAATCGAGCTGCTCGCGCGCTCTGATGAAATTGCCGACCGGGAAGACGCGTGTCGCCAGCATCGCAAAGAAAATGTCGTCGGGCACCAGCCCGGTCACCGCCACCGTCCGCCAGCCGGTCCGCGGCTCGAGGATGCGGTTGAGCTCCTCGAGGTCGGGAACGCCGGGATGGGACAGTCGCAGCAGATCGATGCCGTCGAGGAACGGCGTCACCACCCGCGTGCCAAGCAACTCGACCTGGCGCGCGAACAGCAGGTCCCAGACCGCATGGTCGTCGTTGGTGAATGCCTCCCACCGCTGCGGCACGACATAATCCGGCCAGCCGCGCGGCTGCTCGGTGGTCGCAATGGCTCTGTGAAGCATGGTCGGTCCTTTTCCGGATCAATAAAAAACCCGCCGAGCGGAAGCTTGGCGGGTCGAGGCTGGTGATCGTCTGTCGCTTATGCGTCAGCCGGTCGCAGCCTCGCGGGCGTAATAATAGGTGATGATCGTTCGGCGGGTCATTGCCATTGCCTATCGCATTTCTTGCCTGAACGCCAAATGTCGCGCGTCCTTATCGCATGTTCACCGGCACGCAATCGTCGCGAGTCAGCGGCGCCGGCGCGTCGGCGCGCAGCTTCAGCCGGGGAGTCAGCGCCACCAGCCGCCGGACATAGGCGTCCGTGAACACCGTCGCGCACTCCCGGCTCAGATGCGACCATTCGGGCATGATCAAATGGTGCACCGCGGGCGGTAGATCGTCGTTGTGGATGCCGATCGCATGGGTGTTGCGCAGCAAGACGTCCCAGCCCTTGGCCTTGGGTACCTGCGCTTCCTCATTGACGCGCAAATGGATGTCCGACGGCGGCCGCACGAAGACGACTTCGCCGCCCCTGGCGCGGATCGTCGCTACCGCTGTCACTGCCCGTGCCTGGCCCTTGGCAATCAACTCGGGCGTGTAGGGGAAGTCTTCCTTGAAACCGTCCCACGCCCAGCGAGCATGCGTCCGCAGCCTCGTGTCGGTCAGGATCCGCGGCCACATGTGTGTCGCGCGGTGCTCGCCCGGCTCCTCGAGCTTCCAGATGTCGTGGTACGGGCCCTTGACGCCCGGCCGGAAATCCCGGTCGAGGCGCGCGGCAAAAACGCTCAGCCGGTAATTGGCGTCGAGAAAGGCCAGCCGCCGCTGCAGCACATGATCGATCTGCGCTGAGATCCGCTTGGCCGGGCCCTCGAACTGGCTGCGCTTGTGGATGTAGCCACCATAACCGTCGAACGGCTGGAAGAACATCGTATCGGCCGTTCCGACAATCAGCAGCCCGTTGAATTTGGGGTTCGAGGCGACGTCCTCGAGCAGGGTCAGGGCGCTGGTCCCGTGGATCGCCATTTGCACCGGGCGCAATCCGGTCAGGGCCTCGAAGCGGTCGAGGTCGGTATCGAACAGAATCCGCGAGTCGCCCACAATCGCGACCGGCGCGCCAGCCGACCGCGCCCGCTCGATGGCCCACATCGTGTCGCTGTCGTCGAGGTCGCCGGCGCTGAGGCCAAGGCGCCGCCCGTTCCATTCCAGCAAGGCGGTCCCGATCAGCATCGCGATCACCGCCGCCAGCGCCAGCCGGCCCCACGGTTGCTTCGGGATATCGCGGGTCGGCACTGGCTGCGCCTGACCCGGCCGGTCGGATGCCGTTAGCCGCAGTCCGGGAGCGAGCGCGCCGTCGCGGGCGAGCAATCCCGACGGTTTAGAACTGGAAGTAGATGAAGGCACTGCCCGTCCCCTGTTCGGCGATCACCGCCACCGCCATCGCCGCCCACGCCGTCCCGACTACCCACGCAGGCGTCCGCTCGATGGCAATCTCCAGCGTCTTGTCGCGCATGGCCCAATGAGTCCCCACGATCGCGGCGACGATCGTCATCGCATAGACCATCGGCAAGGCGCCGAT
>JBDSXT010000126.1:0-4416 GCA_039925985.1 Sphingomicrobium sp.
TGCGCCAACAACGACGCCGAGGGCACCGAATTGTTCATCGTCGAGGGCGACAGCGCCGGCGGCTCGGCCAAGCAGGCGCGCAACCGCAAGATCCAGGCGATCCTGCCGATCCGCGGCAAGATCCTCAACGTCGCTAGCGCCACCGCCGACAAGATCCGCGCCAACAGCGAGATCGCCGATCTCGGCCAGGCGCTCGGCTGCGGCTCCCGCGACCAGTTCGACGAGGATGCGCTGCGCTACGAACGGATCATCATCATGACCGACGCCGACGTCGACGGCGCCCACATCGCGACGCTGCTGATGACCTTTTTCTTCCAGGAAATGCCCGAGCTCGTCCGCCGCGGGCATTTGTTCCTAGCCCAGCCGCCGCTCTACCGGCTGACCGCCGGCGCCAAGACGCTCTACGCCCGCGACGACGCCCACCGCGCCGAACTCGAAGCGACCGAGTTCAAGGGCAAGAAGGTCGAGGTGTCGCGCTTCAAGGGCCTTGGCGAGATGATGCCCGCGCAATTGAAGACGACCACGATGGACCCGGCGACCCGCTCGCTGCTCCGCGTCACGCTCCCCGCCGAATATCAGGACCGCCAGCCGACCAAAGACCTCGTCGAACGCCTCATGGGCCGCGACCCCGCCCAACGCTTTGCGTTTATCCAGGACTCAGCGGCGGCGGTGGATGAGGGGGCGATAGATGCGTGAAAGATGATGGACGAACCGGAGAAATCTCTTTTTGAAATCAGCTTCAAGAATGAAAATTCTACCAGCCTGCCGATAAATATATTGCAGACGTCGATATTTCCGGTGGTTCTAATCACCGAGAATCGCATGCGAAGTATTGGAACATGTTTCGCAATTAGCAATCATGGGCTTTGCATGACAGCTAAACACGTCATCGATGATGTTCCATCAATTCCCAATAATGGTGACCCCGCATGCTGTCGTGGATGGTACCCCTTTGGTATCCTGTACATCGCAATTCCGGATGACGAAGCCAAAGATCAAGGTGTCGATCTATTGGGCGGATTCATGCCGATGACAACGGCTTATTCGATTTTAGCGCCAGCGCCTGTTCCTCACCCACCTCGCCGAGACCGGCTCGGTCCATCTTTCGTGCAGCGCGGCGCGGCTGTCGGCGCGGGGCGCCTATCGCCTGCGGGCCCGCTCGCCGGCCTTCGCGCGCGGGTGGGACATGGCGCAGCGGCTGTCGGTCGGGCGGCTGTAGGCGATCGGCTTCGACCGCGCCCTCAACGGCCGGCTCGAGCAGGTCTATCGCCAGGGCGACCTGGTCGCCGAGCGCCGCGTTCCCAACGACAGGATGCTGATGTGGCTGCTCGCCCGGCTCGATCCCAAACGCTTCGCCATGCCGTGGGAGCAGCGCGGCGACGCCGATCCCCAGGCCGAGGCGCTCGCCGCCTTCCCCGCCGTGCTCGACGCCATTACCGACACGCCGGCGTAAAAGCCCCGTCACCGCGAACATTCGGACCATTCATCGGCAGACAGTCACTCAGGGCGAGCCCTAAAGTCGGCCCCGGATAAAACTTCGTCGTGGAGATTCAAGCTGCTAGGAGCGCCTCGAAGGCGGGAGCATCAGGTGGAAGAAGAACAGGGAACGGAGAAAGTCGAGAAGTTGCTTGCGACTCCGGCACTTGCGGACGCGCTCGAAAGCGATCGTTTCCGGCAGTTCCTCGATCACGTCCCGGTCGCGATTGCCGTCTCGGAACTGCGTCCCTCCGAAGTCATCACTTATTGCAATCTCGAGTTTGAACGGCTGACCGGCCAATCGGCCGCCGAGATTGAAGGCAAAAACTGGTCAACGCTGCCCGGCGTGGCCGCTCCGGTTCACGACGATACGCTGCTGGCGGACGCCGTCCAGACCGGCGAAGAATATCTCGGAACGTTCACGATTGAGCAGGACGACCAGCGCGTCGACGTCCACGCCTGGTCGAACACGATCGAAAGCGAAGAAGGCCAGCCGATTTTCCGCCTGGTGGCCCTGGCCGGCACTGGTCAGCACGCCCGCTCGGAGGACGATCAACAGGCGCAGCTCCTGCGAGACAAGGATGCGCTCCTGCTCGAACTGCAACATCGCGTGAAGAATAATTTGCAAATGATCACCGCCCTGATCCGCATGGAGGCTCGCAATCTTGCCGACACCGAGGCCGGGGCGCGCTTCGACAATTTGGCCGGCCGGATAAACTCGCTGGCGATTTTGTACGATCTGCTTTCCGGGAAAGGCACGGGCGACGCCGTCGATCTGGGCGTCTACCTCAGCCAGGTCGCCTCTTCGGTGATGCAGGCGCATGCCGACGAAGGCGTTCGACTGGAGCTGAAAGTCGACACGTGGCCGGTTTCCATCAATGTTGCGATGCCGGCTGGCCTGGTCGTCAACGAGCTGATGACCAACGCTCTCAAGCACGCGTTCGTGGACCGTGACGGCGGCGTAATATCCGTATCGAGCCTCGTCGACGATGCCGGCTGCCATGTCGCCATATCCGATAATGGCGTTGGCCTGCCTGAAGGCACGACCTGGCCGAACGCCGGCAAGCTGAGCGCCGTGATTGTACAATCGCTTCGCCAGAACGCCAAGGCGGAGATCGACGTGATCTCGACTCCGGGTCAGGGTTTGCAAGTGAGTATTTTCTTCGCGCGCGAGGCCGCGGCGCCCGAGAGCTGAGCAAGGTTCGCCCGTGCGCCCCGCCGCCACTTGCGGTCGCGTTGGCGCCGACGAACCTCGGCCGAACATCGCCGCCCCTGCGGCTGGCGCTAAAATGATTAACGTTTGGGAACTATGGCAGCGAAGGTTTTCTTAATCACTCACGCTTATTCCTTGGGCCTTGCGGTGGACGCAGACGGAGGGACCCCTTCCGGAAATTAGGAACCAAGGAGTTCGACCATGATCAAGTTTTTCAAGCTGGTAAAAGACAGCAAGGGTGCGACCGCGATTGAATACGGTCTCATCGCCGCTCTCATCGCCGTTGCCGCCATTGGCGCAATGACCAGCGTCGGCAAGTCGCTGAACAAGACCTTCACCAACGTTTCGAACGCGCTCTAAGGCTCCTAAAGAGCCGCATCGAAGCGGATAGAAGGGCGGCAGTGTCGAAAGACGCTGCCGCCTTTTCTTTGTGCCTGACAGGACGGCGGACTGAAACCAACAATGGCTAGTTTGACATCCTGACAGGCACTGGCGTCCGCTTTGGCTGGAAAGCGGCCATTCACTCGCGCTGCCTTTGCGCTTCCAAAGTAGGAATCCCTCTGCCATCGCTAATAATCGAAGCGATGTCGCAACCCAGTCCCACCATTTCCCGGGCGTCGATGGCGATCGCCGCGTTCTCGACGGTCGTCGAATGGTATGATTTCGCGCTCTATCTCTATTTTTCGACGGTGCTCGCCCGGGTCTTCTTCGGCGGCGGCAGCGGAGCGCTGCTAACCACTCTGGGCGGCTTCGCCATCGCCTATCTGATGCGTCCGCTTGGCGCCGTCTTCTTCGGCCATATTGGCGACCGCCACGGCCGCCGCCACATGCTGTTGATCTCGGTCGCGCTGATGACCGCGGCGATGCTTGCGACCGCGCTGCTACCGACCCATGCCCAAGTCGGCGCGGCGGCCGGCTGGGGTCTGTTCCTGCTGCGCTGCGTGATGGGTTTCTCGGTCGGCGGCGAATATACCGGCGTGGTCGCTTATCTGCTTGAGGGCGCCCCGCCCCACCGCCGCGGATTGATCGCCTCGTCGGCTTCGGCGGCGAGCGAAATCGGCGCGCTGCTGGCGGTCGGCGTGTCGGCGCTGACGGTCGCCAGCATGAGCGAGGCTGACCTCGCCAGCTGGGGATGGCGGATCCCGTTCCTGGTCGGGGCCGCGCTGGCCGGAAGCGTCTGGATCGCCCGCTCGACGATGGAAGAATCGCCCGAATTCCACCGCCAGCAGGCCGCCGGCACCGTCCCCGACAGCCCGCTTCGCCACAGCCTCAAGAATCACCGCGCCGGCATCGCCCGTGCGTTCGCAATCTCGGCGCTCGGGTCGATCACTTATTATGTCGGCATCACCTATGTCCCGGCCTTCCTCACCTCCGCCGGCGCGCTGTCGGAAGGCACGGCGCTGGGGCTGTCGACTGCCGCCGCGGTCATCGTCATCCTCGTCACGCCGGCGATCGGCCTGCTGTCGGACCGCATCGGCCGCAAGCCACTGCTCGCTATCCTCGCAGTCGCCAACATCATCCTGCCGATCACCATGTTCGCGATGATGGCGAGCGGGTCACAGGCGCAGGCGCTGCTTGGAGCATTGGTGCTCGCCGCGCTCGCCGGCGGCGTCAGCGCGGTCGGCGCCGTCGCCACCGCGGAGCAGTTCCCCGGCGAAGGCCGAGTCACCGGACTGGCGCTCGGCGCGACCGGGGCCACGGCCATCTTCGGCGGGCTGACGCCGTGG
>JBDSXT010000127.1:0-8766 GCA_039925985.1 Sphingomicrobium sp.
GAAACGAACTCAGCAAGCTCGGCTGTTCGGAAGCGCAGGGCTGGTTGTTCGGCCGCGCCGTTTCGGCCGACACTGTCCGCTCGTTCCTCGACATGGGCGGCGGCCAGCAGACCACGGAACACAACGCAGTTGATTATGTCGCCAGGCCTGCCGAATCGCGGCGCCGGAGCAAATTCGTATCGTAGCGGCTAGCTACGGAGCGGATTCATTGCGTTGCACCGTCCGCCAGGAACTCCTCAGCACGAATCGCGAGTTCGGTCCGGCTGCTGACAGCGAGCTTCTCGAAGATCGCGTGAAGATAGGTTTTGACCGTGCCTTCAGTGACTCCCAAACGCTCGGCAATTTCGCGGTTGCGCAAGCCGGTGCGGACGAAACCGATCAGCTGGCGCTCGCGCGGCGTCAGCCCGACCCGTCCGCCGCCCGCCGGCGCCTTCGCCAATTGCCTCGCCCGTTCGGTCAGCTCAGGATCCATCCAGGCGCGGCCGTGACGCACGTGATCGAGGCATTCGAGCAGATAGCCGGGGTCCGAGTTCTTGAGAACAATGCCCTGAACCTTGAGTGATTTCGCTTCGAGCAGCGCCGAATCATCGATGCCGGCGGTCAGCAGCACGACTTTGGGTGGTGGCTTTTTCGATTTGGTCGCGCGCAACCGCCGCAGCACGTCCATGCCGTTGCCGCCCGGCATCTGCAGGTCGAGCAGCAGGATGTCCGGCAGCAGCCGCTCGACTTCGCGAAGCGTCGATTCGCCGGTTCGCGCCGTGCCGACGATGGCGAACTCGGTGTCGCGCAACAACGCTTCCAGCGCGGTGCGGATCATCGGGTGATCGTCGGCGACGAGGATCCTGCTCACCGTCGGCGACCACCGATCGGGAGGGATATCGAGACTTTGGTAACGCCCATGCCGCGCGCCATTTCGAACGTGCCGCCGGCCTCGTCGACGCGCTCCTTGAGCGACTGCGGCATGTCGAGCCGGGCGCTTCGTGCGGGCGTTGAGGTTGCGTCGTTAACGATATCGAGCCGCAGCTCGCCCGGGGTCGCGGCAAGCTCGACGGTGACGGTCTTGGCCTCGGCGTGGCGGACGGCATTGGCAACCGCTTCACGAAGTAGCTGCTGCGCATCGAGGTGGAGACGGACGGGGATCGCTATTTCTGTCGCCTTGAACGCGACGTCACAGGCGATATCCCATTGGCGGGCGAGCCGCTCGGCGAGGCCCGCAAGGTCCCTGGCGAGATCGTTGAACGCGACCAGCGGGCCGCTGCGCAGGGCGGTGATGATCGAGCGCAGCTCGCGCTGCTCCTGGAGCATCAGCTCCTTCAACTCGTCGAGCTCGGGCTCGAACTCGCGGCCCGACGCGTGGGATCGCTTGATGGCTTCGAGACGGAAGGCGGCGCCGGCGAGGAATTGCACGACGCTGTCATGGAGGTCGCGAGCCAGCGTCAGCCGGGCCCGCGCCTCGGCGCTGCCTTCCGCCGCCTCGAGCATCGCGTGGCGCTGGAGATGGAGCGCGATGGCGGTGGCGATCTGATCGCCCAGGTCGATGTGATCGGTCGACAGGCCGTGAATGCCTTCGAGGAAGATCTCGCCCTGGCCGCCGTCCGAGTGCACCGGAATGGCGAGGCCTTCGTCGAGGTCGAGACCCGGCGTAGCGGCCGATGCGATCAAGTCGCGGACGGTGAAGTCGAGCAAGTTGCGATCGGCATCCTTCCGCAGCGCCCGGTTCCGGGTGAAATCGTAGAGGAACGGCGAGGTCGCCAGCGCTTGCGCCAACGCCATGGCCGAGACGTTGATTTGCTTGAGCTGTCCGCCGCGAATGACGACGCCGCTGAACTCGCTTTGGCCCTGGGCGCGCCAGACGAAGGTCCCGGACGCTGCGCCGACGCTTTTCATCGCTGCGTGGAGCGCGGTTTCGAGCGGCGATTCGCCGAGGCTTGGCCGATCGAGCAGCTCGGCGTCGGCGAGGCGGAAGCGAGTCCGCCACTGGTTGGCGCCGAACCAGATGAGGATCAGCGACAGGATGACGAGATGGCCGGTGCGAACCGCGAAGCGCTGCGGCTCGAACGGAACGCCGGAATTCACCACCACCAGACCGGCCAGCAGATAGAGCAAGATCAGCAGCATCGCCGTCAATGCGGTCGCGTGCCAGCTCCAGCGGATCGCGGCCGACAGCATGAGGAAGATGAACAAGGTGAAATAGGGGCTGGTCGAGCCGTCCGTGGTGAGGACCAGCGCCATGAACATGACGATGTCCATGGCGTGCGCCGGCCCGGCGAGCTTGGCGTCGAGCCACCAATTGCGCCAGGTGGCGAGGAGGGTGACGACGGCGAACGCAGCGTAGATGCCGATCACTGCAAAGGCCGAGACGGGCCCCGCGGGGCGGCCGACATCGAGCGCGATCGCCACCAGGAACAGCGTCGCCAGCATCAGCCGGCCCAGCGCGATCACTCGCCCGGACGAAAGCTTGAAACCCTTCCCCACGGGCGCGATGGTATCGCATCGGCAAGGCCCCGCACAACAGGCCGCGAGGTTCGAGTGTTCTTGCGGCGATTCCGAGCGTTCCAGCGACACTAACTTTCGATGACTGTAGCGCCCGGCGAGCCGCTGCTATTTCTCCATCGTCACGTCACGTTTCGAGGAGAAGGGGAGCGCAGACCCCGATTTGCGCTCCCCTTCTTTTTGCCCGCGAAAAGCGCCCGTCACTCGGCCAACCAATCGCCATCATTCGGCCCGGCTGGTCGAGTAGATGATCCGGATCCGCACCCACTCGCCGACCATCGGCTTTCCTCCCTTGCGCGGCGGCCGCACCTTGAATTGCCACGCCGCCAGACGCACCGCCCGGGCGAGATGGGTGCCGCGCGGCGATTCGCCGATCTCCTGGCAATTCTCAACGCGGTTGCCGGGGATCGTCTTGCAGGCGACGAGGCCGGAGCCCTCGGGCCGGTTGGGCGGCATGTAACCGTCGAGCTCGGCGTCGGTCGGCTCGCGCACCCATTCGGCGGCATAGAGCACTTCGCCGTTGGGCCCGCGCCCGACTTCCTCCGAATCGCCAGGGCTGCCCGCGCTGCCGGCGCTGCCCGATCCCGCCTCGCTCTTGGGCAATTTGCGGACGTCGGCGGCGGCGAATTCCTCGCGGGTCATCTCGATCATGTCGAGCGGGTGCAACGGCGGGATCGGCGACTTGAGGCGCGGCACCTTGATCGCCGGCGGGCGCCGCACCGGCTCGGCCGCCTGCTGCCGCTGCACCTCGGGCGCCTTGGCCGGCTTGGCCTGCGTGTCGTCGGCGCGGGGCAGCAGGTCGACGATGAGCGGGCTCGACGCGACGCGGGCGAATTCGGGCAAGCCGCCGAGGCCGCGCATGATGAGCAGGACGAGCAGATTGACCGCGATCGCCAACGCAAAGCCGGTCGCGCGGCGGCGCAGCGGCAGTTCGTCGTGGGCGCTTCGCTGGCGATAATTGCTCGAGGCCAAGGGGCGGCTGGTCCTTCGCTGTGTCGGCTTCGGAGGAGGGTGGGGCGCGTTGGTCGCGCCTTAACCTTGGCAGGCTGAACCTCGGCTGCAAGACGAAAAGTGCGCTTAAGGTCGCTATTGTCTCGGTCAAGAGCGCCATTTTCGTGACTTTTAGCGCGGTCGCGGAGCGGGGGGTGGTCGGACCGGGCGCAGTCGGGCGGGTATCCAGGTGCCCGTTCTTCACAAACTTTACGCCCTCTCGCGCGAGGGCGCGCACGCGAAGACGCGGTGGGGCGGGCGAGGCGTGAGTCGCGGTTGCATCGACGAGTCTAAGCCATGAAAGGGGGGCTGTAGGACAGCGATTTTTTTGGGGGGTCTCCAAAGGAAAAGCGTCATGGGCGGCCATGACGTTGACTGGGTCGGCACCTGCCGACCCATCCGCATTCAGACCAACTCTACGCAGAAGTTCGGCTTTGCGGTGCAAAGTCTTCGCTTATGCTTGGTGGTTTGAATGAAAGAAGCCCTGCCGGGCCGGGGAAGGCGAAGTGGCAGGGCTTCCGATCTACGCAGTCACTTGTCGTTCCAGCAAAGGCCGCTCTGGTCGCAACAGATGGGCTCTGCTGAGACTCGGTTTAACGGGCGACGGTTAGCGGCGGGTGAGCGGATTTGGTTACCCGGGGTTAAGGGATTCGTCGAGAAGTGGGATCGGGGGAGGGACACGGTCGCCTCAGGCAAATAATGCACTCAATAGGTTGTCTTGAGGGGACACCCAATCGAGATGTCCCCACGTCCTCCCGAAACTGATATTGATGGCGCGCCGAATCGCCCCGCAATTGGAGGCGTCCCATGGCCGCGACCAAAAACTCCGTTCAATTCACAGTCGACCGCACCTACACCGTCAGCCATCCGAAGTTCACGATGTTCCGAAACGTCGAATATCTCGACGCCGCCAAGTTGAGCAAAGGCACCCATACGATCGAGCTGGGGAAGTTCGGCGGGGCGAGCTGCGACTGCGCCGTTATGGGTAAGGTGAAGAATGGGAAGCTCGTCGCGATCGAGCATCCAAAGTGCGACAATGCGGTTCAAATTCCGCCTGCGCTCAACAAGAAACTACAGGCGGCGCGCAAGCAATTGGCTAGGGGCAGCGATGTCAGATGGGAAGATATTCCGATCGGGGAGCTAACGACCAGCCAGGCCGCCCGCAATCGGGTCATCATTGTCATCACGACGATCGACGATTGCGTCGAGATTTGTACCGTCATGGCGAACGGGATGAAGATCTGCATGATCTGTTGCCCGACGCTCGGCTGGTGCATCGGTCCGTCCGATCCGCAGGTCGCCATGTTCTAATCCCGAAGTGAGAGCAGAAATTTGTCCTGGCGGCGGATGCATCGCCGCTTGTGATTCCCGACTGAGCTGAAGGGCACGGCGGTCGCGGCTTGGCCGCTTCCTCGCCCGTGGACCTGTGCAGGACGCGCCCTTCGACGCCGCTCAGGACGATCGGGGTTGTGAGGTCGAATGGCGCGCGGCTATGCGCGCTCAATGTTCGAAAATTGGCACGAATTCTACCTCCTCGCCGGCTCCGCCGCGGCCGTCCTCATCGGCCTCATCTTTGTCGTCGTGACGTTGATGAGCGACCGGCCGCGCTCGTCCGTGCTGGAGGGGTCGCGGCTCTACATGGGGCCGGTGGTGCTGCACGTCAGCTTCGTCCTGGCGCTGAGCGCGGCGGCGCTGGCGCCGGGGATCAGGCCCGCGCAATTCGCTTTGGTCGCGAGTGTGATCGCGCTGTGGGGGCTGATGCGGGCGGTGATGTCGATTGCCGGCATCCGCGCGGCGGGCGGCGAGGAGCCGCCGCACTGGACCGACGTGTGGTTCTACGGCGCCGTCCCGGCGGCGCTGTACCTGGCCATGGCGGTGGTTGCGTTCGGTTTCTGGAGCGAGACCCAGTGGGCAGCGCCCGGGGTCGCGGCGGTGGTTACCGGACTGCTGCTGATCAGCGTGCGCAACGAATGGGATCTGGTCACTTGGCTGGCGCCGCGGCCGGACGGCGACGGCGACGGGGCGTAGGTCCAGGTTGAAGAAGGGCCGTCACGGGCGGCAGCTTCAGGTCGGTCATGCCCCCGGCATGGCCTGGACCTGAAGCTCGTCGATCGGGCTCGGCTCACGCCGACCCGTCGGCCGGCCTGCGCGCACCGAAGAACGCCCTTCGACTGCGCTCAGGACGAACGGCTGGGAGGTCGGCTGCGCTCGGGCGCTTGGCTTATGCGCTCAACCGAGGAACGGGCGTTGTTCCAATGGGTTGGATCAGAGACGGGGACGCTTTTCGTCGCCATTTCCAATCAGGAGAACAGCCATGAACGACCGCATTGCTTCGGCAGTATTCGACAGCCGCGACCAGGCCCAGGCGGCTTTGACCGACCTGCGCTCCGCGGGCTTTACCGACAGCGCGATTTCGGTCGTCGGTGCCGGTGACGAAGGCAGTAGCACGACGGGCTCGCTCGACGGCTCGACCGCGCTCGGCGACGACAGCATCAATCGCGATGCAGGCACCAACAGCGACGAAGCGAAGGGCGACGTGGTCAAGGGCGCGGCGATCGGCGCCGGCACCGGCGCGTTGCTCGGCATTGCGGCGCTCGCCATTCCGGGCGTCGGGCCATTCGTCGCGGCGGGTGCGATTGCCGCCTCGGCGATTCCCGCGGCTGCAGCGATCGGCGGCGGCGCCGGCCTGGCCGCCGGAAGCGTGGCTGGCCTGCTGTCCGACCATGGCGTCGATGGCGAGGATTCGTCCTATTACGAAGAGCGGCTCAACCAGGGCGGCATTTTCGTTTCGGTCCAGGCCGACGCCAGCGGCGCCGGCTCGATCGAGGAAGCGCGCGACATATTGATGCGCAACGGCGGGCATAGCGCCAACAGCGCCCGCAGCGAGACGATGGCGTAACTCCAGCGCTAACGCTGAAATGAAGGGGGCAGGGGCTGAAAAGCTCCTGCCCCTTTTTTGTGAGTTAAAGCGGCGGCGGAGTCAGGCGGCGAGGCGGTCCTTGCGCATGCGCAGGGTGGCGACGAGGCCGGTCGACTGCCAGTCGTATTCGAGCGAGCCGCGGAAGCGGTTGGCCATACTGCGCTCGATCAGGCGGCTGCCGTAGCCGCTCATGTCCGGGGCGGCGGAGATTTCGGGCCCGCCGGTCTCCGCCCAGATGACGTAGATATCCTCCTCGTCCGAGCGGCTCGAGATGTCGAGCATGCCGGCGGCCGAAGACAAAGCGCCGTGCTTGACCGAATTGGTCGCGAGCTCGTGGACGACCATCGCCAGGGTCGTCGCGGTGTCCTCGCCGACGCCCATGCGCGGCACGGCGACGCGGATGCGCCCGGAGAAGGCCGCGGTGTCGTCATAGGGCGCGAGCAGAATGGCGATGAGGTCGCCGAGCAGCGCCGCCTTGCCCTGCGCGCCGGGGAGCGGGCGGACGAGGTCATGGGCGCGGCCAAGCGAGGTCAGGCGCTGGGTCAGCTGCTGCGCCATCTGCTCGACTGATGTCGCCGAGCGCGAGGTCAGATTGGTCAGGCCGCTGGCGATGGCGAGCAAATTCTTGACTCGGTGGCTCATCTCGCCGGCGAGCAATTCGCTGCCCTCCTCGGCTTGCTTGCGACCGGTGACGTCGAGGAAGACGCCGAACATCTCGCGGTTGAGGATGCCGGCGTCGGCGCCCTGGCCGCGCGCCGAGATCCAGCGAATCTCTTCCTCGACGATGATTCGGAAATCGATCTCGTACGAGCCGGCGACCGAGCGGGTGGCCATGAAGGCAGCGCGGACTCGGTCGCGGTCGGCCGGGTGGATGTGCGCGGACAAATCCTCGAACGTGACCTGGCCGGTCGGCGGGATATGCCACAGCTCATAGGCCCGCGGGTCCATGCAGAAGCTGTTGTCGTCGACATTCCACGACCACAAAGCGACGCAGGCCGCCTTCACCGCCAATTTCAGATGCTCGGGGTCCCAATGCGGTTCGAGCGATTTCGGTGCGGCCAAGGCTTGTGCCTTCCCATGTTGCGACGGCGGCGTGTTACTGGTCGAGGAAGCTGCGCATCTTGCGGCTGCGGCTCGGGTGCTTGAGCTTGCGCAGGGCTTTGGCCTCGATCTGGCGGATGCGTTCGCGGGTGACGCTGAACTGCTGGCCGACTTCCTCGAGCGTGTGATCGGTGTTCATGCCGATGCCGAAGCGCATGCGGAGGACTCGTTCCTCGCGCGGGGTTAGCGAAGCGAGGACTCGAGTGACGGTTTCCTTGAGGTTCGACTGGATCGCCGCGTCGACCGGGATTACCGCGTTCTTGTCCTCGATGAAGTCGCCGAGGTGGCTGTCCTCCTCGTCTCCGATCGGCGTTTCGAGGGAGATCGGCTCCTTGGCGATCTTCATCACCTTGCGGACTTTTTCGAGCGGCATCGACAGGCGCTCGGCAAGCTCCTCGGGAGTCGGCTCGCGGCCGCTTTCGTGGAGGAACTGGCGCGAGGTGCGGACGAGCTTGTTTATCGTCTCGATCATGTGGACCGGGATGCGGATGGTCCGCGCCTGGTCGGCGATCGAGCGGGTGATCGCCTGGCGGATCCACCAGGTGGCGTAGGTGCTGAACTTGTAGCCGCGGCGGTACTCGAACTTATCGACCGCCTTCATCAGCCCGATATTGCCTTCCTGGATGAGGTCGAGGAACTGCAAGCCGCGGTTGGTGTATTTCTTGGCGATCGAAATGACGAGGCGGAGGTTGGCCTCGACCATTTCCTTTTTGGCGATGCGGGCTTCGCGCTCGGCCTTCTGGACCTGGTTGACGATTCGGCGGAACTCGCCGAGCGCCATGCCGGTCGCCTGGGCGATCTCGCCGATCTCGCCGCGGACTCGCTCGACGCTGTCGGCCTCGGCGACGGCGAACGCGGCGAACTTCTTGTCGATCTTGGCGGCGCGGGCGAGCCAGCTGTCGTCCAACTCGCTGCCCATATAGCTTTCGAGAAAGGCGCGGCGCGGCACTCGGTGGCGTTCGGCGAGGCGCAGCATCTGGCCGCCGAGCGCGGTCAGGCGGCGGTTGTACGAATAGAGCTGGTCGACGAGATATTCGATCTTCGACGCATGGAACTGGACGCTCTCGACCTCGGCGGTCAGCTGTTCGCGGAGCTTCTGATACTTCTTTTCGTCGGGCGACGGATAGTCGTTGCCCGAGCCGAGCGATTCGAGGCGCGCGTGCTGGAGCTTGGCGAACTTCTTGTAGAGCGAAGTGATGCTGGCGAACTTCTCGAGCGCCTGCGGCTTGAGCTGCTCCTCCATCTGGGCGAGCGACAGCGTA
>JBDSXT010000128.1:0-4253 GCA_039925985.1 Sphingomicrobium sp.
CCCTGGAGCTCGGGCAGCAAATCGGCGGGCTTGGCCATGTGGAACGCGCCCGAGGCGATGAACAGCATGTGGTCGGTTTTCAACGGGCCGTATTTGGTGGCGACCGTCGTGCCTTCGATCAGCGGCAGCAGGTCGCGCTGGACGCCTTCGCGCGACACCGAGCCGCCGCGCACGTCACTGACCGCGATCTTGTCGATCTCGTCGAGGAAGACGATGCCATTGGCCTCGGCGTCGGCCAAGGCGACGCGGTTGATGTCGTCGGGGTCGATGCGCTTATCGGCCTCGTCCTCGGTCAGCCGCGCGAACGCGTCCGGCACCTTCAATTTGCGCCGCTTCTTGGGCGCCTGGCCCATCGCCTTGCCCATCATCGATTTCAGGTCAAACACCTGGGCGCCCATGCCGGGGATTTCGAACGGCATCGTCGGCTCGTCGTCGACCTCGATCTCAACCTCGGCGGTGGCCAGGCTGCCGTCCTTGAAGCGCTGCCGGAAACTGGCCCGGGTGGCCTCGCTCGATCCCTTGCCGGTCAGCGCGTCGAGCAATTTCTCCATCGCCGCTTCCTCGGCCGCCGCCTTGACCGAATTGCGCCGCCGCTCGCGCTCCAGCCGCACCGCTTCCTCGACGAGGTCCCGGGCGATCTGCTCGACGTCGCGGCCGACATAGCCGACCTCGGTGAACTTGGTCGCCTCGACCTTGACGAAGGGCGCGTCGGCGAGCTTGGCCAAGCGCCGCGAAATCTCGGTTTTGCCGCAGCCCGTTGGCCCGATCATCAGGATGTTCTTGGGCGTCACTTCGTCGCGCAGTTCGGGCGACAGCCGCTGCCGCCGCCAGCGATTGCGCAACGCCACCGCGACGGCTTTCTTGGCGTCGTCCTGGCCGACGATATGCTCGTCCAATGCAGCGACGATGGCCTTGGGGGTGAGGGCGTCGTTCATTCGCCGACACTTTCGATGGTCAGCCGATCGTTGGTGAACACGCACACCTCCGACGCGATCTGCATGGCGCTGCGGGCGAGCACCTCGGGATCAGCCTCGTAATCGTCGAGCGCCTTGGCGGCAGCCAGCGCGTAGTTGCCGCCCGAGCCGATCGCGGCGATCCCGCCTTCGGGCTCGAGGACATCGCCGTTGCCGGTCAGGATCAGCATCACCTCGGCATCAGCGACGATCATCATCGCTTCCAGCTGTCGGAGATATTTGTCGGTCCGCCAGTCCTTGGCCAGCTCGACCGCGGCGCGCATCAGCTGGCCGTTATATTGCTCGAGCTTTTTCTCCAGCCGCTCGAACAAGGTGAACGCATCGGCGGTCGCGCCGGCGAACCCGCCAATCACGTTGCCGTCCGCGCCCAACCGCCGGACTTTCTTGGCGTTGGGCTTGATGACCGTATTGCCGAGGCTGACCTGGCCGTCGCCGGCGATCACCGTGCGGCCGCCTTTCTTTACCCCGAGGATGGTTGTTCCGTGCCAGCTTTCCAAATGCCCGCTCCTTTGCGCAACTCAGGTGGGAAGCGGGCGGCGGGCTTGCAAGCTCAGCCGTCGCCGCGATGCTCGGCGACGTGCTGGCGCTCGATCCGCGGGTCGGGAACTAGCCAAGCAATCGCGATGAGCACGTAAATCGCGAGAGAAATCCGGGGATCGACGAACGCCAAGCCGATCGCGGTCGCGTAGCCCAACGCCGAAAGCTTGCCCTTGAGGTCGCTGCCGACCGCCTTGGCGAGCGATCCGTCGTGCCCGTGCAAGCGGATGATCGCGGCCTCGAGCAACTGGTATGACAGCGCCGCGCCAACCACGACAACGCCGTAAGCGGCGGTAGGAAAAGTAGAAAACCCCGCCTCCCCCATCCAGCGGATAACGAACGGCATCAGCGACAGGAAGAACAGCAAAGCTAAATTGGCCCACAGCACGCGCCCGTCGACACGGGTCGCGGTGCTCAATACGTGGTGATGGTTGTTCCAGAAGATGCCGATGTTGATGAAGCTGAACAGATAAGCGAGCAGCATCGGCGACACCGCCTGCAGGCCGGCAAAGGTCGGCTCCCTGGGCAACGGCAGCTCGAGGACGATGATCGTGATAGCGATCGCCACCACGCCGTCGGTCAGCGCGTTGAGGCGATCCGGCTTCATGCTGACAGCCTAGCTCTCGAAGTCTGGCAACTCAACGAGCCTGCAAATACCTTACGGCGCGGGCTGGAGAACGAACGTCAACCCCTCGTCGAGCGCTTTGCGATTGACCTCGTGACCACCATAGAACTCCCGAAACTGCACCTTCATTCCCGCCGCTGCCAGCGCCGGAGCGAGTCCATCGCGCGAAACCTTGATCGGGATGGCGCGGTCGGTGCCGCCGTGGGCGATGAACAGCCTCTGCGTCAGGCTGACCTGGCCTGGCGCGATCATCATGCCGGGGGCAAATGCCAGGATACCGTGGACCAGTTCGGAATTGGCGAGGCCCAGTGAAAGGGCGTAGCTCGCTCCGTCCGAGAATCCGGCGAGAATGACCAGCCTGGGGTCGATCGCGGTCCTTTGGAACGCAGTCGACAGCGCCGCGTCAATCCGGGCTACGTCCGGTCCGAATTCGGGCATTTCGCCATTCTTTGGCGGCCGCCCATGAAAGCGAGCCGCGCTCAGCGCCAGATCCCATGTACCGCCGGCGGATTTGGGCGCCAACAGAATCAAGCCGCGCTGGTCCGCTTCCCGGCGGAACAACGAAATCAGCTCGTCGGCACCCTGGTCGGCGCCGTGGAGCAGGACGATCAGCGGGTGCGTGCCGCGAACGAGGGTTGGCGGACGGTAGAGGATCGCACCGTCGGCAATTTTGGTGATCCCCGGCGGCAGGGTGTCAACGGCCGCGCCGGGACGCGCGGTCAGCGCCCGACCGACGGGCGCTTTCGCAGGGCTGACGGGTGCCGCACCGGCGGCGGTGGCGGTTGTCGCTGCCAGGGCCGTCGCAACGATGACGCTTAAAACGGTATGGCTGGTCTTTTGCACGCCAGGATTCTCCTGCTGGAAGTCATCGGCGCTGCCCGATATTTGCTTGAATTTCAATCTCGTCCGGTCCGCATCATCGCGAATGCGCCATGAGGAAGGCGATGCTGTCGGCGAGCGCCGGGTTCGATCGGCGGAACAGCGGCGACAGCGCCTTGATCGTGTCGATATGGCTTTGCGCGGGGTAGCGTTTGAGTTCGACCGTGGCCCCGGCCTTGGCCAGCGCGGCGGCAAGACGTTCGCTGTTGCGCGGGCGAACGACGGTGTCGGCCGTGCCGGTGATCAGCAGCATCGGCGGCGCGTCGCCTCGGGCGAAACTGATCGGCTGCGTTTCGCGCGGCCGCGGCCAGTTGCCAAGCGCATCTTGGCCGCGCTGCTCGGTGAACGGATAGAAATCATAGGGCCCGGACAAAAAGGCGGCGGCGCGGACGACTTTCGGGTCGACCCCGGCATTAGCGAGATAATGACGATCGAGCGCCAGCATCGCGCCGATATAGCTGCCCGCGGAATGGCCCGAGAGCGTGATCCGGGCGGGGTCGCCGCCATAGTCGGCGGCATGGTCGGCCGCCCATTTCACCGCCAGCGCGCCATCCTCGATAAAGGTCGGAAAGCGGACGCCGGGCACCAGCCTGTAATCTGGAACGATCGCCACAAACCCTCGGGCTGCAAACGCCCGCCCGGCGAAGCCATAGTCGCGGCGCTCGCCGGCGACCCAGCCGCCGCCATAGAAGAACACCACTACTGGCAGTGCGGCGCCAGGGCGGCTCGCCTTGGGTGCCCAGACATCGAGCTTGAGACGCGGCCCAGGTCCGAACGGGACGGCGCTGGCGACAAGCGAGGCCGCGTCGCCGTTGGGAGCAAGGCGGCTGATCCCGTTGAGCGCGCCAACCGCGCTGCAGCCGATCAGCAAGGCCAGCGCGGCCGCAGCCGCCCCGCCGGCGATTAGCGCGCTGCGCCGGCTAGGCCGAATGCCGCGACGCTCGACTTCACTCCATGTTCGCTTTTCCATTGGAGCGTAGCGCGTAACCGGCGGAATCGTTGCCCGTTAGCGAGGTTCGGTCTCACGCTTCCCACCGCCGCCTGGTCATTCACCCACCGAATCAACTCGTCGAGCTGGATGGCCTGTTCGGTAGCGATCAGGCGGTCGGCGAGAGAAAATCCAACTTCTTTGGCGGCGCCACCAGCCGCGCCGGCGGTTGGGCCGGTGGCGGACAGAGCCGCTGTTCGGCCACCGCGCTGAGCGGTTGCGGGCGCGGGCTGGCCGAGCTGCAGGCGCT
>JBDSXT010000129.1:0-4701 GCA_039925985.1 Sphingomicrobium sp.
ACCCCCGACTGACGAGCGTGGTGTTGCCTTCGCAATCAACCGAATAAAAACCGCCGGGCGATGCATCGAGGACCAGCCGGAGTTGGGCTTCGTTGGCGCGCAGCGCCCGCTCGGCGGAACGTTCCTCGGTGATGTCGGTGTGAACGCCGACCCACTCGACAACTTCGCCCGTTGAGCCTGTCACGGGAACGGCGCGGATCGAGCACAGCCGCCACTCACCGTCGAACCGACGAACCCGATGCTCGAAAACAAAGGTCTCGCGCAATTCAACGGCGCGGTTCCAGGCATCGATCGTCGCTTGCGCGTCGTCGGGGTGGACCGCCTTGGCCCATCCATGGCCTTGATATTCGTCAAAGCTTTGTCCGGTCAGCCCAGCCCAGCCGGGTTGCTCGCCGGTCATGCACCCATCCGAATCGTTGGTCCAAAGCACCCCGCGAGTTGCTCGAATGGCGGCTTGGAACCGCTCGCTGCTCGCTCGCAACTCGGCCTCGGCGCGAACACGCTCGATGTGCGCCCACGAGCGGTCGGTGACTTCCCGGATAACCTTTAGCTCAAAGTCGCTCCAATAATGCGGGGCTTTGTCGTGGATCGCCATCAGTGCCCGCAGACGTCCGCCCTTGACGAGGGGCATGCAGATGGTGGCGGCGATGCCGATGTCCTGGAAGGTTTTGGCTTCGTGCTCTTCGATCTCTTTGCTGTTTTCATTGATGATCAGCGGCCGGCCTGCTCTGAGTTCCTTGACTGCCAGCGATCCGAAATCCGCCAGGCGGTAATGGCCGACGATCGAAGGTGACCCAGGCGCATGCCAGTTGCCGCGGATGGTGAAGCCGTCCTCGTCCTCATCCATGTCGGCATAGGCACAGTTGGACAGCGTAAGATGTTCGGCGGTCAGCCTGGTGGTCAGCGCCATGATCTCGTCGGCGTCGACGGCTTTGGACACTTGCTGGCCAAGCCTATCGAGAAACTGCAGCAGCGATTCGCTTGCTACGGCGCCTTCGCCGGCTTGCCTGGCATCAACATTTTCCGGTTCGTCAGGGCCAAGGGTGTTGTCGTGCAACTTTGCAAACTCCGACACACCCCCCGGCGCAATCCCCCGATAACGCCCGCCAGCGCGATTTCAAGCCTGGCGGCCCTCGTCAGCGGGCAGCGTTGATTTACTGGGCGCTGACGTACTTCGCCCGCACATAGCCTACGCGCCGATCCTTTCCGGCGTAGCCCCACGCCCAGCCGAGGCTATTGTCGAGCATCGAAAATCGATCGCCCGGCTCGAGTTCGAGCAACTGCTCGGCATCATCGGTCGGCGCGGCGAGGAGCGTGACCGCCCCGGTTATCACGCGCTCCAGCGGCTCGGCATAGTGCGAGGCAATGACCACCCCGGCGAGCGCGCAGTCGGCGAGGTCGGGGCGATAGGCATTGAAAGCTGGATCAGGCGGATTCGAGGGGCCGCTGAGCGCGAAGCCCTCAGCGCTGGTGCGCGAAGGCGGCTTGGCCGATGACCGGCCGGTGAGCCGCGCCGGTTTCGCCGCCCTCGCCGAGGTTGCGTTTGAAGCCTTCAAGAAAATTCGTCCCTTCGCCGGTCCGGACGACGAACACGTTGCGCCGGTCGTCCTGATCGCGTTCGCGTCGCAGATAGCCGAGTGCGCCGAGCGTGTTCAAGGCGCGAGTGACGACCGGCTTGGACACGCCAAGCGTCCGGGCCAGCCCACGGACCGTATGCGGACCCGGTGTCATGTGAACCACCATCAACAGCGCCATCTGGCGGTTGGTGAGGTCCGGCTCGCCCGAGCGGACGTAGGCGATCAGCGCCTTCATCCAGCCAATTAGCGAAACCTCGCTCATTATCATTCTCCGTCGCGTCGCATCGCGTGCTTCGAGAATGAAACCGGTAAGGCGCGGAAATGTTGCGCCAAGAGACAGGAAAACCGGGAAAAACTCGTCAGGGCGCCCCAGCGGCGCGCCGCATCAGGCGGTCGGATAGCGTTCCTGGAGCATTGCAAAGGCCGCGCGCAGACCCAACGCGTCGCCGCCGGTCGGCCTGCCGGGCTTGGCTTTCGGACGCCACGCAAATGTGTCCAAATGAGCCCAGACAATGGGCTCGGGTACGAAGCGGCGAAGGAACAGGGCGGCTGTAACGCAACCCGCCATCGACGAGCCGGTCGCGTTGACCAGGTCCGCGGTGTCGCTTTTCAGCATCTCGTCATAGCCGTCCCACAGCGGCATCCGCCACAGCGGGTCATCAACCTCTCTGGCAGCGGCCTCGAGGCTCGCGAGCAAATCGTCTCGGTTGGCGAACAAGGCCGGAAGATCGGGCCCCAGTGCAATGCGGGCGGCGCCGGTCAAAGTTGCAAAGTCGATCATCAGGTCCGGGTGGTCCTCGGCAGCGCGGGCCAAGGCGTCAGCGAGGACCAGCCGGCCCTCGGCGTCGGTGTTGTCGATCTCGACGGTCAGGCCCTGCCGGGACTTGATGATGTCGCCGGGACGAAAAGCATCGCCCGACACGGCATTCTCGGCCGCCGGGATCAGCAAATGCATCCGGACGGGCAGGCGGGCGGCGGCGACCAGGCCGAACAGGGCGAGCGCATGTGCCGCTCCGCCCATGTCCTTTTTCATCCACCGCATGCCGGTCGCGTTCTTGATATCGAGCCCGCCGCTGTCGAAGCAGACGCCCTTGCCGATAATCGCGACACGCGGGTGCTTGGGGTCGCCCCATTCGGCCTCCAACAAGCGCGGAGCGCGGTACCGGGGCGCCGCCTGGCCAACCGCGGCGATCAGCGGAAAGCCCGTCTCAAGAGCATCGCCGGACGTCACTCGCACTTCGGCATCAAACCGTGCGGCCTGCTCGCGTAGGGCCTGTTCGAGTTCCGCCGGGCCGAGGTCCGCGGCCGGCGTATCGACCAGGTCGCGGACCAGCGCAGTCGCTTCGGCCAGGCGAAAGCTCTCATCGATTCGGGCCGCATCGGTCGTGACGAGGATCCGCGGGCCGCGCTCAACATCCTTTTTGGTGCGGTAATCGTCGAAGCGGTGCTGAGCGAGGAGCCAGCCGAGCGCAGCCTTGCCCGGCGCCCCGTCGGCCAGCCGGTAAGTGTCCTCGGGAAGGACCTCGGCGAGTCTGGCCAGGCACCAGGGCGATAGCGCCGAAGCATTCGCTACAGACGTGACGACTTCGAAATTGCCGCTTTTTGGTAGGATGACGTGGGCATGAGCCGTCTTGCCGTCGAAACGGTGCGCCTCAATGAGCGTGCGATCCTCGGCGCTTCGGCCCTTCAGCCAGACGGCGAAACCGCCCTTATCGACGAGGTGGATCTGCCGGGCCTCCTGGCCGCGGTCGGCAACGAGTAAAGGTGCGAAATCGGTCATGGCCGCGCCTTAGGCGTGCACTGTCTCCAAGGGAACGCCGTAAAGATCGTGCTCGTCACTGTCTTCGACGCGCACGGAGACGATGTCGCCTTGTTTGAGCCCGCCGGCATTGCGCAGGTGGACTTCGCCGTCGATCTCCGGGGCGTCCGCTTTCGAGCGGCCGGTGGCCCCGCCGCTGTCGCTATCCACGGCGTCGATCAGCACATCGAGCGTCGCGCCGACCTTCGCGGCCAGTTTCTCCGCCGAGATGCGCTCGGTCAGGTCCATCAGGCGGGCGTAGCGCTCTTCCTTGAGCGCTTCGGGCACCGGATCGGGCAGGGCATTGGCGGCGGCGCCCTCGACCGGTTCGAAGCGGAACGCGCCGACCCGATCGAGCTGGGCGATTTCCAGCCAGTCGAGCAGGTACTGGAAATCCTCCTCGGTTTCGCCGGGGAAGCCGACGACGAAGGTCGAGCGGATGGCGATGTCGGGACACACTTCGCGCCAGCCGAGGATCCGCTGCAGCACGCGAGAGTCGTTGGCCGGGCGGCGCATCGCGCGCAGGATTCTTGGGCTGGCATGCTGGAACGGGACGTCGAGGTAGGGGAGGACCAGCCCCTCGGCCATCAGCGGGATGACCCGGTCGACGTGCGGGTACGGATAGACGTAATGCAGGCGGACCCAGGCGCTGAGTTGCCCCAGTTCACGCGCAAGGTCGGTCATGTGAGCCCGCACCTCGGCCCCTTTCCACGGCCAGGCGGCATGGCGTAGGTCGACTCCATAAGCCGAGGTGTCCTGGCTGATGACCAGCAGTTCCTTGGTCCCCGCGGCGATCAGTTTCTCGGCTTCGCGCAGGATGGCGTCGGGGCGGCGGCTGACAAGGTCGCCGCGTAGCGCCGGGATGATGCAAAATGCGCAGCGGTGGTTGCAGCCCTCGGAGATTTTCAAATAGCTATAGTGGCGTGGGGTGAGCTTAAGCCCGGCTTCGGGCACCAGATCGAGGAAGGCGTTGGCCACCGGCGGTGCCGCTTCATGGACCGCGGCGACGACGGCTTCGTACTGGTGGGGACCGGTGATCGCCAGCACCTCGGGAAAGCGCGCGCGAATGAGCTCGGCTTCTCGGCCCATGCAGCCAGTGACGACGACGCGGCCATTTTCGGCGATCGCCTCGCCGATCGCCTCGAGGCTTTCGGCCTTGGCGCTGTCGAGGAATCCGCAGGTGTTGACCAGCACGACGTCGGCCCCGGCATAGTCCGGCGACATGTCGTAACCGTCGGCGCGCAGCTTGGTCATGATCCGCTCGCTGTCGACCAAGGCCTTGGGACAGCCGAGCGACACCAGGCCCACGCGCGGGGCTCGAGGAAG
>JBDSXT010000130.1:0-1915 GCA_039925985.1 Sphingomicrobium sp.
TGGTTCATGGAGCATCGGCTCAAACAGCACTGCATCCTTGGCAACGATTATTACATGCTCAACGAGCACCGCGTCTTTGCCGATGGCCGCACCGTCTCGGCCGGCGAAGTGTTCGGATATTGCGAGATCACCCGCCAATATTACAACCGCTACCGGGTGCCGGTGATGCACACCGAGACCAATTTGTGGGAAGGGCCGCACGGCGACGAAGCGGTCAAATGGCTGTGGAAGGAATGGGCCAACGTGCTGCGCCTGCGCAACGTCGGCATCCCGACCGTCGGCTTCACCTGGTACAGCCTGATCGACCAGATCGACTGGGACACCGCGCTTCGCGAGCAGAACGGCAACATCAACCCGCTCGGCCTGTTCGACACCGATCGCAAGATCCGCAATGTCGGCAAGGCCTATAAGCAGTTGATCGCCGATTGGCGCAACGTGCTGCCGGCCTCATCGGTGTGCTTGGTGGTGCCGATCAAGAAGTTGGGCGAGCATGACGAGCAGGACGCCGCCGGCCGCGATGTCGATGAGTCTGAGCGGGCGGGTGAATGAGATGAAAATCGGCCGCATCGAGACGTTTGTCGTCCCGCCACGGTGGCTGTTCGTCCGCGTCGAGAGCGAGGACGGAGCGGTCGGCTGGGGCGAGGCGAGCCTCGAGGGCTATGCGGAAGCTATTGAAGGCGCGTTCGAGGCGCTGCGCGACCGGTTTATCGGCCACGACGCGCGGCGGATCGAGGACATCTGGCAAGTCGCCTATCGCGGCGGCTTCTATCGCGGCGGGCCGGTGCTGATGTCGGCGCTCGCCGGCTTCGAGCAAGCGCTGTGGGACTTGAAGGGCAAGGCGCTCGGGTTGCCGGCGTGGGAGATGCTCGGCGGACAGGTGCGCGACAAGGTTCGTGCCTACGCCTGGATCGGCGGCGACCGGCCGGACGAAATTGGCGCGGCCGCCAAGGCGAGGCGTGAGCAAGGCTTTTCGGCGGTCAAGATGAACGCGACCGCCGAACTCGACTGGATCGGCACGCCCAAATTGTTCGACGAAGTCGTCAAGCGCGTCGAAGCGGCGCAAGGCGCGGGGATGGATGTCGGGCTCGATTTCCACGGGCGTGTCCATCGGCCGATGGCCAAGCAGCTCGCTAAGGTGCTCGAGCCGCTCGGGCTGTTGTTCATCGAGGAGCCTTTGCTGTCCGACAATCCGGAAGGGTTGCGGCAGATCTCCGAGCTGGTCAGCACGCCGATCGCGCTTGGCGAACGCCTCTACTCGCGATGGGATTTCAAGCCTTTCTTCGAGGCCGGCGTCGTTGACATCATCCAGCCGGACCTGAGCCATGCCGGCGGCATCCTCGAGTGCCGCAAGATCGCGGCGATGGCCGAAGCCTATGACGTCGCGGTGGCGCCGCACTGCCCGCTCGGGCCGCTGGCGCTGGCGTCATGCCTCCAGCTGGCGGCGTGCACGCCCAATGTCGCGATCCAGGAAATGAGCCTGGGCATCCACTACAATACCGGCGGCCACGATTTGCTCAATTTCGTCGTCGACAAGGACGTGCTGTCGCCGGTCGACGGCTCGCTGCCGATCCCGCAAGGACCGGGTCTCGGCGTTACCATCGACGAGGCCGCGGTGCGCGAGGCGGACAAAGACCGCCACCGCTGGCGCAACCCGATCTGGCGGCTGGCCGACGGCAGTTTTGCTGAATGGTGAGCGCGCCTGGGCGCTAATGGCATTTGAAGCGGTCGAACGGTTCGAGACAGGCCTTGCAGCGCCATTGCGCCTTGCACGGCGTTGAGCCGAAGCGGCTGACTTCTTGCGTGTCGGTCGAGCCGCATTGCGGACAGGTCGCCGCCTTGGCGAGGTCGGGCGGAGCAATGCCGTAAGCGACGAGCTTGGCCTTGCCGGCTGCGCTGATCCAGTCGGTGGTCCAGG
>JBDSXT010000131.1:0-6673 GCA_039925985.1 Sphingomicrobium sp.
TCGTCATGGTCGGCCCCGCTTAGGCTTGGACTCCGCTGCGCTGCAACCCATCTGGAAACATCGCAATCCTTCCGGCATGGGGACATGATGGACCTCTACCAACGGCTCGGGATCAAGCGCGGCGCGAGCGAAGAGGAGGTCAAAAAGGCCTACCGAAGCCTCGCCAAGCAGCTCCACCCCGACCGCAACAAGGACAATCCCAAGGCGGCCGAGCGCTTTTCGCAGATCACTTCTGCTTATGATCTGTTGTCCGATAAGGACAAAAGGGCGCGGTACGACCGCGGCGAAATCGATGAGGAGGGCAATCCCAAATCCCCGTTCGGCGCCGGCTTCGGTGGCCGTCCAGCCGGCGGCGGGCCCGGCCCGCGCCCTGGCCAGGGCCATCCCGGCGGTGGCTTCGAGGGTTTCCCGGGCGGCTTTCAGTCGGGCGATACCGCCGATCTGAGCGATTTGTTCGAAGGCTTGTTCGGTGCCGCCAACGCCGGCCGGGGGGGACGGCAAAGTGGCCCGACCGGTTTTCGAGCCCGCAACCGCGCCCCGAAGAAGGGCGCCGACGTCGCTTATCGGCTCAAGGTTCCGCTGGTCGATGCCGCGTCCCTGGCGCCGCAGCGGATTACGTTGGCCGACGGCAAGACCATCGACCTCAAGCTTCCCAAGGGGCTCGAGGACGGCACCCGCATCCGGCTCACCGGCAAGGGCGAGCCGGCCCAGGCGGGCAACGGCGACGCCATCGTCACCATCTCGATCGCCCCGCATCCATTCTTTGTCCGCGACGGCAACCACATCCGGCTGGCCCTGCCGGTGACGCTCAACGAGGCGGTGCTCGGCGCCAAGGTCAAGGTGCCGACCCCGGAAGGGCCGGTGATGTTGACCATCCCCAAGGGGACGACGTCGGGCCGGGTGCTGCGGCTGAGCGGGCGCGGCTTTACCGACAAGGTCGGCAAGCGCGGCGATCAGCTGGTGACGGTGCAAATCGACCTGCCGCCCGGAGGCAGCGAGCTCGAAGAATTCGCGGCCCGCTGGAAAGACGACCGCAACCCCCGCTCGGCGCTTGGCGTTTAGCGGACCAGGCCATGAAGGAACAATCTCCCCACTCGCCGGAAGCGCGGCGCAAACGCCTCGCCAGCATGGAGGCGGCGTTCGGCCACGACGTCGTCGAAACGCTCAAGCCGCGCGCTTACGCGCTCGAGGTGCTGAAACGCGTCGCCATCGGCGTCTATAACGACGGCTTCATCCACGCCGGCAACCTCGCTTATTTGGCGCTGCTGGCGATGTTCCCCTTCTTCATCCTCGCCGCTGCCGTCGCCCATCTGCTTGGCCGCACCGAGGATGGCGCTCTCACCGTCGGGACAATTCTCGCCAAACTGCCCGCGGGGGTCGCCGAGACCTTGCGCGGCCCGGTCAATGAGGTTCTGAACGCCCGCACGGGACCCCTGCTGTGGTTCGGCGCGGTGGTCGGCCTGTGGACGGCGGCGAGCTTCATCGAAACCATCCGCGACATACTTCGCCGGGCCTATGGAGTAAAATTCTGCGCTCCGTTCTGGGAATATCGGCTGGCCTCCATCCTGATGATCGTCGTCGCCGTCATGCTGCTGATGTTCGCCTTCGCCGCGACCGTCATCCTGAGCTCGCTGCAGCAGGCTATCGAGCACTTGCTGCCGTTTTCCGCCGAAGTCGGCTCGACTCTGGGCACCTTTCAGGCGGTGCCGGCGGTGATGATGTTCTTCACTTTTTACGTCTTGTTCTACGCGCTTACGCCGTCGCGTTATCGTAAGCACGAATGCAGGAAATGGCCCGGCGCGTTGCTGGTTACCGTCTGGTGGCTCGGCACGGTGCAGCTCTTGCCGCGGGCGATCGGCCTGTTCGGCGGCTACAGCCTGACCTATGGCAGTCTCGCCGGGGTGATGATCGCACTCTTGTTCTTCTTCGTCATCGGCTTGGGCGTCGTCATGGGGGCCGAGCTCAACGCTGCCCTAGCCGAAGGCGGGTCGACGGCGCTAAAGGGTGAAATCTACAGCGGGCCGTTCAAGGATGAGCTCGAAGTCGAAGAGCCGCAGCCCGGCGAGGATGTGGTTGCGGAGTTCGTGACAGGGGGACCTCAGCTTTGACCAACGCCGCGACCAGTGCTTCTGGCGGACTGATGAAGGGCAAGCGCGGGCTGATCATGGGCCTTGCCAACGACCGCTCGCTGGCCTGGGGCATCGCCAAGGCGCTGGGCGAGCAGGGCGCCGAGCTGGCTTTTTCCTACCAGGGCGAATCGCTTGAAAAGCGGGTCCGCCCGCTCGCCGAGCAACTCGGTTCCAACCTGCTGATTGACTGCGACGTCAGCAGCAATGCGGCGCTCGACAAGGCGTTCGCCGGCTTGGCCAAGAAATGGGACAAGCTCGATTTCCTCGTCCACGCCATCGGTTTTTCCGACAAGAACGAACTGCGCGGCAAATTCGTCGACACGACGCTCGACAATTTCCTGCTGACCATGAACATCTCGGTCTACAGCTTCGTCGCGGTGGTCCAGCGGGCGCGGCCGATGATGGACCGTGGCGGCTCGATGCTGACGCTGACCTATTACGGCGCCGAAAAAGTCATCCCGCATTATAATGTCATGGGCGTCGCCAAGGCGGCGCTCGAAGCCAGCGTCAAATATCTCGCCATGGACCTCGGACCCGAGGGCATCCGGGTCAATGCGATCTCGGCCGGCCCGATCAAGACTCTGGCGGCGAGCGGCATCGGCGACTTCCGCTACATCATGAAGTGGAACGAATATAATTCCCCGCTGCGCCGCAATGTCACCATCGAGGATGTCGGCGGGGCGGCACTCTATCTGCTGTCCGACCTCGCCAGCGGCGTCACCGGCGAAATCCACCATGTCGACGCCGGCTACAACGTCGTCGGCATGAAAGCGGAAGACGCCCCCGACATCGCGACGGTCTAGCGTGGCTGGGCCAGTAGGCCGCAAGCTGCACATCTACGGACGGGTGCAGGGCGTGTTCTATCGCCAGTGGACGATCAACCAGGCTCGTAACTTCGGTGTCGCCGGTTGGGTGCATAACGCGGGCGACGGCTCGGTCGAGGCGCATCTCGCCGGCGACGAGGCCGCGGTCGCGCAATTGATCGAGCGGATGCGCCAAGGTCCCGCCGGGGCGCATGTCGAGGACCTGATTGTCGAACAGGTCGAGCCCGAAGCCGTCGAAGGCTTCTCGGTCCGTCTTTAGCCCCCGAACGGGTCGCGGACCAAAATCGTGTCGTCGCGCTCGGGTGAGGTGCTGACGAGCGCCACCGGGCAGCGGATCAGCTCCTCGATCCGGCGAACATATTTGACTGCGCGCGCCGGTAGGTCCGCCCAGGTCCGGGCGCCCCGCGTCGACCCCGGCCAGCCCTCGATGTCCTCGTAGACCGGCTCGACCCGCGAATGGTCGAAGGCGTGCGGCGGCAAATAATCGTACGCCTCGCCGTCGATCCGATAGCCAGTGCAGATCCGCACCGTTTCGAACTCGTCGAGGACGTCGAGCTTGGTCAGCGCGATGCCGGTGATGCCCGACACCGCCACCGCCTGGCGGACCAGAACCGCGTCGAACCAGCCGCAGCGGCGCCGGCGCCCGGTAACGGTGCCGAATTCGTGGCCGCGCTCGCCGAGCCGCTGGCCGACCTCATCCTCGAGCTCGGTCGGAAACGGCCCCGAGCCGACCCGCGTCGTATAGGCCTTGGCAATGCCGAGCACGAAGCCCGCCCCCGACGGGCCAATGCCGCTGCCCGATCCCGTCGTCCCCGCCACCGTGTTCGACGAGGTAACGAACGGATACGTGCCATGGTCGACGTCGAGCAGCACGCCCTGCGCGCCTTCGAACAGGATTCGCTTGCTGGCCCGCAGGGCGACGTCGAGATCGCGCCACACCGGCCGCGCGAACGGAAGCACGAAATCGGCAATTTCGGCCAGGTCGCGCCGGAGCCGATCGCGGTCGACCGGCGGCTCCTTGAAGCCGGCGCGGAGCGCGTCGTGATGCGCGCACAGCCGGTCGAGTTGCGGGTCGAGTTCGTCGAGGTGCGCGAGGTCGCACAGGCGGATCGCGCGCCGGCCGACTTTGTCCTCATAGGCGGGGCCGATGCCGCGGCGGGTGGTGCCGATCTTGCCGGCCCCCGAAGCATCTTCGCGAAGCGAGTCAAGATCGCGGTGGATCGGCAAGATCAGCGGGCAGGTCTCGGCAATCATCAGCACGTCGGGTGTGATCGCGATGCCCTGCGCTGCGACCCGCTCGACCTCAGCCTTCAGCGCCCACGGGTCGAGGACGACGCCATTGCCAATCACCGACGGGGTGCCGCGGACGATCCCCGACGGAAGCAGTGACAGTTTGTAGGTCTGGTCCGCGACGACCAGCGTATGGCCGGCGTTATGGCCGCCCTGGAAGCGGACCACCATGTCGGCGCGGCTGGCCAGCCAGTCGACGATCTTGCCCTTGCCTTCGTCGCCCCACTGCGCGCCGATGACGGTGACGTTGCCCAAGTCGATTTCCCGTGTGTTGAACTGCCCCGCGCGCTCCTACGGGGCGGGCGGCAATGCGTCTAGCTCGTCCTTGCGAACCGTCCCTTTCAGCCGCTCGCGAAGCTCTGACAGCTCCCAATAATCGTTGCGGCTGAACGGTAGCAGCGGGTTGAGGGCCGCGATGGTCGTCCGGCCCATCTCGCGCTTCAACTCGGCGAGGCGGGTAAAGCCGGCGCCGGTGTCGGCCTCGACCCGGTCGCCGTCCCCCGATTGCTTCAGCAAGGTCTCCTCAGCGGTCAGCACCAGGCGGGCCAGGACTTCCCAATATTCGCGGATTTGCTCGCTCGTCGCCGCGCCGGAACGGGCGGCAAGCGCGGCGATGCGGCGGCCGGGAGGAGTGTCGGGAAATTGGCCCGCGGCCAGCGTGTCGAGCATCGCCCTGTGGCCATTACGCTCGGCCCTCAGCCACTCCTGCGCCTCGCTGGCGCCGAAGCGGAAAATCACCATCAGCGCCAGCGGCGCGAGGATCACCGTCCCGAGCATGGCCAGCATCGGCCGGTTGGGGAATTGGTTGAACGCTGTGTGGATGGCGACCGCGACCAGCAGGCCAGGGACAAACCATAACGGGTTGAAGTCATAGTCGCTGGCGGCGCCGCGGGTTTCGCGCTCCGACAGTTCGTGGGCGATCGCGGCCATGATCGCCAGCGTCGTCCCGTGCATCACCGCCGTGCCGAGGCCACGCACCATCCACACCGCCGCTGGCAGGTCGGCAAAGCGCATCAGATAGAGAATATTTTCGACCACCGAGAAGCCGGCGCCGACCGCAAAGCCGGAGATGACCGCGTCGAGCTTGAAGCCGATCCGATTGAACCGGAACAGGCTGATGATGGCGATTGCTTTCAGCGCTTCTTCGATCCACGGCGCCACGAAGCGGCTGTAAAGGTTGAAGCCGATCGGCAAGCTGTCGAGAAACACGCCGCTCAACGGGTAGGCGGCGGCGGCGGCGACGGCCCCCATCAGCAGCAGGCCCAGCGTCTCCCACAGGCTCATCAGCTTGAACACATCGAGCCAGATGAACACCGCGGTCAGCAGCAGTACCGGCACCAGTGCGATCGACCAGTCGATGATGTCGGCGATTCCCATCGCTGACTGACTACATGATTTTCAGCGAAGCGAGCAGTTCTGTCTTGCGGTAGTCGCCATCGGCCCAGCCGCCCGCGGCGCCGATCGACAGTACCATCGGCAGGCGCAGCGCGACCGTGAAGTTGAGATCGAGCTGAGCGCCCAGATCGACATAATGGTGTGACTGCCCATCGGGCGATTGAGTCGCCAGCACGCCGGTGAACACGGCCGGCCGGATATAGCCCAGATAAAATGCCGGCGTGCCGACCTCCGCGAAGCGGATCGGCGGCAAATTGATCTCGCCGGTCAGCTTGCCAAAGCGGCGCGCGCTGATCTCGTCGATCCCGAAACCCGGGAAGCTTTCGGTCGCCCGATACCGCTTCACCGGGCGGTCATCGACGTAATTATTGCGGAACGATCCGAAATAATAAGCCGCTAGCGGACTCAGTCGCTTGCCGCCGGCAATTCCCGCCTGAGCGTACAGCCAGGCCGAACTGTTGCTCCACGGAAGTGCGGTGCCGAGATCGATCCCGCCGTACAGCTTGGGGTAGAAATCCCCGAGGGCGTGGTCGGTGGCGGCGACGATCCGCCCGGCAAAGCCCTTTTCATGATCGACTCCGCCAAGCGACGCGGTGGTGTTGGTGTAGCGGACGCCGATCTCGGCCGATTGCAATGCCTTGGGACTGGCGATGTTCTGGGCGCCGGGCAATTGCTTGAGTCCGAAGAACGCCGAGGCCGACCCGAATATGTCGAGCTGGCGCGGCGGATCATAGATCAGCGGTTTCGAATAACTGGCGATGAAGGCGTCGCCCTTGCGGCTGCGAAGCACCGGACCGGCGAGATCGTACACGTCGGCGAGGTTATGCCAGTAATTGAGCTTCCAGCTGGGAGTCTGATATTCGAGGTTGACGTGCAGCCGCTCGCCGCCGCGCACCTTGCCGAAAGGGGAAACCGCGACGCTTGCGCTCAGCTGGCGGAACTGCAGCGGGTCGGCAAGATGCAAATAATAGCCGAACGCCGGCGACCGGTCATAGCCCGAGACGATCGGATAATGGGCATCGAACCGCATGCGCT
>JBDSXT010000132.1:0-9065 GCA_039925985.1 Sphingomicrobium sp.
CCCAATAATCACGAATCGCGCGATTTGTCTCGGCTGATTGTTACCGTTTGGCGACGGGATCGCGCGGACTGACCCGACCAGGACCTGGCGGCGGCCCGGAATTTTTCATTCGTTGCGCGATTGGGGTAGGTGGCGGCATGAACGACGACGAGACGGCTGCTCAGCAAATTGCCGCGCTGACCGTCGAGCATCGCCGGCTCGACGAGGAGATTGCGGCCCTGATCGCCGACGGTGCCGTCGACCAACTGGAGATTGCGCGGCTGAAGAAGCGCAAGCTGCGCCTCAAGGACGAAATCGAGCGAATGCGCGACCGCAACGTCCCCGATCTGCTCGCCTGACCGCGTCCCGCGGCGGGACGAAACGCGGTTAAATCGCAACGTCCCTCCATTCTCGATCGTTTCCAGCAGCCGTCATCGGTGGCATCTAAGGGCTATGGACGAATCGCCAGACATCTTCCGGCCCGAAGCGCGGATTACGCCGCGGCTGGTTGACGCATTCTATACCGAGGCGATGGTGCTCGCCGACGAGGCCAGGTCCTATTTCGATGACGCCGGCCGCTACGCCCGCCAGGAACTCGACCCGTTCGCTCGCGTCGGCTTTGCCTGCGAGTCGCTCAAGGTCACCACCCGAATCATGCACATCGTCGCCTGGCTGCTGACCCAGCGCGCAATTGACAGCGGCGAGATTCCCGAGCGCCAGGGCCGCCGGCCCGAGAGGCGCCTCGGTCACGCCCAGGACAGCGACCCGGCGATCGTCAACCAATTGCCCGAAGCGGCGCAACGGCTGATCCACAGCAGCGCCGACCTCTTTGCGCGGGTCAAACGGCTCGATGATGGCACCATGTTCGAAGAGCCGGCGCAAAGCCCGGCTCGCGCGCTGATGGGCCGGCTCGAGCGCGGTCTTGGTGGGCAGCCGCTCTGATTCGCGCTAGCGTCGCTTAAGCGATGCAAGCCTTCACATTCCATCCCGGACCCCGATTGCTCGCCGGAGCAGGCGAAGCAGCGTCGCTCGCCGCCTTGCTCCCCAAGGGCCCCTGCCTGTTCGTCACCGATCGCGAGATCGTCCGCCTCGGCCTCACAGATTTGTGCCGGGCCGCCCTGGAAGTCGCCGGCAAGCCGGTGATCCTGTTCGATGACGTCGAGGCCGATCCGTCCCGAACCACGCTCGAGGCCGCGGTCGCAGTCGGCGAGGCGGCCGACGTGCGCTCGGTGATCGGTTTTGGCGGCGGCAGCCCCATGGATGTCGCCAAGCTCGCCGCATATCTGCTCGGCTCGGGCGACGATCTCGACACCGTCTGGGGCGTCGACATCGCCAAAGGGCAGCGGCTGCCGCTAGCGCTGGTCCCGACCACCGCCGGCACCGGCTCTGAGGCCACGCCGATCTCGGTCATCACCTGCGACGGCGGGATCAAGCTGGCGGTCAACGCGCGGCCCCTTACGGCTGACTGGGCGGTGCTCGACGCAAGCCTGACCTTTGGCCTGCCTCGCCATGTGACGGCCGCCACCGGGATCGACGCGATCGTCCACGCGATCGAAGCTTTTACCTCGGCGCGGCTCAAGAACCCACTGTCCGACGCGCTCGCTCGAGAGGCCCTGCGCTTGCTCAGCGCCAATCTGCTCACCGTTTGCAACCAGCCCGACAATCTCGAAGCGCGTTCGGCGATGTTGCTCGGCGCGCATTTGGCCGGCCTGGCGTTCGCCAACGCGCCGGTCGCCGGGGTCCACGCGCTCGCTTACCCGCTCGGCGGAATCCATCACTTGCCCCACGGCGTCAGCAACGCGCTGATGCTGCGGCACGTCCTCGCCCACAATGCCGGGGCGGCGCGCGAACATTATGCCGAGCTTGCCGAGATTCTGGTGCCCGAGTGCGCCGGGCAGGGGAGCCAGGCCCGTGCGGTGCTACTGATCGAGCGGCTCGACCGCATGGTCTCCGACAGCGGCATCGCGCCGCGCCTGCGTGATCATGGCATTACCGAACAGGACCTGCCGCTTCTTGCCAGCGAAGCGATGAAGCAGGTGCGATTGCTGGTGAATAATCCGTGCCCGATCGAGGAAGCGGACGCCCGCCGGCTGTACGAGGCGGCATGGTGAAGCCGGCCCCGGCGACACGCGGCGAATTTCGCGTGTGGAAGAAGTTCACCACGCGGTGGGCCGACAATGACGCTTACGGCCACGTCAACAATACGATTTATTATGAGTGGTTCGACAGCGCGGTGAATGGTTGGCTGATCGAGGCCGGATTGCTCGATATCGCCGCCGGCGATCCGATCGCGTTGGTAGCGACGACAAGCAGCACCTATTTCACCCCGCTCGCTTTCCCTCAAAATGTCGAAATTGGCCTGGCGATCGCCGAACTCGGCAAATCAAGCGTGCGCTATTCGATCGGCGTGTTCGCCGCCGGCGGAGACCTGGCCGCTGCTCAGGGCGAATTCGTCCATGTTCTGGTCGATCGCGCCAGCCGGCGGCCGGTTCCGATACCTGGAACTTGGCGGCAGAAACTGGAAGCGCTCGCCCGCTAGCCGCATACCCTCGCTTTGGCGGCGGCATATTCTTGGCCCAGCCGGGCAATTAATTCGGCCGCGGGGACAATGCTTTCGACCGCGCCAATGCCTTGGCCGGATCCCCAGATGTCGCGCCAGGCCTTGGATTTGGTCGATCCATCGGAGCCGAATTTCATCGTCTCGACACTGCCCGCGGCAAGCGCATCGGGATCGAGCCCCGATGCAACAACTGATGAGCGTAAATAATTGCCGTGGACGCCCGTGAACAGGTCGGTGTTGACGATGTCGGCGGCGCTGGCCTCGACGATCGCCTGTTTGTAGGCGTCGGTGCTGTTGGCTTCGGGTGTGGCGATGAACGGCGACCCGGCATAGGCAAGGTCGGCGCCCATCGCTTGCGCGGCGAGAATTGCGCCGCCGGTCGCGATCGCCCCCGACAGGACCAGCGGCCCGTCGAACCATTTACGAATTTCGTGGACCAGCGCGAACGGCGACCAGCGGCCGGCATGACCGCCGGCGCCGGCGGCGACCGCAATCAGTCCGTCGGCGCCTTTCTCGACGGCTTTTCGAGCGAATCGGTCGTCGATGATATCGTGCAGTGTGATCCCGCCCCATGAGTGTACTGCATCGTTCAGCTCGATCCGCGCGCCTAGCGAGGAAATGACGATCGGCACCCTCCATTTCGCACAGATGGCCATGTCATGTTCGAGGCGATCGTTGGAACGATGGACGATCTGGTTGACCGCAAACGGTGCCGCCGGCGTCTCCGGATGCGCGGCATCGTAGGCCGCCAGTGCTTCGCTAATCTCGTGTAGCCATTCGTCGAGCTTCTCGGCAGGCCGCGCGTTTAGGGCGGGGAAGCTGCCGACGATCCCCGACGTACATTGGGCGATCACCAGCTCCGGATTGGAGACGATGAACAAGGGCGCGCCGATCAGCGGCAGACGCAGGTGCGAGAGGATCAAGGGCAGGGCCATGTTCGCCCGCTTAGGCCACATCTAGCGGTGTCTGCCTAGACTTCGAAAATCCACACCTGCTAGCGGCCCAGCATGGAGTCGCCCCACCAGCCGCGATCGCGCGCCATTGGCAGTGATTATGCCTTCTGGTGTGCGGCTGCGCTTCTCTTCCTGTCGCTGATCATTGGCGGAGGCGGAGCGGAGGCACCGTTGCTTAACGGCTTGCTGGAAGCCGGCGGGGCCCTGCTCCTGTGCGCTTGTTTTGCCGATTTTCTGACCGGCGGCCCGCGGCCGGCCGCAGCCACCGTGCCCCTGTTCGTGCTGTTCGCCACGCTCGTTTTGGTCGCGTCGCAGCTGATCCCGCTGCCGCCTTTGTTGTGGGCTGGCCTTCCGGGCAGGGAGGCCGCCGCCGCCGCCTACGGCCTGACCGCTGAACCGGCTGCGTGGCGGCCGTTGTCCCTCGACCCGGAAGCGACCAGACGGTTCGCCTCGTCTCTTCTTCTTCCGGCGGGACTGTTTCTCGCGGCGTCGCAAATGAGCCGAGACCGCCTGATCTTCATGGCTCGGATCATTGTCCTGGGAGCGCTGATTTCCGCGATCGCCGCCGTAGTCCAGAGAGCCTTCGACCTGCCCGCCGCGCTCTATCCATACGGATCACCAGGCGCCGGAGTTCCGACAGGCTTGTTCGCCAACCCCAATCATCTTGCCCAGCTGATGGTCGCCGGTATGGTGGCGTCGGGTCTGATTCTCAGGTCTAACTCCCGTGACGCAGTGCAGGCGGAGCCCCCCCGTCGGCGTTTTCGACTGGGCTGGCTGCTGATCCCGATCTTCATGGCGGCGACAATCGCGACTCAGTCGCGCGCCGGGATCATCCTAATGGTGCCGGCGGCGTTGGCGGGGACCATGCTTGGGTTTGGGGGCCGGGGGCTCGGGCGCGTCTTCGGCCTATCGATTGCGGCCATGGTCGCTCTCGTCGCGATCGCCATCCTGATCCCGGGCCTGTCGGAGCGTGGCCTGGACCTGCAGTCGGACCTCAGCCCAGGTGGGCGTATCGCCAACTTGCCCGACCTGCTTTTTACCCTTGGCCAATTCTGGCCGTTGGGAAGCGGCTTCGGAACGTTCGTTCCGGTCTTCAAGGCCAGTGAAAACCTCGACCTGATGGGCGACCTCTACCTCAACCACGCACACAATGATCTGCTCGAGCTGCTGATCGAAGGGGGGTTGCCCGTCGCATTGTTGCTGTTGGCGGGATTGTTCGCCTTGGCCGTGCGACTGTGGCGCTTGCTCGCCAAGGGCCGCGCTACCGATCCGGCAATCGCGCTCGCCGGCTTGACGATCATCCTACTGGCCATGGCCCACAGCCTGGTCGATTATCCGCTGCGGATGCGCGCCCTTGCCGCGGTTGCTGCCATCGCGCTCGCTCTGTTCGTCGCGCCTACCCAGGTGCAGAAGGCGGACGCCACGGAGGGACGATCAACACTGGTGTGGGCGGGCTTAATGCTGGTTGGCCTTCTTCTCGGTGTTCAATCGATCAGAATCGGCCTTGGCGAAGCGGCGGTCAGGGCGAACAAGGGACCGGTTGCAGCCGCGGTCCGCCCGCAGAACGGCTGGGGCCTAGCTTTGCTCGCGGAACGCCAACTCGACCAAGGGCAAGCGGCTCTAGCTGCAAAGACCAGCCGGGCGGCGATCGAACGAACTCCACTCGCCGTCGTCGCGCTCCGCACCCTTGCCCGATCGGAGGACAAGGTTCGCGGTGCCGGGGCAGGAGAGCGGGCCTGGCAGGCGGCCAGCCAGCTAGGCTGGCGGGACAAGCAGGTCCAGGTCTGGGCCGCGCTTCGTGCCTTGGCCAACCGACAGGCAGATGTCTTCGCGATGCGTGCGGACGCACTGTTGCGCATTGGTGATCCCGACGAGTTGATGACCCGCTTTATTCGACAGGCCGTTGTCGAGCCGAGGATTCGCCAGGCTTTCATCGCGCGGCTGGTCGCCAATCCGCCGTGGCGGACCCGCTTCTTCCAGGCTGAGACGCCGCCGACCGGGCCGGCGCTGGCTGGGGTTGTTGCAGTTCTCGGCGATCTTGGCCACGCGAACACTGCGCCGACCCGGCAGGAATTGCGCGACGCAATCGCGGGATTGATCGCCGCCGGACGTTATGCCGACGCAATCGCGCTGGACCGGCGCTTCGTGCGGCGCCGCCCGGACGCTCAGTCGCTGCTAGACGATGGCGGCTTCGAACTCGAAGAGAGCGATTATCAGTCGCGCGCAACGCCGTTCGATTGGGCGATCGATCCGCGATCGGCCGAGCTTGACCAGGCCAGCGCTGGGCGGCGGATCGCGGTGTTCGCAACTGGCTCCGCCGATCCGGCGCTGCAGCGGTTCGTTGCGCTGCCCGTTGGCCGCTATCGCCTGCAGTTCGCGGTTAGTGGCCCAGCGGACACCGGTTCTTCCCTGCGATTTGCGGCGGAGTGCACCGGTTCGATCGGAATGCTTGGCAGCAGTCCGCAGGTCCCCCTGGGAAGCGCGGCCTGGCAAATTCGAGGCTTCGACTTTCGCATTCCCGCCCAATGCGGCCTGTTGAAGTTCACGCTCAGGCGAGTGCGGCCTGGCTCCTCAACCGCGCTGATCGACGACGTCCGCCTGTTGCGAATTTGACCCAACCGCTCCGAATTGGAATGGAGATCGCATGCCGGCACCGGAACGGATCGATCCGGCAAGCGTCGTAATGATCTTCGCTCTATGAGCTCGGAAGGGCTGGGGCCCCCGGCGGAGACAAAGAAGGGGCATGGTGGCCGAGTGAAAAAAGTCCTTCAGGTCATTCGGCGTGCCGCCGAACTGCCGCGCGGCGTGCGCGCTTCGCTGGTCGCCTTGATTGACGTCATCGCTTGTTGCGCTGCCGCGGTTCTCGCGTTCTGGTTACGCCTTGGCGAATGGCATCTGTTTGACCGCCCGGTCCTCATTTTCGTCGCGATTGCGATCCCCGTCTGGCTGGCGATCGCGATCCTGACCCGGACCTACCGGTCGCTAGTTCGTTTTTCGGGCCGCGAAACCAATCGGCAGCTCGCATACCGCTGCGCGCTAATGTCGATCGTCCTCGCGGCCATCCTGATCCCGCTGCATATCCAGGGGATTCCGCGGACATTGGCGGTCCTCCATCCGCTGGTCTTCACGCTGGCGCTCGCCGCGAGCCGGCTCGGCCTCAGCTCGCTACTTCTCCAGGCTCTCTACAACCGACCGCTGCGGCAGAAGCGCAAGCGCGTTCTGATTTATGGCGCCGGTTCGGCCGGGCAACAACTGGCGACTTCGGTCCGCGAGGATCCGCAAATCCGGGTGATCGGCTTCGTCGATGACAGTTCGTCTTTGTCCAATCGTTCGGTTGAGGGAAAGCCGATCTGGCACACGGACGACCTCGAGCGCATCCTCCTCCTCGAAGACGTCGACGAGGTGTTCCTGGCTTTGTCGGCGGCCAGCCGGTCGACCCGCCGCCAGATCGTCGAGCGGCTTCGCACCCGGGCCCCCGAAGTGCGGGTGCGGATGCTTCCCAGCATTTCGGAGATCGCCTTTGGAAAGGTGTCGATCAACGATCTTCGCGACGTCCAGATCGAAGAACTGCTCGGCCGCGATGAGGTGGCGCCCGATCCGGAACTGATGCGTCTCAACGTCGCCGGCAAATGCGTTTTGGTGACCGGGGCTGGCGGGTCGATCGGCAGCGAGCTGTGCCGCCAAATCATCCGCCAGGATCCGCGAACGCTCGTGCTGCTCGACCAGTCGGAGCACGCGCTCTACCTGATCGACGCGGAGTTGCGCGAGCTCAAGGCGCGCGAAGGGCTGGCGGTTGAGCTGGTTGCCCAATTGGTCGATGTTGGGGAAGTTGCCGAATGCCCCCGCCCTTTCCACAATTGGCGGCCGGATACGGTCTTTCACGCGGCAGCTTATAAGCATGTGCCGTTGATCGAAGCCAATCCCCTGCAGGGGATCCGCAACAATGTGTTCGGCGCTCTCAACGTCTGCCTTGCAGCGGAAGCAGTCGGTACCGAAACCTTTATCATGGTCAGCACCGACAAAGCGGTCCGGCCAACCAGCGTCATGGGTGCGTCCAAACGGGTGTGCGAGCTGATCATCCAGGCGCGGGCCAAGGTGCAGCGGTCGACCGTCTATAGTGGTGTCCGTTTCGGCAACGTCCTCGGTTCAAGCGGCTCGGTCGTTCCGCTGTTCCGGCGGCAAATTGAGACAGGCGGACCGGTGACTCTCACCGACACCGACGTCACTCGCTATTTCATGACGATCCCCGAGGCCTCGCAGCTGGTTATCCAGGCCGGCTCGATGGCCAAGGGTGGCGACGTTTTTCTGCTCGACATGGGAGAGCCGGTGCGCGTCCGCGACCTCGCCAAGGCGATGATCGAGCTAAGTGGCTTGTCCGTTCGCGACGAATCCAACGCTGACGGCGATATTGAAATCGTCGAGGTTGGCCTGCGCCCCGGTGAGAAACTTCACGAAGAGCTGCTGATCGAGGATGGAGCACTGCCGACGCGGCATCCGCGGATCGTCAGGGCGCGCGAATCGATGGTCGACTGGCGGCATCTGAAGCGGCGCCTGGACGAGCTTCGAGATGCTACGGAAGATGGCGATACAGCCAAAGCCATATGCTTGCTCGGCCTATTGGTGCCGAGTTACGCGAAAGATGCAGAACAGATCGAGGAGCCACAAGCGTCCAACAAATCCCTTGTCGGCCAAACGGTCCACGCAATCTAGCTTCGGCCCTCCGGGTGGGCTTCCTGGAAATAGACGATGGTGGTGGCCAAGCCCTCGTCGAGTTCGACTTTGGGTTCCCAGCCCAGCAGTGTCCGGGCCTTGGTGATATCGGGCTGCCGCTGGCGGGGGTCGTCGATTGGCAACTCGACGTTGATCAAAGTCGATTGCGTGTCGGTCTTGGCGATGACCTTCTGGGCAAGCTCGGCGATGGTGAATTCATTCGGATTGCCGAGGTTGATCGGCCCGGTGATCTCGTCTGGCGAACGCATTAGCGCGATCAATCCTTGGATCAGATCGTCGACGAAGCAGAACGACCGCGTCTGACTGCCGTCGCCGGAGATGGTGATCGGCTCCCCGCGCAGCGCCTGCATGATGAAATTCGACACGACCCGGCCATCGGCTGGGTGCATCCTCGGGCCATAGGTGTTGAAGATTCGCGCGACCTTGATCGGCAGCTGGTGCTGTCGGAAATAATCGAAAAACAGAGTCTCGGCGCAGCGCTTGCCCTCATCGTAGCAGGAGCGCGGGCCGATCGGGTTCACATTCCCCCAATATTCTTCGGTTTGCGGATGGACCGCGGGATCGCCGTAAACCTCGCTGGTCGAGGCCTGGAGAATCCGGCAGCCGAGGCGCTTGGCGAGGCCGAGCATGTTGATCGCCCCGTGGACCGACGTCTTTGTCGTCTGAACCGGGTCATGCTGGTAGTGGATGGGGGAGGCCGGACAGGCGAGATTGTAAATCTCGTCGACCTCGATGAAGAGTGGAAACGTCACATCGTGCCGCAAGAACTCGAAATGCGGGTGATCGCGCAGATGAGCGATGTTCTGCCTCGTCCCAGTGAACAGATTGTCGACGCACAGCAC
>JBDSXT010000133.1:0-7479 GCA_039925985.1 Sphingomicrobium sp.
GGTGCGGCAATTCGACGAGTTCGTCGGCGACGCCGAGCTTGCGGCGCTCTTCGCGGGCCGCCGCCTCGCGGCGCTCGAGGCCCTCGGCGGCACGGCTTTGCAGTTCGGCCGCGAGATCCTCGTCGAAGCCGTCGATCGCGCTGATTTCCTCGGCGTTGACGTAGGCGACTTCCTCGAGGCTGGTGAAGCCTTCGGCGACCAGCAATTGAGCAAGCGTCTCGTCGACGTCGAGCTCGGTCTGGAACATCTCCGAGCGCTCGACGAATTCGCGCTGGCGCTTTTCGGACGCGTCGGCCTCGGTCAGAATGTCGATCTGTGAATTGGTCAGCTGGCTGGCGAGACGGACGTTCTGGCCGCGGCGGCCGATGGCGAGGCTGAGCTGGTCGTCAGGGACGACGACCTCGATGCGGGCCTCTTCCTCGTCGATGACAACTCGGCTGACCGTCGCCGGCTGGAGGCCGTTGACGACGAATGTCGCGAGGTCCTCGCTCCACGGGATGATGTCGATCTTCTCGCCCTGCAGCTCCTGGACCACCGCCTGGACGCGGCTGCCCTTCATGCCGACGCAGGCGCCGACCGGGTCGATCGAGCTGTCGTGGCTGATGACGCCGATTTTTGCGCGGCTACCGGGGTCGCGGGCGGCCGCCTTGATCTCGATGATGCCGTCGTAAATTTCGGGCACTTCCTGGGCGAACAATTTCTTCATGAACTCGGGATGGGCGCGCGACAGGAAAATCTGCGGGCCGCGGGCTTCGCGGCGGACCGACAGGATCAGGCTGCGGATGCGGTCGCCGACGCGAACCATCTCGCGCGGGATTTGCTGGTCGCGGCGAATGACTCCTTCCGCCCGGCCGAGGTCGACGACGACATGGCCGAACTCGACGCGCTTGACGACGCCGGTGATGACCTCGTTGCCGCGGTCCTTGAATTCCTCGAACTGGCGATCGCGCTCGGCATCACGGACCTTCTGGAAGATGACCTGCTTGGCCGCCTGGGCGGCGATCCGGCCGAACTCGATCGGCGGCAGCGGATCGACGATGAAATCGCCGACCGAGGCATCGGCCTGGAGCTTCTGGGCGCCTTTCAAATCGACTTGCTTGAAATAGTCGTCGACCTCTTCGACCACTTCGACGACGCGCCACAGGCGAAGATCACCGGTGACCGGGTCGAGCTTGGCGCGGATGTCGTTCTCGGCCCCATAGCGGGCGCGGGCGGCGCGCTGGATGGCGTCTTCCATCGCCTCGATGACGATGCCGCGATCGATCAGTTTCTCGCGCGCGACGGCGTCGGCAATGGCGAGCAATTCGGCCTTATTGGCGGCGGGGCCCGCGGTTGCGGGAGCGGCGGTTGCCATGTGGTTCTAACCTTCCATCTTGATGAGATCGGCACCTTCGGCGTCGAGCGGTGCAGTGGCCTTGATCAGTGCGTCGGTCAGCAGCAGCTTGGCCGAGGCGATCGAGTCGAACGGGACTTCGCGAAGTCCCTGGGTGGTCGAGATGCGGATCGTGTCGCCGTCGGCGCCCTCGATGATTCCGGACACCTGTTTGGCGCCGTCGATCGGCTCGACGAACCGGAGGCGTGCCTCGTGCCCGGCCCAGTCGGCATAATCGGCGCGGCGCGTCAGCGGACGGTCGATGCCGGGCGAACTGACCTCGAGGCGATAGCCGCCGTCGATCGGGTCGCGGCCTTCGGCTTCAAGCGCGTCGAAGGCTTCCGAGATCCGGCGCGAGATGGTCTCGCAATCGCCAAGCTCGAGCTGCCTCGTGTCGGCACGCTCGGCCATGACTTGCAGAGTCGGGTCGGAAGCGCCGCCGATCATCGCCACACGCACGAGCGTGAAGCCCAAGGCTTCTACCTCCGGCTCGATCAATTCGGTGAGCGCAGCAACGTTGACCATGCAGTCCTTCAAACAAAACAGCTCTGCGACCGGCCTCCGGGGGGAAGCCAGCCTCAACGTCGGTAACGATGTCGAGGAGAGAGCCACGATATAGGCTTGCCGGGCAGTGGGCGCAAGCGGTCCTTAGCGACCGAGCGCCTGGTTCTCGGCCCGGATGCGGACCGCCAATACGGCAGCGTTCAAGATACTGAAGAGCAATGCCCAGGCGATGAGCCCAAAGGCCAGCGGCAGGACCGCGATTTCGGCGATGACGAGGACATAATTGGGATGGTCGACGAAGCGATAGGGTCCGCTGCGCACCAGCGGTGCCTCGGGCAAGACGATGATTCGGGTGGTCCAGCGCGGGCCGAGCGTTGCGATGACCCACAGTCGCGCCAATTGTAGCGCCGCGAACAGCACCACCCATGGCCAGATAATCGGCTGGCCGGGGGCAAACCACCACAAGGCCGCGAGCCAGGCGGCGTGGACGCAGACGATCAGCGAATAATGGCCGGCGGCGACTTCGATTGCGCCTTGATCGAGCAGCCGCCGGGTGTTGCGGTTGGACAGCCAGAGTTCGGCGAGGCGCTGCGCCGTGACAAGCGACAGGATGACGATCGCCGCCCAGGTCATGCGGCTTCGAGAAGCAGGCCGGCGCAGGTGAAGCCGGGGCCGAATGCGGTCATCAGGACGCGTTCCGGCAGGCCGCGTTGGAGCAGGCGGTCGAGCACGAACAGGACCGTCGGGGCGCTCATATTGCCGTAATCGTGGAGCACCTCGCGCTCGAGGTTAAGCTCGCCCTGGGGGAGTGCGAGGGCGCTTTCGATGGCGTCGATCACCTTGACGCCGCCGGGGTGGCAACAGAGGCGATCGATCGCGCTGCGCTCGACGCCCATCTGGCCGAGCATTTCGTCCACAGCATCGGCTAGCTGAGCCTCGATAAACGGCGGGATGGCGCGGTCGAAGACGACGGCGAGGCCGGGGTCTTCAATATCCCAGCCCATGATTCGCAGCGAGTCGGGCCACAATTTCTCGGCCGAGGCGGTAATTCGGGCGAAGCTGGGCGTGCCGGTGGTGACGACCGCCGCGGCGGCGCCGTCGCCGAACAAGGCGGTAGCGACGATGGCAGCCGGATCGTCGCTGTCGAGGCGGATCGAGATCGAGCAGGTTTCGACGGTGACGAACAGCCAGTGGCTGCCGGGGTCGGCGACGGCGAGACGTGCGGCGAGCGCCAGGCCGTTGACGCCGCCGGCGCAGCCGAGGCCGAAGACCGGCACCCGGCGAACGTCGCTGCGCAGCCCGAGCCGGGGAGCAACGCGCGCTTCGAGGCTGGGGGTCGCGATCCCGGTCGTCGACACGGTGACGACGCCGTCGATTTGTTCGGGGTCAAGTCCGGCCTTGGCGATCGCCGCCGACGCCGCCTCGACAAATAGGTTTTCGGCGGCGTCCAGATAGATTGCGTTGCGGTCGGCCCAACCGTGGGGGTCGGCATACCATTCGATCGGCGCGACCAGGTGGCGCCTGGCGATCCCGGCATTGTCGAACACGCTCGATAGCCGGTCGAACAAGGCTGGGCGACCGCGAAAGGCGCGGCGGCCGACAGCTTTCGCCTCGGCTTGATCGATGACGTGGGGTGGAACCGCGGTAGCCAGCGAGAGAAGGCTGCAGGATTGCATGCGGTATCCTATGGTGGAGCGACGTGCCGGTAACGCAACCAAAGGCCCTGTCATATGACCCTTCGCTTAATGCAAGTTGGAATGTTGCTGGTGCTGGCCGCTTGCGGCCGGGCGCCGTCGGCGGCAGCAGTGGCGGCGCGGCCCTTTTCCGTCAGCGAAGTGGCCAGCTTCGGCACGCCCTGGGCTATGGATTTCCTGCCGGGATCGGGCGTGCGCCTGACCAACATGGCGCTGCTGACCGAGCGGGATGGCAAGCTGTGGCTGATCGATGTCCGTACCGGGAAAAAGGAGCCAGTGGCCGGCGTTCCGACGGTCCTTGTCGCCGGGCAGGGCGGGCTTGGGGATGTCGTCTTTCATCCGGACTTTGCCGGTAATCAGCGAGTCTATCTGAGTTTCGTCGAAGCTGGGCCAAATGGGACCAGCGGCGCGGCGCTCGGTTACGGCCGGCTCATACTGGGGCAAGGCCCGCCCAGGATCGACGGGTTCAAGGTGATCTGGCGGCAGTCGCCCAAGGTGGTTGGCGACGGCCATTTCAGCCACCGCATCGCCTTTGCGCCCGACGGGACGATGTTCCTGACGTCGGGCGAACGGCAGCAGTTCACGCCGGCCCAGGACATGAGCGGCAACCTCGGCAAGGTGCTTCACCTGACCGACGAAGGGGCGCCCGCGCCGGGCAATCCGTGGGCGAGCCGCGGCGGCATGGCTGCGACCTTCTGGACGATCGGTCATCGCAATCTGCTCGGGCTGAACTTCGCGCCCGACGGCCGGCTGTGGGAAATCGAGATGGGGCCGAAGGGCGGCGACGAGGTCAACCTCATCCAACCGGGCAAGAATTACGGCTGGCCGCGAGCGTCGAACGGCAGCAATTACGACAGCAGCGACATCCCCGACCACCGGCCCGGTGACGGCTTCGAGCCGCCCAAAATATGGTGGAACCCGTCGATCTCGCCCGGCGGCCTGCTGATCTACACCGGCGACCTGTTCCCGCAGTGGAAGGGCGACGCGCTGATCGGCGCGCTGTCGGGCGAGGCGTTCATCCGGGTCGACATCAATGGCGACCAGGCGCGCAAAGCCGATCAGTGGCCGATGGGCGCGCGCATCCGAAGCGTCGACCAGGGGCCGCGCGGCGAGGTCTATCTGCTCGAGGACGGCGGGCGGTTGCTGCGGCTGGAGCCGAAGCCGCGCTAGCCGGCCAGCGAACGGATCGCTGCCGCCAGCGCATCCATGTCGCTCATCCGCGTGGCTAGCGCCGGAGTCACCCGCACGCAGGAGCCCGACGCGAGTCCGTCGCGGTGGACGGTGAAGATGCGGTGCTTGTCGAGGAGGGATTTGGCGAGCGCGACATTGTCATCGTGCGAAGTTCGGCCGCGCAGCCTGAACGAGGTAATGGCGCCGTAGAGTCGCGAGTCTTCGGGGGTCAGGATCTGCACCTTGGGGATGTCGCGAACCGCGTGGACCCAGCGATCGCGCAATGCCTTCAGTCTACCCTCCCGCGGCGCGGCACCGATTGCAGCCTGGAAGGCGAGCGCGGCTGGGGCGGTCAATTGCGCAGCATAGTCGGGGGTACCGGTATGGACGCGTGAGTCGATGCCGGAACTGGCGGGGCTCTCCGCCGGATCGGGATCGATCGCGCCGATCCGATTGCGGCGGATGTACAGCGCGCCAACCCCGAGCGGGGCGCCGATCCATTTGTGCAGGTTGAGCCCGACGAAATCCGCCTTGAGGTCGGGCAGGCGGAAATCGAGTTGCCCGACGCTGTGGGCGGCGTCGACCAAGGCATCGATGCCGCGTTCGCGGGCGATGGCCGCGATTTCGGCGACCGGCAGGACGAGGCCGGTGCGGTGGCTGACGTGGGTCAGGAGGACCAGTCTGATCGCCGGGTTGGCGTCGAACGCGGCCAGATAGGTGTCGATCAGCGACTGGTGAGTGGCGGGTTCGGGCAGCGCAATCTTGATGACGCGCACCCCGCGCAGTGCGGCGAGCGAGTCCATGCTTGCCTGCATGCTGTCGTAATCGAGATCGGCGTAAAGCACCGCGTCGCCGGGCTTCAGGCGGTTGTATTGCAGGATCAGCGCCTTCATCGCCTCGGTCGCGTTGCGAGTGAAGATGATCTCGTCGACCGCGACGCCCATCGCGCCTGCCATCGCGGCGCGGGCGGTTTCGAGGTCGCCGACCATGGTCCGGCGCGCGTAATAGCTGGTGTCGCGGTTCACGCGCTCGACCATCGCCCGGTAGGCGGCGAGCACCGGCCGGGCCATCATCCCCCAATTGCCGTGCTCGAGCTGAATGATCTCGCGCGTCACATCATATTGGCGCGCGATTCGCTCCCAGTCGTCAGCGGCCGGCGTCGAGGCCATTGCGCCGGTGGCGAGCGGAATGGCGGCGGTGCCGGCAAGCATCGTCCTGCGATCGATCTCCATGCGAACCCTCCGTCAGGTCCGACTATAGCGAAGATAATAAGGGCGGCGACCCTCGCGGCGCGATTTGGCGCCGTAGCGAGTCTCGATCCAACCGCTGGGCGGTTCGAGGAAATCGGACGGTTTTTGCGCGAGCCATTGGAATATGAGGAGGTGGCGGCGCATGGTGAGAAGGGTCCACTCGAGGTAGACCGGATGGTCGGTTGCAATTCGCAACTCGCCGCCCGGTTTGAGCTTGGCGGCGATGAGGGCGAGGGGGCCGTCGTTGACCATCCGACGCTTGACGTGACGCGCCTTTGGCCATGGGTCCGGGTGCAATAAATAGACGAAACTCAACGACTTGTCCGGCACGCGGCGGAGGATGTCGAGCGCGTCCCCCATGTGCAGGCGGACGTTGGCGAGATGGCCGTCGCGGACATGGCCGAGCGCAGTGGCGACGCCGTTGACGAAGGGCTCGGCACCGATGAAGCCGTGGTCGGGCAGGAGATCGGCGCGGTGGGCGAGATGCTCGCCCGCGCCGAAGCCGATTTCCAAGTGCAATGGGCGATCGTCGTCGAACAGGCTTTGCGATGTCAGCTCGCCCTCGGCCGGCACAGCGAGCTGCGGGAGCAGCGTGTCAATCAGCTGCTGTTGGCTCGGGCGCAGCTTGTGGCCCATCGACCGCCCATAGAGGCGGTTGAGAGTCGTCGGATCGCCGGGTTTGGGCGCGGTCATCGGCGAATGGCCTAGGGCGCAGTTCGCTGGGGGACAACGCCAGCAGGAACCTCTGCGCGGCTGCTTCGTCCAAGCGATCACAGCAAAAAGGGAAAAATCGATGGCTGATGCGGGCGCGCGCGGCGCGAGACGGCCGATGGCGATCGTTGGCCGGCCAATCTCCAGCCTGTTGCTGCCGATCCCGATCGTCTGCTTCGTCGGCGGGCTGCTGACCGACCTCGCTTACCGGGGCAGCGGCGGCAATCTGTTGTGGCTCGATTTCTCAAGCTGGCTGATCGCCGCCGGGCTGGTGTTCGGTGCAATCGCCGGGCTGGCGCTGCTGATCGACGCGGCGCGCGGCGCGGCCGGGTGGATCGCGTTCGGGCTGCTGCTAGCGGCATGGGTGGTCGAAGTTGTCAACAGTCTGGTTCACGCGCGGGACGGCTGGACCGCGGTCGTGCCGTTGGGCCTGACGCTGTCGGCCGTCGCCGTGGTGCTCATCCTCATCGGTGGCTGGCTGGGGCATGCACGCACAGGAGCCGTGGCATGAAGCGCCTGCTAATCACCGCCGCCGCGCTGGTCCCGCTGGCCGCGTGCGGCAATCCGCAGTCGGTCGACCCATCGCAGCAGGTCGGGCCCAATCCTGTACTGCCCGAACCCGCCGAGGAGTTGATCGCGGCGGTCGGAGTTCCGGAAGTCATCGGCTGGAAGCCAGGCGAAGCGCCGACGGTCCCCAAGGGTTTCCACATCGAGGCGCTGGCGACGGGCCTGGCGAACCCGCGCAACGTCTATCCGCTGGCCAATGGCGATGTGCTGG
>JBDSXT010000134.1:0-2530 GCA_039925985.1 Sphingomicrobium sp.
GGGATCATCGGCATATAGATCATCACCCGGTCGCCGCGCCCGATGCCGCGCGACTTTAGCAAATTCGCCATCCGGCAGGTCTCGGCGTGCAGCTCGCGATAGGTGAGGGTCCGCCCGTCGCCCGGCTCGTCGGCCTCGAAGACTAGCGCGGTGCGATCGCCGCGCTCCGCCAGGTGCCGGTCGAGGCAATTGACCGACAGGTTCAATTCCCCGTCGGCGAACCATTTTATGCCGAAATCCGCCTCGTCGAACGACCAGTCGCCGGCCCGCTCGGGAAACCGAGTCCACTCCAGCCGCCCCGCCTCGCCGAGCCAGAACGCATCCGTCTCCTCGTCCGCCCGCCGCTTCAGTTCGGCGAGTTCGCCCGGCCCGATTGTCGCCTTGAAATCGGCCGGAACCGGATGAACCGTTTCGCTCACAGGCCCTGCGACATGTCGATCACGAAGCGATAGCGGACGTCGTTCTTGAGCAATCGCTCATAGGCGTCATTGACCTCGTCCATCCGGATCATCTCGCAATCCGGATAGATGCCGAGCTCGGCGCAAAAATTCAGCATCTCCTGAGTCTCGGGGATGCCGCCGATCGCCGAGCCGCCGACCGCCCGGTTCCACCAGATGATGTTGAAGCCGGTAAAGCCCGGCATCGGCGTCAGCGCGCCGACAATCACCATCCGCCCCGACCGTCCGAGCAGGTTGAGATAGGGGTCGATCTCGTGGCTGACCGGCACCGTGTTGAGGATGAAGTCGAAACGCGTCGCCGCCGCTTTCATCGCCTCGGCGTCGGTCGAGACGATGACGTCGTGCGCGCCGAGCCGCCGGGCGTCCTCGCCTTTCTCGGGCGTCGTCGTGATCATCGTCACGTGGGCGCCCATCGCCGCCGCCAGCTTGACCCCCATATGGCCAAGCCCGCCAAGCCCGATGACTCCGACCTTGGTCCCATCTCCGACCTTGTACTGGCGGAGCGGCGAGTAAGTCGTGATGCCGGCGCACAGCAACGGCGCGGTCCGGCTCGCGTCCATCCCTTCGGGGACTTTCAGCACGAAATGATCGCGGACGACGATATGGTCGGTGTAGCCGCCCTTGCTGATTGTCTTATCGTGCCGGTCGGGGCTGTTATACGTCTGGACGCAGCCCTCGCGGCAGAACACTTCCCAGCCCTCCTGGCACTGGTCGCAGACCATGCAGCTGTCGACCATGCAGCCGACCGCGACCGTGTCGCCGACCGCATGGCGCGTCACCTCGTTGCCGACCGCGGTGACGGTGCCGACGATCTCGTGGCCCGGGATCACCGGATAGCGAGTCCCGCTCCAATCGTTGCGGCAGGTGTGGAGGTCGCTGTGGCAAATCCCGGCGAACGTAATTTTGATCGCGACATCGTCGGGCCTGAGGTCGCGCCGCTCGAATTGCATTGGCCGCAATGGCTGGTCGGGCGCGTCCGTGCCCCATCCTGTGGCTGGCGTGGGCATGTTCGCGTGTCTCCTAAGTGTTAACGGGCGCGGTCGAGGATTCGTTGCGCCTGAACGAGGTGCGGCCGGTCGACCATCCGGCCGCCGATCGACAGTACGCCGGCATCGGGTTCGACCGCGAATGCATCGACGATTGCCCGGGCGTGGTCGACCTGGTCTTTGGACGGGCTAAAAGCGGCGTTGATGATCGCCACCTGGTCGGGGTGGATGGCCAGCTTGCCGGTGAAGCCTTCACGCGCCGCCGCTTCCGCCTCCAGCCGCAATCCCTCGCCGTCCTTGAGGTCGGCGAAGATGGTGTCGATCGGCTGGACACCCGCGGCGGCGGCGCCCGCCAGGCACAGCGACCGCGCCAGCCGGTAGGTAAAGCTCAATTCGCCGCTCGCATCATATTTCGACGCCGCGCCGAGCGCCGCCGACAAATCTTCCGCCCCCCAGCTCATCGCCGCAAGCGGGCAACTCGGCTCGCGATAGCTCAATAAACCGAACAGGCTTGCCGGGGTCTCGGTGACGATGGCGTGGATGGGCATATGGCCGGTCGTGTGGGAGAGTTCGACGACGTCCGCGCCGCTTTCTGCTTTCGGCAGCACGACCCCTTCGAAATCGGCCGACGCAAAGATGCTGAGATCCTTTTTGTGATGCTCGGTGCGCAAGGGGTTGATCCGCACCCACCAGGCGGGCCCTCCGGTTCGAGCAGCAAGACCCTTGAGGATGTCGCGCGCCGCGGCCTTGCGCTCCGGAGCGACGCTGTCCTCAAGATCGAAGATGATCGCGTCCGCGTCGCTCCCCAATGACTTGGCGACCTTCTTCTCGCTGTCGGCGGGGACGAACAACCAGCTGCGCGGGGCTGCGGTCTCGACGGCTTTTTCAGGATCAGTGCGGTTCGCGTGCATTCGCACACCAGTTCATCGCGCTGGTTGAAGCTGCGGTGAGTCCAGGTGACGATGCCCGCATTGGGCCGCGATTTGCTCTCCCGCACCGCCGTGCATTCGGTCTCGCTGCGCAGCGTGTCGCCGGCGAACACCGGGTTGGGGAACATCAATTTGTCGTAACCGAGATTGGCGACCA
>JBDSXT010000135.1:0-5567 GCA_039925985.1 Sphingomicrobium sp.
TGTCGCGCGCCGGCCTGCGCGAGCCCGACAAGCCGATCGGCAATTATCTGTTCTCCGGCCCGACCGGCGTCGGCAAGACCGAGGTCGCCCGCCAGCTGGCGTCGGTCCTCGGCATCCCGCTGCAGCGCTTCGATATGTCTGAATATATGGAGCGCCACTCGGTCAGCCGGCTGATCGGCGCGCCCCCGGGCTATGTCGGCTACGACCAGGGCGGGCTGCTCACCGACGCCGTCGACCAGCACCCGCACAGCGTGTTGCTGCTCGACGAGATCGAGAAGGCCCACTCCGACCTGTTCAACATCCTGTTGCAGGTCATGGACCACGGCAAATTGACCGACCACCACGGCAAGACGGTCGATTTCCGCAACACCATCCTGGTCATGACGACCAACGCCGGCGCGTCCGACATGGCGCGCGAGTCGATCGGCTTCGGCGCGATGGACCGCGAGGATGCGCAGGAAGATGCTGTCAAGAAGATGTTCACGCCTGAGTTCCGCAACCGCCTCGATGCGATCGTCCCCTTCTCCTATTTGCCGCCGGCGGTAGTCGCCCGCGTCGTCGACAAGTTCATTCTCCAGCTCGAGCTTCAGCTGGCCGACCGCAACGTCCACATCGACTTGGACGACGAAGCGCGCGCCTGGCTGACAGAGCGCGGCTACGACAAGCTCTACGGCGCCCGGCCGATGGCGCGGCTGGTCCAGGAAAAGATCAAGCAGCCGCTGGCCGAGGAATTGCTGTTCGGCAAATTGGTCAACGGCGGCGAGGTCAAGGTCCGCATCAAGGACAATGCCCCGGCGTTCGAGATCGCCCCGGCCCCGCCCAAAATCAGCCGCGCCAAGGTCAGGGCGGCGAAGGTTAAACCTCCGGCTGGGCCCGTCGCCGCCAAGCGCAACGCCGGTGCATCCGAGACCGAATAGGAACAGGGGCCGGAGCAGATTCCGGCCCTTTTCTTGACCTACCAGAATCGCTGGACGGCGATCGCTGGAATCATCGAGCCCGAGACATTGTGTCCTTTGGGGGTGATCCACACGCTGAAGATGATACCGGCCCGGTCGCTCCAATTATATTCGACGGCTGGGGCAAAGCCGACGTCGCGGCTCGACGGAAACGTCTGCTTCGCCAGCGGCCCGCTGCCATAGCGGCCCTTGAGCGTCGACCTTCTTGTCGACTCGCGGATCACATCAAACGCCAGGACCCATTCCTTGGTCAGGCTATATTCGACCGCGCCGATCAGCGTTGTCTTGGCGCCCAGCGTGGCATGGCCGCGAAAGCCCGGGCCTGTCCCGTAAACGCTGCGGCCGGCGATGTCCGCGCCGAACGGGATGGACTGCAGGACATTGATCCGCGCGCGCAGCAAACGGCCGTTTTTCAACAGGAAATAATGCTGAACGTTGACCCCGACCTCGGTCGCGAAGGATCCCGATCCGTGGCCTTCCTCCAGGGGGTCGAGGCGATCGTGCTTGCCGGTCGGCAGCACTTGCTGGAGCACGAATGCGACGCTCGGGATGCGGTGTTCGGGCTTGAACTCGGTTACGCGCAGTTGTGACAAAAGCTTGAAGTCGCCGAGCCTCATTCCACGGTTGGCCCGATGGACGCCAAGGGCAAAGCTGGGCTGCACCCCGACGGTCAGATCGTCGAACAATCCGTACTGGTAGAAGCCGCTTGATCCCGGGTTGTGCCGGCCGCCGGCAATCACGTCATAGAAATAGGGCTCGGTGTAGAAGTGGCCCTGCGGCAACGTGTTGGCGTTCGAAGCGAGCAACGGACCAGTCCAACGGGCGGACTGCATCGCGTCCCGCCATCGGTCGGCCTGCTCTGAATTGGCTTTTGCTGCTTGCTCGGCCTGGGCCTGTATCGGCACGAAACCGGCAAGCACCGCCGCCAGAATTAACTTCATCTTTCACCCTCCCCAACCGATCAGCTGATGAGCCGCGGTAAGCGCCGCTGTCCGCCGCGGCCTCCCGAACTGACTCGTCAAACTCGGATTGATGAATGAACCGATGCCGGAAGCCTCAGGCCAATAAAATCTGAACGATCGGCCATAAGGCGAACGATGGGACTGGCAGAGCGCCTTGGCGGCAAATATTCGGCGCAATTCTCCGGAGCCCGCCGCCGCCGGCCAGCAACGCCAGCCGCCCGAAGGCAACCCTTTCCGGCTCGGTTCGTCATGCCTAATGGGCGACGACCGCCCAGGAGATGGCTTCACCATGACCCGCATTCATTGGCTTGGCGCAAGCGTCATTGCGCTGGCCGCCGCCCCGCTCGCCGCCCAGTCGACGGCGACCTTCAGCCCGCAACGCTTGTCAAAGCACGTGCAGATTCTTGGCTCTGATGCGTTCGAGGGCCGTGCGCCCGCGACCGCTGGTGAGACGAAGACGGTCAAATACATCACCGACCAGTTCCGCGCCGCCGGCGTCCAGCCCGGCGGCGACTTGGTCAATGGCAAGCGCCAGTGGACCCAGGCGGTGCCGCTGCTGCGATCGGAGTTCGTCGCCAACCCGCAGGTCAGCGTGAACATTGCCGGCCGCCAGACCGCGCTGACCCAAGGCAATGAAATTGCAGTGCGCGCGCCGACCAATGGTGAGAAAGCGATGACCATCGCCGGCGCGCCGCTGGTGTTCGTCGGCTACGGTGTCAAGGCGGCAGAGCGCAACTGGGACGACTTCAAGGGCCAGGACCTGCGCGGCAAAATCCTCGTCATGCTCGTCAATGATCCCGACTTTGAAGGCGGAGAAGGCGATTTCGGCGGCAAGGCGATGACCTACTACGGCCGCTGGACCTACAAATATGAGGAAGGCGCGCGGCAGGGCGCCAAGGGCGTGCTGGTCATCCACGAGACCGATCCGGCCAGCTATGGCTGGGCGACGGTCAAGAATTCGAACACCAACACCATGTTCGATATCGTCCGCCAGAACCCGGCAGCCGAACATCCTCTGCTCGAAGGCTGGATTCAGCGCGACCTCGCAGCGCAATTGTTCGCCGCATCGGGCAGCAGCTTTGACGCGATGAAGGCGGCCGCGCGGCGCCGCGACTTTCGCCCAATACCGCTCAAGGCGAGCATCGACGTGCGCGGCGACGCCCGGACCGAGGTCATTACCTCGCGCAATGTCGTCGGCATCGTCCGCGGCAAGTCGCGGCCCAGCGAGACCATCATCTACACCGCGCATTGGGACCATCTCGGCATCGGTCTGCCCGACGCCAGCGGCGACCGCATCTACAATGGCGCGATCGACAACGGCACCGGTATCGCCCAGCTGATCGAACAGGCACGTGCCTTTGCCGCCGGTCCACGGCCACAACGCTCGGTTGTCTTCATGGCGGTCACGGCGGAGGAAAAGGGGCTTCTCGGCAGCGAATATTATGCCGCCAATCCCCTCTACCCGCTGGCCAAGACCGCGGGCATGATCAACACCGACGTGCTTGGCGTGCTCGGCCCGACGCGCGATTTCACGGTCCGTGGCAACCAGAAGTTCGGCCTCCTCGACATGCTGGTCGAAGAAGCCGCCAAGCGCGGGCGGCGCTACACGCCCGACCCGCATCCGGAGACCGGCGGCTTCTATCGCTCGGATCACTTCACCCTCGCCAAGGTCGGCGTCCCGGCGCTGAGTTTCGGCTCGGGCCAGGATCTGGTCACCGGCGGCTTGCCGCGTGCCGAGGCGTGGTCGAAGAATTACACCGCCACCATGTACCACCAGCCGGCGGACGAATATTCGCCGTCTTGGGACTTCACCGGCATGGCGAAGGATGGCGAGCTTCTCCACGCGGTCGGTCTGCGGCTGGCCAACAGCAGCGCATGGCCCACCTGGAGCGAGGACAGCGAATTCCGCGCCGCGCGCGACAAAACCGAGGACCAGCGCAGCGGCACGCTCGCCCGGCCCCCGGCAAAGCCCGGCGAACGCGGCTAGCGCCGCCGGAAACGGTTGGTCAGGTCGTTCAGCGAATCCGCGCAGATATCGGCGGGGGTTTCGGGCGTGACCTGGTCCCAAATCGCGGCGAAGGTCGGCCCGTAATAACGCTGCTCGACCTTGCCTGCGGCTTCCTTGAGTCCCATCCGCGCCAGGACGAGATAGAGCATGACGTGATCGCTCGGGCGGTCAGCCTTGCGCTCGGTGGCGATTGTCCCCCGCGCCCGCCACAGCGCGAGGAGTCGCTGCTTGACGTCCGCGGGCGCCTCGGCGCCCATCCGGCAAAACGGCGGCAGCAAACCCGTCAGCAAATCGCCTTTCTTGGCTTCGAGCCGCTGGAGGACGATTTCCCGCTGTGCGGGTTGCGAGACGTCGAGCCGCTCGTAGATTGAGTTTTCGCTTGTCGTCCACGGGCGCGCATTTTCGGGCCGGAGCCACTCGACCAGCTCGCGGCGATACGGCGCCAGCGCTTCCTCCGGTAATTTCGCAGCCAAGGCCCACAGGTTGCGTCCGGTCTCGCTAATCGTCGCATCGGCGCTCTGCAGCGTCCGCAACGCCGCGAAAATGCGTGTCGCATATGGCGCGACCACGTCTGGCCGGTTGGTCAGGTGCCGAAACCAGCCGTCCTTTTGATACACCGTCGGGTCGGCCAGCATTCGCTTGAGGATCGCGATTTCCTTGGCGACCAGATTAGCGTCGGCGGCGTCGCCGATCGCCCGCAATGCGTCCGGCCCCGTGGCAATGGCCGCGTAATCGTCGGATCGCTGAAGCCCGAGCGCCTTGGCGACGATGGCGTTACCGCTCGGATTATCCGGCGTCAGCGGGGTGAAACCGTCCCTTAGGAAGCCGATGAAACAATCCCAAGACGGCGCGCCACTGTTCAAGCCGCAGCCCATGGCCAGCATCGGGAACCGCTTGAGCGGCGATGCGGTCCCGGTCTTGACCTCGATCGCTCGTCCGCTCGCTTCGTCGCGCAACCGCAGGGTCTGGGTTCGCACGCCCATGCCCGATTTTGACTTAACCTCATTGCTGATCACCCGCAGCACCGGCTTATCGGGCTCACCGGGCGCGTAGATCGAGCAGTATGCGCCGACCATTCGCCGCTTGCCGACCTTGCCTTCGCCGAAGAAGCCGAACGAATATACCCCCGCCGAACGGTAGATGTCCTTGCTCCGGAGCAGCGCGCAGGCCGCGCTATTACCCATGAAATGGACTCGGCCGCTGCTTTCGAACACGCGCTTCAGCCCGAAGTGCTGGACAAATTCGAAGGCGCCGGGATGGGAGTCGCCCTCGCCCTTCTCCAGCAGCAAATCCTGCCGGGCCGGATCGAACGGCAGCGACTGGCCGGCGTTGTCGCGCGCATAAGCCGCGCGAAGCGCCGCCAGCGTCGCCTGATCCTTGGCAAAGAGCAGATAGTATCCGCCGAAATAGGCCAGCGGGACGATCAGCCACAAGCGGCTGACCCGGCCGACCAACGCCTCGAGCCCAATCCCGACGATGCCAAGGTTGATCAGGATCACCGACCAGAAAGCTGCCCCGACGATCATCAGGAAGATGCCCGTGATCGGGAAGCGCTGCAGCAGATAGACGACGATGGTCGCGGCGAAGAACCACAGCGACCACGGCCAGCCCGCTGGCAAATCCGGAAGATCAAAACGCATA
>JBDSXT010000136.1:0-3186 GCA_039925985.1 Sphingomicrobium sp.
CGGCGGTACCGGTCGGGGTAGGGGCGATGGCGGCGCTGCTTGGTGCCGACGTCGAGCTCGCGCAAAAAATCGCCGATGCGGCGGCGCAGGGCGAAGTTTGCACCGTCGCCAACGACAATGATCCGGGGCAGGTCGTGCTGTCGGGGCACGTGGGGGCGATCGAGCGGGCCATCGAAATGGCCAAAGAGATGGGCGCCAAGCGCGCGGTGTTGCTGCCGGTCTCGGCGCCGTTCCATTGCCCGCTGATGCAGCCCGCCGCGGAAGCAATGCAGGATGCGCTGAGCTATGTTGTCGTCGAGCAACCGGCGGTGCCGATCTATGCCAACGTCACTGCGGCGCCCGAGACCGATCCCGACAAGATTCGCGCGCTGCTTGTCGAGCAGGTGACGGGCATGGTCCGCTGGCGCGAGAGCGTCGCCGCGATGGCCGACGCTGGCATCGACGAATTTGTCGAATTGGGCGGCAAGGTTTTGGGGCCGATGGTCAAGCGCACGGCGGCGGATGTGAAAGTGATGAGCGTCGTCACTATCCAGGACATCGAAGCGCTGGCGAAGGAAATCACATGATGTTTGATCTGTCGGGAATGACGGGGCTGGTGACGGGGGCGAGCGGGGGGCTGGGGTCGGCGATTGCTCAGGCGCTGGCTGGACAGGGGGCTCGACTGGCGGTGTCGGGCAGCAATGTCGACAAGCTTGAAGACTTTCGGGCGAGCCTGGGCGGCGACCATGTCGCGCTGCCGTGCAATTTGTCCGACGGCGCAGCGGTCGACGCGCTGGTCCCGCAGGCGCTCGAAGTGCTGGGCGGCAAGCTCGACATCCTCGTCAACAATGCCGGGATTACCCGCGACAATCTCGCGATGCGGATGAAGGACGAGGAGTGGGACGAGGTCCTTCGAGTCAATCTCGAAGCCGCTTTCCGGCTGATGCGGGCGGCGGCCAAGCCGATGATGCGCGCCCGGTTCGGGCGAATTGTCTCCGTGACCTCGGTGGTCGCGGTGACCGGCAATCCTGGCCAGGCGAATTACGTCGCGGCAAAGGCGGGGCTAATCGGGCTGTCGAAAGCGATGGCGATCGAATTGGCGACCCGCGGAATCACGGTCAACTGTCTGGCGCCGGGCTTCATGGCGTCGGCGATGACCGAGGCGTTGAACGACCAGCAGCGAAGCAGCATCCTGTCGCGGATCCCGATGGGGGCGATGGGCAGCGGCGAGGATATCGGCGCGGCGGCGGTGTATCTCGCCAGCCGCGAGGCCGGATACGTTACCGGCCAGACGCTTCACGTGAACGGCGGGATGGCGATGATCTGATCCCGACGCCGCTCGCTCGGCGCTGATTTTTGGGCACAAGCCCTCCCGCTCCGCAATCCTTGTCGTGGGCGGAATGCCACCTATATCGCCAGCGAAATCAAGTGTTCGGCAGCCTTGCGCGGCCGAGGGGCAATGAAGAGGGAAGTGTTTATGGCCAAGGTCATCGGAATCGACTTGGGCACCACCAACAGCTGCGTCGCAGTCATGGAAGGCGGTAAGCCCAAGGTCATCGAAAATTCGGAAGGCGCGCGGACGACTCCGTCGGTGGTCGCGTTCACCAAGGACGGTGAGCGGCTGATCGGCCAACCGGCCAAGCGCCAGGCGGTCACCAACCCCGACAATACGGTGTTCGCGGTCAAGCGCCTGATCGGCCGCCGCTTCGACGATCCGATCACGAAGAAAGACACCGAGCTGGTCCCGTACAAGATCGTCAAGGGCGCCAATGGCGACGCCTGGGTACATGCCGGCGGCAAGGATTACTCGCCGTCGCAAATCTCGGCCTTCATCCTGCAAAAGATGAAGGAAACCGCCGAGGCCTATCTCGGCGAGACGGTCACCCAGGCGGTGATCACGGTCCCCGCTTACTTCAATGACGCGCAGCGCCAGGCGACCAAGGACGCCGGCCAGATCGCCGGCCTGGAAGTGCTGCGGATCATCAACGAGCCGACCGCGGCGGCGCTCGCTTACGGCCTCGAGAAGCAGGACGGCAAAACCATCGCGGTCTACGATTTGGGTGGCGGCACGTTCGATATCTCGACACTGGAGATCGGCGACGGTGTGTTCGAAGTGAAGTCGACCAACGGCGACACGTTCCTCGGCGGCGAGGATTTCGACGCCAAGATTGTCGAATATCTGGCGGACAAATTCAAAGCCAAGGAAGGTATCGACCTTCGCGGCGACCGGCTCGCGCTGCAGCGGCTCAAGGAAGCGGCCGAGAAAGCCAAGATCGAGCTGTCGTCGGCGGCGTCGACCGAAATCAACCAGCCGTTCATTACCGCGCGCATGGAAGGTGGGCAGACGACGCCGCTTCACCTGGTCGAGACGATCACCCGCGCCGACCTTGAGAAATTGGTTGCCGACCTCGTCAACCGGACGCTGGAGCCGTGCAAGAAAGCGCTCAAGGATGCCGGGCTGACCGCCAAGGATATCTCCGAAGCGGTGCTGGTTGGCGGGCAGACCCGGATGCCGCGGGTCCGCGAAGTGGTAAAGGAATTCTTCGGCAAGGAGCCGCACACCGGTGTCAATCCCGATGAAGTCGTGGCGATGGGCGCGGCTATCCAAGCCGGCGTGCTGCAGGGCGACGTCAAGGACGTGCTGCTGCTCGACGTGACGCCGCTATCGCTGGGCATCGAGACGCTGGGCGGCGTGTTCACCCGGATGATCGACCGCAACACGACGATCCCGACCAAGAAAAGCCAGGTGTTTTCGACCGCCGACGACAATCAAAGCGCGGTCACCATTCGCGTCTTCCAGGGCGAGCGAGAAATGGCCGCCGACAACAAGGTGCTTGGCCAGTTCGACCTGGTCGGAATCCCGCCGGCGCCGCGCGGCGTACCGCAGATCGAAGTCACCTTCGACATCGACGCCAACGGTATCGTCAACGTCTCGGCCAAGGACAAGGGCACCGGCAAGGAGCAGCAGATTCGCATCCAGGCGTCGGGCGGCCTCAAGGACGAAGACATCGACAAGATGGTCAAGGAAGCGGAGCAATTCGCCGACGAGGACAAGAAGCGCCGCGCCGAGGCCGAGGCCAAGAATCAGGCCGAGAGCCTGATCCACTCGACCGAGCAGCAGCTGAAGGAGCATGGCGACAAGGTTTCCGCCGAAGTGAAGACGGAGATCGAGACCGCGCTCGCCGAGGCCAAGACCGCGGTTGAAAG
>JBDSXT010000137.1:0-17732 GCA_039925985.1 Sphingomicrobium sp.
GCGGCGGCGCCAATGCCGCGGCTGGCGCCGGTGACGAGGATGTTCATGCGCCCCGCCTAGCGGCGGTGGGGCGGGCAGGAAAGGTCAGGCGGCGATGCCGGTGACGAAATCCTTGGTGGTCGATTTGAAGTCGGCGATCTGCTCGCTGAAGCGGCCGAAGCCGGCCTCGACCTGGTCGATGTCCTTGGCGACATTTTCGGTATCGGAGCGGATCGCGGCAATGGTCGAGCTCATCGAGTCCGCAGCAAGAGCGGTTTCATCGACGGCGGCGGTGATCATCGTCACGGTCTGCGCCTGCAACTCCATCGCTTCGCGGATGCGGTCGGCGGAGACCTGCACTTCCTCGACCGTGCCCTGGATCGAGCTGTTGGCCTCGACCGTCTGGCGAGTTGCCTGCTGGATGGCGGTGATCTTGTTGGTGATGTCGTCGGTCGCCCGCGCGGTCTGGCTGGCGAGGCTTTTCACTTCCTGGGCAACGACCGCGAAGCCGCGACCGGCGTCGCCGGCGCGGGCCGCTTCGATGGTCGCGTTGAGGGCGAGCAAATTGGTCTGGCCGGCGATGTCGCGGATCAGGCTGAGGATCGATTCGATCGCTTCGACGTGCGATGACAGCGCCTGGCTGACCTTGACCGCTTGCTCGGCCTGGCCGCCGGCGCGGACGGCGACGCCCGCCGCGGTCTCGACTTCGGTCCGGGCATCCTCGATCGCGCGGATCAGCCCGGCGGCGGTCTGCGCGGCTTCGCGCATGGCGACGGCGGATTGTTCGGCCGCCGCGGCAACTTCGCTGGTCTTGCCGAGCATGCCGCGGGCCGAGGCGGCGGTGGCGCGGGTACGGTCGGTCAGCGCCTTCGACTGTTCGGTGCTGTTGCGGACGAGGTCGGCCACGCGGCGCTCGAACTGTTCGCTCTGGCGACCGCGCTGGTCGGCGGCGTCATTGGCTTCGAGGAGTGAAATCTGCGCGAGGATGATGTCCTCGCTGAAGCTCAGCACGCGGTAGAAGGTGTCGATCGCCTCGATCCGGTCGCCGGCGCGGCCGGTGAAACAATCGTCGAAATTGCGAATGACTTCCTTGGCCATGCGGGCCCGCGCGGCGATGAACTCGGGAACGCTGCGCTTGCCGGCGAACATCCTGACGCCCTGCTCGGCGAAGCCGCGGACCCACTCCGGGTTGACGGCCTTGAGGAACTGATCACCGCTAAGGCTGCCGACATCGTCGCCGAAATGGCTGTTCGACGCCGCCGCGATGATTGGTCCGGCGTCATCCCACAGGCGGCGCAATGAAGCTTCGAAGTGACCGTCCTCGCCGTAAGAGGAAAGCCGCGACGCGACCTGATGTTCGGTCAGGCGCTGCAGATGTCCGATGTCGCCGCTCATTCAAGGATCTCCGTTTATTCGCTTGCGCCCGGAAGCTTTGCTGTTGGCGCTGCTTTGCTCCGGCAATGGTTAAGACCGGGTTAGGGGACAGCCCGAATCTTGCCTCGCCGCGGACTGCGCCCTAAGCGGTCGGCACCCGGCGCAACACTGCGGCGACCGGCCAAGCTGAGACTCGAGAAAGACCCCGCCGAATGGCCAGCCAACACCCCCGACCATTGTCCCCGCACCTCGGCGTCTGGCGATGGGGACCGCACATGCTGGTCTCGATCCTCCATCGGATGACCGGCGCGGCCCTGTCCTTTGCCGGCCTTGCAATGCTCGTGTGGTGGTTGCTCGCGATCGCCGGCGGTGCGAACAGCTACGCAAGCTTCAGCAAGGCTGCAGCCCACCCGATCGGACTGATTGTCATGGTCGGCCTGACCTGGGCCTTTTTCCAACATCTCCTGTCGGGGATTCGGCATTTGGTCATGGACAGCGGCGCGGGCTTTGAGCTGGACACCAACAAGCGCTTCGCCGCGCTGACTCTGGTGGGCTCGCTGTTCCTGACCCTGCTGGTCTGGATCCCCCAGCTGGGAGCCATCCGATGAGCCTTGGTCAAAGCGCGACGCCGCTGGGCAAGGTTACCGGCCTGGGATCGGCCCACCATGGCGGCGAGCATTGGCTGAGCGAGCGGGTCACCAGCGCCGCCTTGCTGCTGCTCGGCGCCTGGCTGATTGCTTCGCTGCTGTTCTTGCCGTCACGCGACCAGCAGACGCTTGCCGAGTGGCTTAGTGCGCCGAGCGGAGCAGTGCCGATGGCGCTGCTCGTCATTGCCGCATTCAAGCATGCACTGCAGGGCATAAAGGTGGTGGTCGACGATTATGTCCACGTCGAGGGCAACCGCTTTGCCGCCAATACGCTGTTGCTGTTCCTCGCCATCGGCGGAGCCTCGCTGGCATTGTTCGCGCTCGGCCGGATCGCGTTCGGGGGCGCGGCTTGAGCGCCTATAAGATCATCGACCATGTCTATGACGTGGTGGTGGTTGGGGCCGGCGGGGCCGGGCTCCGGGCGACCATGGGCGCCGCCGAAAAAGGCCTGAAGACCGCCTGCATCACCAAAGTGTTCCCAACCCGCAGCCACACCGTTGCGGCTCAGGGCGGGATCGCCGCCAGCCTTGGCAATATGGGGCCGGATCACTGGACCTGGCACATGTACGACACGGTCAAGGGCTCCGACTGGCTCGGCGACCAGGACGCGATCGAATATCTGTGCCGCGAGGCGCCGGCGGCGGTCTACGAGCTTGAGCATATGGGGTTGCCGTTCAGTCGCACCGCCGACGGCCGCATCTATCAACGGGCGTTCGGCGGCATGACCCAGGACATGGGCGAGGGGCCGCCCGCGCAGCGCACCTGCGCCGCTGCCGACCGCACCGGCCACGCGATGCTGCACACGCTCTATCAGCAGAGCCTTCGCCACGACGCCGACTTCTTCATCGAATATTTCGCGCTCGACCTGATCATGGAGGACGGCGTCTGCAAGGGTGTCGTCGCTTTGTGCCTCGACGATGGTTCGGTGCACCGTTTCAGCGCGCAGGCGGTCGTGCTTGCGACCGGCGGCTACGGGCGGATTTATTATACCAGCACTTCGGCCCACACCTGCACCGGCGACGGCAATGCGATGGTGCTTCGGGCGGGATTGCCGCTGCAGGACATGGAGTTCGTCCAGTTCCACCCGACCGGCATCTATGGTGTCGGCGTCCTGATCACCGAAGGCGCGCGCGGCGAAGGTGGATATCTCACCAACTCCGAAGGCGAGCGTTTCATGGAGCGCTACGCTCCGCACGCGAAGGATCTCGCTAGCCGCGACGTCGTCTCACGGTCGATGGCGACCGAGATCCGCGAAGGCCGTGGGGTTGGCGAGCATAAGGACCACATCTGGCTGCACCTCGACCACATCGACCCCAAGACGCTGGCCGAACGATTGCCCGGAATCACTGAGACGGCGATGACATTCACCGGCGTCGATCTGACCCGCCAGCCGATCCCGGTCGCGCCGACGGTTCATTATACAATGGGCGGCATCCCGACCAATTATCACGGCGAAGTGGTGACGCTTCGTGACGGCAATCCCGACGCGGTGGTGCCGGGCCTGTTCGCGGTTGGCGAAGCAGCCTGCGTCAGCGTTCACGGCGCCAATCGGCTGGGCTCCAACAGCCTGATCGACCTGGTCGTGTTCGGCCGCGCGGCGGGGCTGCGGCTGGCCGAGGTGATCAAGCCCAATGCATTGAAGGCGCCGTTGGCCAAGGACGCCGGGGACCTCGCACTCGCAAGGCTCGACCGCTTCCGCAATGCCGACGGAGGAAGCCCAACCGCCGCCGTCCGCGAAACGATGCAGCGGACCATGCAGTCCGATTGCGCCGTTTTCCGCACCGGCGAAACGCTGGCCAAGGGCATCGCCAACATCGACCAGGTGTCGAAGCGGATGAGCGATGTCCGAGTCACCGACCGCAGCCTCATCTGGAACAGCGATCTCGTCGAAACGCTCGAGCTCGACAATCTCGTCGCCCAGGCGGTAGTGACGATGCACTGCGCCGCCAACCGCACGGAGAGCCGCGGCGCGCACATGCGGGAGGATTATGCCGAGCGCGACGACAAGGCTTGGATGAAGCACAGCCTCGCCTGGCTCGACGGCTGGGGCGGAAGCGGGGGATCGGTCAAGATCGATTACCGCCCGGTGCACGACTTTACGCTGACCGACGACGTCGCCTACATCCAGCCGAAGGCGCGAGTGTACTGACCGGCGTTCGTTGCTTGAATTAGGAATCAGAAGAAGCGGTCCGAGGCGCCGACCCCGAGACCGCTTCTTCGTCGACCGCGCTGACTAGTCGGGGGGCTTAGCGTCAGCGCGAACTGGAGCCGCTAGCCAGTTGGGCTTGGCTGGCGCGGCAAATCGAGGCTTGGGAACGAGGCGAGCGCTTCGTAGCGCGCGGCGAGTTCGGCATGCGACGATACTGCCCGTGGGTCGGTAGCGGCCGCCATCATGCGGTGCTCGGTAATCGCCCGGTCGGCATAATAATTGTACAGTAATTTCATGGACATCGTCTGTCTCCAACTGCGGGAGCGGTTCCGAGTCTCTCTGTCGCCGACTCGCAATCTTCGTCGGCGATGCAACTGGCTAGGCCAAATCAACAGAAGAAAATTCACCTAGGTTGCTTTTGCCCTGGTGGCAGGGGTGAACCCAGATGAAGCTTGACGACGAACCGTGCATTTTTGTAGATGAACCGAGTTTAACGGGTCGAGGAGACGGAGTGATGGCGCGGATTGATGGAGTGCGAACACCCGGTTCCAAGCTGCTGATGGCGATCCTCATCGGCGCCGCGCTGGCGATCCCGCTCTTCTCGGTCTGGCTGCTGGTTTATGACCGCCAATCGCAATCTGAACAGGCTGCGGCGTCGATCACCGAGGGCTGGGGCCGACCCCAAGCCGTGTCCGGACCGCTGCTCGTCATCCCTTATCGCACTACCGCGACCGAAACCGTGGTGGAAAACGGCCAGAGTGTGACCCGCACTCACGACGTAGTTCAGGAGCTCGGCCTGTCGCCGGAGGCGGTCGACTTGACGACCGCGATCAAGCCCGATCGGCGCAAGCGGTCGATCTATGAAGCGGTGGTTTATGACGCCCAGGTCGCGGGCAAGGCGCGATTTGCCATCTCGCCCGATCTCGCGCGGCTGTCGGTGACTCCGGCCGACTTGATGCTCGACCGGGCCGAGTTGCGCTTCGGCTTGAGCGACCCGCGTGGGCTTGGCGCCAATCCCCGCGTCGTCGCCGACGGCAAGCCGCTTCGGCTCCAACCTGGCGGCGGCAGCAGCAACAGCGGTCGCGGTTTCTTCGCCTGGATCGACGCCACTGCGCTGACCGCGCGGCCGCTCAACGTCGAATTCGCTTATGATTTTCGCGGCAACGCCTCGCTGGCCCTTGCGCCGCAGGCCGGGGACACACGCTGGACGGTGCGCTCCGCCTGGCCGCACCCGAGTTTCGGCGGCGATTTCTTGCCCGCCAAACGCGCAATCACCGACAAGGGATTCGAAGCCAGCTACCGGATCGGAAATCTCGCACTCGGCCGCTCACTGGTATCGACCGGCGCTGCGGGCAGTTCGAACGTCGTCGACCGCATTGCTCAAGCAGACTCGCGACTAATGTCTGGGGCCAGAGACGCGGGCGCGCCGCAGTCGGCAAGCATCAGCCTGATCCAGCCGGTCGACCTCTATTCGCAGGTCAATCGCGCGACCAAATACGGGTTTCTGTTCATCGGCTTCACCTTTCTGACGCTGCTGATGTTCGACATCATCGCTGGCATTCGCATCTCGCCCGTCGAATATCTGCTGATGGGCGCCGCGCTGGTGTTGTTCTTCGTGCTGCTGTTGGCGTTCGCCGAAGTGATCGGGTTCACGCCGGCCTATGTGCTCGCCTCGGCCGCGATCGCGGGGCTCAACACCGCTTATTCGGCCGCGGTGCTCAAGAGCTGGCGGCGGGCGTGGCTGATCGGCGGGTTGCTCGTGGCCCTTTACGCGGTGCTCTACATCTTGCTGAGCCTCGAGGCCTATTCGCTGCTGATCGGCTCGACCCTGCTCTTCGCGGCCCTCGCCGGGGTGATGTACGCAACGCGGCGGATCGACTGGAGCGGGAGGAAAGACGAAACCGCCTGAGCGATCGACGGATATTGGGGATTGCGATCGGCTCGGCTAGACGCGTGGCCATGACCGACGCCGTTCCGCCGAAGCGGATATTCCCCACTTCCAAAGTCGACGCGCGCGCTGCTCGGCATGTCCCGTCGAGCCCGCAGACCGAAAGCGCGGCGTACAAGCTTGCCTTCCAGGACACCGAATTCCTGCTGCGCGAGGATTTGCGCCCGGTGCGCTTTCAGCTCGAACTGCTGAAGCCCGAGCTATTCCTTGAAGAGGCTAGGATCGGCTCGACCATCGTCTTCTACGGCTCGGCGCGCATTCCAGCGCCCGACGAGGCCGACGGTTTGATCGCCGCCGCGACTAACGACGAGCAGCGCGCGGTGGCCGAGAGGCTAAAGGCCAAATCGCATTATTACACCGTAGCGTATGACCTGGCGCGGCTCGCCAGCCGCTGTGCCGTGGATGAGGACGGCTGGCGGCATTTCGTCGTCTGCTCAGGGGGCGGTCCGGCGATCATGGAAGCCGCCAACCGCGGCGCGTCCGACGAGGGGCGCGAGAGTATCGGGCTCAATATCGTCCTGCCGCACGAGCAGCTGCCGAACCGCTACGTCACGCCCGAATTGAGCTTCCAGTTCCACTATTTCGCGTTGCGCAAGATGCATTTCCTGCTCCGTGCCCGGGCCGTCGCCGTGTTTCCCGGCGGTTACGGCACGTTCGACGAAATGTTCGAGCTGCTGACCCTGATCCAGACCGGCAAAGTCCGGCCGCTGCCGATCCTGCTGTTTGGCCGTGAGTTCTGGAATAAGGTGGTCAACTTCCAGGCGCTGGTTGACGAGGGCGTGATCTCGCCCGGCGACCTCGACCTCATTCACTGGTGCGAGGATGCCGCGGAAGGGTGGGACTTCGTCCAGCGCTTCTACGACAAGGATTGACCGCCGGTCGTTAGTTCGGCTTTTTGACGTCCGATGGGCCGGTCAGCTTGGCCGCGCCTTCGCCGCCCACATTCTTGGGATTCGCGCCCGTTTGTTGCTCGGTCAGTACCGGCTCCTTTTCCGCCTTTTGCGGGCCATTGGCCGGCCCGGTGCCGGGCTTGCTTGCAGCGGCATCGGGGACCGCGGCTGCGGGCGCGGCCGGTAGCGGCTGCGGCGAATCGCTATGGCTGTTCAAAAAGGCGATGACGTTGGCGCGATCTTCGGGCTTGCTCAGGCCGGCGAAGGTCATTTTAGTGCCGGGCGCGAACTTCTTGGGGTTGGCCAGCCACTCGCTCAAATTTGCGAAGTTCCAGGTGCCGCCTTTGCCGCTCAACGCTTCGGAGAAAGCGAAGCCATTCGCGCCCTTGCCGACCGGCTCGCCGAGAACCGCCCACAAATTAGGCCCAAGCTGGTTGGCGCCGCCTTTGTCCGCGTTGTGGCAGGCGCCACATTTCTTGAAGACCTGCTCACCCTGGGCAGCGTCGGCGACCGAGAAATCGATCGGTTTTTCCGCTGCGGCACCGCCAGCGCCTTCGACGACCACACCCTCGATCGGATAGCCCATCTTTTCGGGCCGTTCTTGACTGAAATAGAGACCGCTGACGATCGACGAACCCAAGGTGACAATGCCGGCAAACAGCACCCAGCCGGAAATGGTCGAGAAACGATCGTTCATTCAGATCTCCGCTCGGCCGAGCCGACGACTGTCTTGGATTGGCCTGCCCTTTAGGCAGGACTCGGGCCATCTTCAAGCACACGCGCCGGCGCGTCGGACCTGGCACCCTGGCACTCTTCGGCCCGAGCCAGCACCTGCCCCGCTGCGTGGCGGTAGAGCGTTGGAAGCCCCGCCTGGTCGAGGCGGTCGATCGGGTGCCACCAGCCATCTCCCTCCGCCCGGTCTGCCGAGAGCACGGACAAATCGAGCGCGAAATGAGTGAAGACGTGGCGGATGCAGGCGAGCGGCGGTGCGACGAGTGGCATTGGCTCGCCGCTCCACTGAGGGCCCGGCAGCGCCGCCATCCCGCCGAGCAGGCCCTTGGCCGGCCGGCGGACCAGCCACACGGCGCCTTGACGCTGGACCCAATACGCAATTCCGAAGCGCTGCGGCCGGGCTCGTTTCGGCTTTGGCGTAGGAAAGGCGTCGGGCGTGCCGCTGGCAAACGCGACGCAGTCGAGCTTCAGTGGGCATGCCGGGCAGTCCGGCGCCCTCGGCCGGCAGATTGTCGCGCCCAAATCCATCATTGCCTGAGCGAAATCGCCCGCCTGGCCGGCCGGTGTCATCGCCTGTGTAAGGGTCCGAATGTTGCCCGCGACAGGTTGCTTCAGCCCGTGAACCCGGGCGACGACACGGGCGACGTTGGTATCGATCGGCGTGGCATCGCGGCCAAAGGCGATCGCGGCGATGGCGGCAGCGGTATAGTCGCCAATCCCTGGCAATTTCCTGAGTTCGACCTCGGTGCCGGGAAATCCGCCTTGGGTCGCAACCAGCCGTGCGCAGGCGATAAGGTTGCGGGCCCGGGCGTAATAACCGAGCCCCGCCCACTCGGCGAGAATCTCGTCGCTGCTGGCCTGGGCAAGCGCTTCGATGGTCGGCCAGCGTGCGATGAATCGATCGAACCGCGGAGTCACCGCGGCGACCGTGGTTTGTTGCAGCATGACCTCGCTAAGCCATACGCGATACGGATCGGGCAAGGGCTCCCCAGCAAGCGCTCGCCATGGCAGCCGGCGGGCATGATGCAGATAATGTGCGATGAGGCGGTTTGCGGCATTGGCGGGCACGCTCAAGCTATGGCATGGTCGCGCACGATGTCGAAGCCGCAGCGACCAACCCGTCTTACCGACGCACCGCGTAGCGGCCGCGCCCGTTCGGCCGGAGACATTCTCGGCAAGGTCGGCGATCCGGCATTCCGGCGTTTTGGCTTCGTCCAGGGTGCGGTGGTCAGCCGCTGGGGCGAAATCGTCGGCGAGCGTTATGCCAAGGTCTCGTCGCCCGAATCGATCCGCTTCCCGACGGGGCGAAAGTCGGGCGGGGTTCTGAGCTTGCTCGTCGAGGGCGCCCACGCGCCATTGATGCAGCATCTGACGCCGCTGATCATCGAGCGGGTCAATCGTTTTTTCGGCTATGCGGCGGTCGACCGGCTGGTTTTCCGCCAGGGCCGACAACCGGCGCCGCCGCCTCAGCATCCCAGCCGCCCCGCGCTCAGCGCCGTGCCCAAGGAATTGGGCGAGGGCCTTCGACAAATCGTCGACCCGGAGCTTCGCGCGTGCCTTGAAGCGCTCGCTGCGCGGCTGGAATCGAGCGAAGGACCACCGTCCATCAACAAGCCTGAAGTCGCCCCCGTTCCCGTCATCATCCGGAGTGAATAAGTTGATCAAGCCCACCCACATCTTGGTCGCCGCCGCGGCCATTCTCGCCAGCGCTGCCTGCAATGCCGAAAACAAGGGTTCAGGGGGTACGAGCGCCGCCCAGGCCAAGCCCGTCCCACCGCCCAAGGGCGGAGACTGGACGCAATTGGTCAGGCCGACTGCCGCCGGCGGATTCCAGATGGGCAATCCAAACGCGGCGGCGAAGCTCGTCGAATTCGGCTCGATGACCTGCCCGCACTGCCGCGAATTCGACGAAAAGGGAGCGGGTCCGCTGATCGCCAAATATGTGAAGAGCGGTCGGCTCGCTTATGAGTTTCGCAACTATGTGCGCGATCCTTACGACCTCACTGCGTCGCTGATCGCGCGCTGCAACGGCGCCAAGGGCTTCTTCCCCCTGACCCGCGCGATGTACAAGGATCAGAAGAACTGGATTGGTAAGCTTCAGGGGGTGTCGCCCGCCCAGCAGCAGGCGCTCGGCAACCTCGGCCCCGACCGGCAATTCCTGGAGATCGCCAAGCTCGCCGGTTTCCAGCAGTGGGCGGCGATGCGTGGGGTGCCGTCGGCCAAGGCCAACGCCTGCCTGAGCAGCGCGGCCGAGGTCAACCGGCTCGTCCAGATGAACAGCGACGCGACCACGCAATACCCGGACTTTCAAGGAACGCCGACGTTCATTCTCAACGGCAAGCTGCTCGACAAGACTGCGACGTGGGAGGCGCTCGAACCGCAACTGCGCAAAGCCGTCGGCGGCTAGCGCCCGGATGGGGGGATCGAGTTGCGTATCCGGCGGCTGAAGCTCAGCGGGTTTAAAAGCTTCGTCGAGCCTTCGGAACTGCGTGTCGAGCCCGGCCTGACGGGCATCGTCGGGCCCAACGGCTGCGGCAAATCCAACCTGCTGGAAGCGATCCGCTGGGTAATGGGTGAAGGCAGTCCGAAGAGCTTGCGCGGCGGCGGGATGGACGATGTCATCTTCGCCGGCACGGCGACGCGACCGCCGCGCGACTTCGCCGAAGTCTCGATCCTGGTCGAGCGAGATGGCGACAGCGGCGTGGCGGACGAAAGCGAAGTTACCCGGCGGATCGAGCGCGGCGCCGGCTCGGCGTACAGGATCGATGGCCGCGACGTGCGCGCCAAGGATGTCGCCCTTCTGTTCGCCGATGCCGCGACCGGCGCTCATTCGCCGGCCTTGGTCAGCCAGGGCCGAATCGGATCGGTGATTGCCGCCAAACCGACCGAGCGCCGCCAGATGCTCGAGGAAGCGGCCGGCATCTCCGGACTGCATGCCCGGCGCAAGGACGCCGAGCAGAAGCTTCGCGCGACCGAAGCCAACGTTGCGCGCCTCGGTGAGCTGCTAGCCGAGCAAGAAGTGCGCGCCGGGGCGCTTCGCCGGCAAGCCCGCGCGGCCGAGCGCTATCGTCAGTTGAGCGACAGAATTCGCAGCGTGGAGGCGCGCCTCGTCCATGCCCGCTGGGCGGAGGCCGATCGCGCCGCTGCAAGCGCCAATCGAGAAGCGGCCGCGGCGGGCGAACGAGTCACGGCGCTGCAAACCGTCATGGCCGATGCGCAAGCCCACCAGAAAGAAGCGAATGCGCTCTTGGCCGAGCGGCGAAGCGAACTCGGCGCGGCTCGCGACGCGGCGCTCAATCTCGCCCATCAGCTGGCGTCGGCGAGGGCGCGGCGGGACACCGGCATTCGGCGACTTGAAGAGCTTGAGCGGCTCGACGCATCGCTCGCCGCCGACATTGGCCGTGAAGAAGCGCTGCAAAGCGACGCGGCACGAGCGATCGCCCAGCTTGACGAAGAACGCGGCATGATCGAGCGACGGCTGGTCGATGCCGAAGCGATTTCGGCGCGCATCGCAGCCGAACTGGGCAAGGCGGAAGGCGAGTCACGCAATGTCGAAGCGGCGCTGGCCGAACTGCTTGCCCGCCAAGCGGCGATGCGCGCCGAACGGCGCGTCGGTGAAGCATCGCTCGAAGCTGCCAAGGCCCAAGTTGAGCGCATGGAGCAGGAGGGCAAGCGGCTTTCCGCACAAGTTGACGAGCTTGGCGATGGGACCGCGCACCAGGCTTCTGCCGAGGAAGCCGGACGCAAGTCTGAGGCCGCAGCCCGAGCGCTGGAGGAGGCGGATGCGAGCCGCGTCCAAGCCGAGCAGGCGCGTGCGACGGCGGCTGACCGCCGCGATGCCGCCGAAAGTGGCCTTGCCGCCGCCCGAGCGAATCGCTCCGCGGCGAAGTCCGAGCACGACGCGCTCGCCCGAGCCCTCGACCACGGCGGTGGTGCGGCAATCGCCAACCTGACGGCAGAGCCCGGCTATGAGCGAGCGCTTGCCGCTGCGCTCGGCGAAGATGCCGATGCTGCGGTCGGCGGGGATTCTCCGCGCCGCTGGCAGGGAAGTGCTGTGGCGCCGGGTGATCCGGCATTGCCGGATGGCCTGATTGCGCTGTTCGACCATGTCCAGGCGCCGCCCGAACTGGAGCGGCGGCTGCGGCAGGTCGGCGTGTGTGACACGGACCGGGAACAGCCACTCGCTGTTGGGCAGCGGCTGGTGACCCGCGACGGGCAGTTGCGCCGCTGGGACGGGTTCCAGTCCACCGGCGGAGGAGCAGCGGCCGCCGAGCGGCTGATCCGGTCGAACCGGCTGGCCGAGCTGGCCCGCGCCCTACCGGCCCTGGAGACCGCGCTGACCGAGGCCGAGCAGGAGCGCGACGCGGCCGTCGCCTCCGTTGAGCACTTCCGCTCGGTCGGGGAACAAGCGCGGTTGGCTTCGGTGCGGGCGGAGCAAGAGGCTCGCGACGCGACGCGGGCGGGCGACAGCGCCGCCGCCGCGATCGAACGGCTAACGGCGCAGCGCGCTGCCCTCAGCGAGCGCCTGGGCGACCTCGCTCCGGTCGTTGCCGCCGCCGCAGAGGCGGTTGCGGCTGCGCAAACGGCGCTTGCGGCGTTGGCGGATCCGGCGGCGCTTGAGCAGGATGTGGATGCGGCGAGAGGCAAGGCCGGCGTGGCTGCTGTGGCCGTCGCCGACAAGCGCGCCGAAGCTGCGACCCGGGCGCGTGAAACTGCCGCCGACCGCGAACGCCAAAGCGCGGCCGCTCGCGAGCAAAGCGAATGGCGCAAACGCCAGGGAGATGCCGAGGCTCGGCTTCTCGAGGCGGTCGAACGGCAGAAGAGCCAGGCCACCGAGCGCGCCGAACTCGCTGGCGAACCCGACCGGCTGGGGGCCGAAATCGACCAGCTCGAGCTGGCCATCGCCGGCAATCAGACGGCGGTCGCCAGGGCCGCGTCGGCCGAGCAGGATGCCGAGCGAGGTTTAACCGACGCGGCCGCCCAGGTTGTCGAGGGGAACGAAGCGCTGACAACGGCTCGCGAGGCCCGGGCTGCGGAAACCGCTCGGGCCGAAGCCCAGCAAGCTCGGAGCGCCGAATATGCGCGGATTTGCGTCGAGCGCTTTGAATGCGTGCCGCAACGCTTGCCGGAGAAGTTGGGTTTTGACGCCGATGAGCTCAGTGACCCCGACGCCGAATCGGCCCAGCTTGAGCGCCTGACTGCCGACCGTGAGCGGCTCGGGCCGGTCAATCTCGTTGCCCAGCAGGAGCTGGCCGAGATTGACGAGGCGCGGAGCAGCGGCGCCGCCGAGGTCGAGGAACTGACCCAGGCCATTCACCGCCTGCGCGGCTCGATCGGCAGCCTCAACCGCGAGGGCCGCGTGCGGCTGCTCGCCGCCTACGAAAAGGTCGACGGGCATTTCAGGAGTCTGTTCCGGACTTTGTTCGACGGCGGCCAGGCGCACCTCGAATTGGTCGAAAGCGACGATCCACTGGAGGCCGGGCTGGAAATCATGGCGCAGCCGCCGGGCAAGCGTTTGTCGACCCTGACTCTACTATCCGGTGGAGAGCAGGCGCTCACTGCGATCGCCCTCATCTTCGCATTGTTCCTGACGAACCCCGCGCCCATTTGCGTGCTCGACGAGGTCGATGCGCCCTTGGATGACGCCAACGTCGAGCGCTTCTGCGACCTGCTCGAGCGGATGACCCAGGAAACCGACACGCGCTATCTCATCGTAACTCACAATGCCGTGACGATGAGCCGTATGCACCGTCTTTACGGGGTGACGATGATCGAAAAAGGCATCAGCCGCCTAGTTTCGGTCGACTTGAGCGCGGCGACAATGCTGGCGGCGGAATGAACCAAGCGCTGCCGGACTATGCTGGCGCGAACGTCAAAGCGGCACTGCTGGCTGCGGGAGCGTCGGGCACAATCTATTCGCTGGTGATGCCGGAAAGCGAATCCGCTTTCGAACACGTGCTAGATGCCGACCGTCCAGCGCTGCTCGATCTCTATCGCGAAGCCTGGACGCAAAAGCAGGATGCGATGCACCTCGACTATTTCGACGGCTGGTTCGAGTGGTCGCGCGCCGTTGGTTGCGCCGTTACGGTGAGCAAGGCGCTCACTGGCTCGCGGATCTGGAGAGAGCGCTACCAGTTGATCCAGGACGCGATGATCGGGCTGCAGCAGGCCGCACGCGAAGGTCGGCGGCGGGATGCCGCCGAGAGGCATTTCGACTGGCTGCTGAGCGACTCGATAGCCCAGGGAACGGGCGTGCCGTTCCACCGCGAGGCGACTGTGTTCCGCAAAACCTTCGACGAACTGGTCGATGCCTATGACAAAGCCATGCGGGCTCGCGACCAGACCGCCGTTCGCGGCCGCGGAGAGAGATAGCACCCTATTGCGAATGACTATCATTAACGATAGGGCGCGGGACCATGATCCTGACCCGCTCCATTCCGCTCGCTGCCGCACTGTTAGTCAGCGCCGCGCCTGTCCTCGCTGAAAGCAGTTCCATCGATGGCGCCGAGATGGCGGATGCCGGCGATGTCATCGTCGTTACCGGCCAACGTCCTGAATATGGCGTGCGCTCGACGAGCACGGCGACCAAGACGCCAACCGACATCAAGGACATCCCGCAGGCGCTGACCGTCATTTCCGAACGCCAGATCGAAGATCAGAACCTGCGGTCGATTTCCGACGTCATGCTCTACGTGCCCGGCGCGTCGTTCGGCAGCGGCGAGGGCAATCGCGATACCATCGTCCTGCGCGGCAATAACAGCACCGCCGATTTCTTCGTCGACGGCATCCGCGACGACGTCCAATATTTCCGGGATTTCTACAATGTCGAGCGGGTAGAAGTGATGCGCGGCTCCAACGCGATGATCTTCGGACGCGGCGGCGGCGGCGGAATCGTCAATCGAGTCACCAAGCGCCCGAGTTACAATGCCAATCGCCAATTCTCGGCGTCCGGCGACAGCGAGGGAGGAGTCCGCCTGACTGGCGACGTCGACCAGCTACTTGGTGGAAGTGCGGCACTACGCGTCAACGGCGTCTATGAGAATGGCGGCAGCTTCCGCCATCACGTCAATCTCGAACGCTATGGGATCAACCCTGTGCTTGGCGTCAAGGTGGGCGACAACACGCGAATCGACCTGTCCTACGAATATTTTCACGATCGGCGGACGGCCGATCGCGGTGTCCCCGCCGACGGCAATTCGCCGCTGAAGGGCTTCGACAGTGTCTTCTTCGGCGATCCGGACCACAGCTTTGCAAAGGCCGATGTGCATGTCGCCGCCATGGGTATCGAGCATCAACTGAGCGACACTTTGACGCTGCGCAGCCGGACGCTCGTCGGGGTTTACAATAAATTCTATCAGAATATTTATCCCGCCGACCTCAACGAAGCCAGCCTCGTCGTCACGTTGGGCGCCTATCACAACGCGACAAAGCGCCGGAACGCGTTCAATCAGACCGACGTCATCTGGAACAACAAGCTCGCTGGGATCGACCAGACTTTGCTGCTCGGCTTTGAAGTAGGGCGCCAGAAGTCCCGCAATTTCCGCGAAACCGGTTTGTTCGCACCGGGGCAGAATCACGTCGGGCTGGACGACCCGATGATCGACGCCGATTTGATTTACGCCAATGCCGGAAGCGACGCGAACAACCGAACGCGGGCGACCGTTGCTGCCGTCTACATCCAGGATCAGATGCGCTTCTCGCCGATGTTCGAAATCGTCGCCGGCCTGCGCTTCGACAGCTTCAAGTTGCGGGTCGACGATTTCCATGGCGCCGGCACAAGGTTCAGCCGCAACGACCAATTGCTTTCGCCCCGCCTCGGCCTGATCTTCAAGCCGAAGCCCAATCTTTCGGTCTACGCCAATTACGGCCGGTCCTATTTGCCCCAGTCTGGCGACCAGTTCGGCGGACTCACCGCGACAACGGAAGCATTGAAGCCGGAGCGCTTCGACAATTACGAAATCGGCGCGAAATGGGAACCGGTCGACGGACTGCTAGCCACCGCGGCGATCTATCAACTCGACCGAACCAACACCCGCGCAACCGACCCGTCCAACCCTGCAGTGACAGTTCTGACCGGCGCCCAGCGCAGCCGCGGTCTCGAGCTTGGGCTGGAGCGCAGCGTCAGCGATCGCTGGCAAATCTCGGCCGGCTATGCCTGGCAAAAGGCCAAGGTTACGCAGGCGACCCAGGCCTGTCCGGCCGGTGATTGCGAAGTGCCGTTGGTGCCGCGGCACACTTTCTCATTGTGGAACCGCTATGAGGCCACGAACAAACTGGGTTTAGGGCTTGGAATCATCGCCCGGTCCAAATCCTTCACATCGATCGGCAATGCGGTGAGGCTTCCCGGTTATGCCCGGGTAGACGGCGCCGCTTTCTATAAGCTGGCGCAGGGCGTCGAAGCTCAGGTCAATGTCGAGAATATCTTCGGCGCGAACTATTTTGCAACGGCCAATGGCGACAACAACATCGCGCCGGGCACGCCGCGGACCCTCCAGGCAACGCTGCGATTCGGGATTTAGGCTGCCAGCGCCGCCGCGCGCGCCTTGATGCGTTTGAGGTCGTCGATGAACTTTGCCCGCTCCTCGGCACGACAGTCGCGTTCGGGGATGCGTAGCAGGAAGCTGGGATGAACGGTGATCCAGCATTCGCTGCCGTCGGCAAGCGTCAGCGGAGCTTGGCGAGCGCGGCTGATGGTCAGGGTTTTGCCGGTTAGGGAGCGCGCCGCAGTGGCGCCGAGCGCGACGGTCACCGGCGGCTTAATCAGGCTGCGCTCCTGATCGATCCACCATTTGCACGCCTCTATCTCGCCGGCGTCGGGCTTGTTGTGGATGCGCCGCTTGCCGCGCGCGATGAATTTGAAATGCTTGACGGCGTTGGTGACGTAGGTGGTGGCGCGGTCGATGCCCGCCTCGGCAAGCGCGGCATTGAACACTTGCCCCGCGGGACCGACGAAGGGGCGCCCGGCAAGATCCTCCTGGTCGCCGGGCTGTTCGCCGACGAACAGGATCGCGGGGTCGAGCGGGCCTTCGCCGAACACCGTGCGAGACGCGCATTTGTAGAGGTCGCAGCGCGTGCATGACGCGGCTTCGGCCTTGAGCGCTTCCCAGCTGGCGAAGAGGTTCGCGCCGGGCGGCGGGTCCTGGCTGCGGGAGGTTTCGATCATCGCCGCCTCGCGTTTCTGGGCGCCTGCGAGAAGCTCGCCGATGAGCGCAGTTTCGGGCATGTTCTTCCAATATTTCTTGGGCATTTCCTTGGTCATGGCTTTGATCTTGACCCGCGCCGGGTTGAAGATGCTCGCGTAATAGGTCTTCCAGACCTCCTCGACCGGATCACCGTCCGGCGCGTCGCCGCGCACCGCGCCGGGACTTTCGGTCAGCGTTTCGCGGTCCCAGTGGACGCTGAGTTCGGGGGTCAGGATCGACCAGCGCATGTTGGCGAAGCGGCGGACGAAGAAGCCGGCGGTGAGGCGGACGATGTGATGGTCGGGCTCGAACCAGGCGACGAAGCGCGTGTCTCCGCCGGGCCCGGCCAATTCGCGGAAGCGCACGAACGCGTGCATCTTATGCTCGTCGCGGCGGACCTCCTTGGCCATCCGCTGCAGCCGATCGAGCAGGGGATCGGCGCGGTCCTCCATCGCGTGGCGATTGCCGCGCAATTTGCACAGCATCGCATAGAGCAGGGCGAATCGTTCGGGATCCGAATGGCAGATCGCGCGGCGCGCCATGTCGACGAAGGTGCGCGGGACGGCGAAGCTCGGACCCGAGGGGGCAGGGGTGGATGCGCCACCGAAAAGGTCGGGCTCGCCGCCGTCGACATTCCACACGATCGCAGATGGCGGAACGTCGGCCTCGGCCAGCTCGCGCGCGGCGTCGCGCCACCCCTCGAAATCATCTTCGGCGGCAAGGGTGACCCGGTGTGCGTCGATCATCGGCCCGTCGGCAAGCATGCCTCAGGCAGCGAACAGATCGAGCTGTTGTTCCTTCGGCGCCACCAGCGCGCGCAGGTCGGCGCGA
>JBDSXT010000138.1:0-2719 GCA_039925985.1 Sphingomicrobium sp.
GTCAGATAGGCACGCAACTTCTCGCTGTCACCCCGCCGTGGCTTGCGGTTAGACACAGCCATGCGCCCGGAAATCCTCAACCCGCTGTTCGCCGAAGCCGAGGTGCTGAAGGGGGTCGGGCCGCAAGTCGCCAAGGCGCTCAAGCGGCTCGGCCTGACGCGGGTCGCGGACGTGCTGTTTCACCTTCCGACCGGATCGATCGAACGGTTGCGGGTAGAGGCGGCGAGCGCCGCGGTGCTCGGCCGCAACGTCATCGTCGACGTTACGCCGTTCGAAATCCGCGAATCGCCATCGGGCCGCGGGCCGATGCGGGTGTTCACGTCGGACAGCGATGGCAACACGCTGACTTTGGTCTATTTCAACAATCCGGGCTGGGCCAAGCGCGGCCTGCCACTCGGCCAGAAGCGGACGATCTCCGGCAAGCTCGAAGCCTATGGCGACGAGTGGCAAATCATCCACCCCGAAGTCACCGAACCCGGCAAGGGATCGGCGCCGGCACTGCGCGAGCCGGTCTATGCGCTGAGCGAGGGGCTAACCAACCGGCGGTTGGGAGAATTGGCGGCCGCCGCTCTCGAACGCGCACCGGAGTTGCCCGAATGGACCGAGCCGAGCCTGAGTACGCGCGAAGGTTGGCGGCCGTGGCGCGCGGCGCTGGCGGAAGCGCATGCCGAGCCGCTGGCCACGTCGAGCCGGCGCCGGCTCGCCTATGACGAAGTGTTCGCCAACCAATTGGCGCTGATGCTTCTGCGACAGGATTCGCGGCGCAAGCGCGGTGTACAGGTGGCAGGCGACGGGCGGCTGATCGAGAAACTGCGGCTGCCGTACATGCTGACCGGAGCCCAGAGGCGGGTCATCGAGGAAATTCGCGGTGACATGGCGCAGCCGGTGCCGATGCTGCGCTTGCTCCAGGGCGACGTCGGCTCGGGCAAGACACTGGTCGCCCTGATGGCGATACTATCGGCGGTCGAGTCGGGGGCGCAGGCCGCGCTGCTGGCGCCGACGGAGATCCTCGCTCGCCAGCATATGGCGACGCTGCTCGGACAGCTCGATGCGGTCGGGGTGCGGGTGGCGATCCTGACCGGCCGCGACAAGGGCAAGGCGCGCGAGGCGGTGCTGATGGGGCTCGCCGACGGGTCGATCGACATTCTTGTCGGTACACACGCCATTTTCCAGGAAAAGGTCGGGTACAAGAACCTAGGCCTGGTGGTGATCGACGAGCAGCACCGCTTCGGGGTCTCGCAGCGGCTACTGCTGTCGGCCAAGGCGGATCGTCCGCCGCATTTGCTGGTGATGACCGCGACGCCGATCCCGCGGACGCTGACGCTGACCCAATGTGGCGAGATGGATGTCAGCAAGATCGACGAGATGCCGCCGGGGCGAACGCCGGTCGAGACGCGGGTTATCAGCGACGAGCGCTTGCCCGAGGTAATCGACGGGCTCGGGCGGCATTTGGCGAGCGGGGGCCAGGCTTATTGGGTGTGCCCGCTGGTTGAGGAAAGCGATACCAGCGACCGGGCGGCGGCCGAGCAGCGGGCGGCGGTGCTTCGGCTCAGGTTCGGCGAGCGGGTCGGGCTGGTCCACGGGCGGATGAAGGGGTTGGATAAGGATGCGGTGATGGCCGCTTTCGCGTCCGGAGACATCGCGGTGCTGGTGGCGACCACGGTGATTGAGGTCGGGGTCGATGTGCCCAATGCGACTTTGATGATCGTCGAGGGCGCCGATCGGTTCGGATTGGCCCAGCTCCACCAGCTGCGCGGCCGGGTCGGGCGCGGGGAGGCCAAGAGCGTCTGCCTGCTGGTGCGGGGCGGGAACCTGTCAAAGACTGCCCGAGCGCGGCTGGCGCTGATGCGCGAGACGAACGATGGTTTTCGGATCGCCGAGGAAGATTTGCGGTTGCGCGGGCCGGGTGAGATCCTCGGCACCAAGCAGTCGGGAGAAGTGGGATTCCGCATTGCCTCGGCCGAGGAAGTCGCCGAGCTGGCGCCGATTGCGCAGAGCGATGCCCAGCTGCTGCTCGACCGCGATGGTGGTCTCAAGGGAGCACGTGGGCAGGCGGCGCGGGTCTGTCTCTATCTGTTCGAGCGCGATCAGGCCGTGGGGCTGATCCGAAGCGGCTAGCGGGTAAGCAACCCGTGCTTCTTCTTGCCGAGGCTGAGTTTGCCCGGAGTCGCTGTCATCGCCGGATCGCTGACCAATTGGTCATCGAGCCGCACCGCGCCCTCGGCAATCTTGCGCTTCGCCTCGCCGTTGGAGGCAGTGAAGCCGAGGCCGGTCAGTGCCTGGGCAATGGTCATTTCTTGGCCGATCGACAAGGACGGCAGGTCGCCGCCGCTGCCACCCTGCTCGAAGGTCGTCTTCGCGGTGTCGGCCGCAGCGCGGGCGGCATCTTCGCCGTGGAGGATGGCGGTGGCCGCGGTCGCCAGCGCGACCTTGGCCTGGTTGATGTCGGCGCCGGTCAAGGCGTCGAGCAGCTTGACCTGTTCGAGCGGCAAATCGGTGAACAGTTTGAGGAAACGGCCGACATTCACGTCGTCGGTGTTCCGCCAGAATTGCCAATAATCGTAGGGTGAGAGTTGGTCGGCGTTGAGCCACACCGCCCCTTGCGCGGTCTTGCCCATCTTGCTGCCGTCGGCATTGGTGATCAGTGGCGTCGTAACGCCAAAAATCTCTGTCCCATCAATGCGACGCGCGAGGTCGATGCCGTTGACGATATTGCCCC
>JBDSXT010000139.1:0-8776 GCA_039925985.1 Sphingomicrobium sp.
ATGAACGACCTTCAACGGGCGGATCCGACCCGGCCAAGGGAGCGCGCGCAAGACTTTCGAGAATCCATTCGGGTCCGGCACCAGGCGATGACGGATGCCTGGCGCGAGAGATGGCGGGAGGAAGCAAGCGCCGATGGCCGGCCTGCCCCGACGTTCCTCGTTGGTTTTCCGCGATCCGGCACGACCTTGCTCGACACCATGTTGATGGGTCATCCGAAAATCGAAGTGCTGGAGGAGGAACCAACACTGAACGCGGCTGAGGCGCTTCTTCCTAATACCTCTGAGCTTCCCACCCTTGATGATGAACTGATCCGGCGGGCGAGGGACGCTTACTTCAGGACCGCTGCATCGCTTGTGCCGATGAATTCTGGAAATCTGCTTATCGACAAGAACCCTCTGTCGATGAACCTGTTGCCGATCATCCGCAGGCTCTTTCCGGTTGCGCGCCTCATCCTTGCGATCAGGCACCCGTGCGACGTCGTGCTCAGCTGCTTCATGGCCAATTTCAAGCTAAACGCAGGCATGTCGAGCTTTCTCGGCCTCGACACCGCCGCGGAGCTCTACGATTTGAGCTTTCGCCAGTTCGAACGGGCTCAGGAGTTGTTTCAATTGCCAATGCACACCGTCATTTACGAGAATGTCGTCGCCGACCGCGAGCGCGAGCTGCGCTCGTTGTTCGAATTTCTCGGGCTCGACTGGAGCGACGAGGTTCTCGACCACCAGTCGACAGCGCACGGCCGCGGCCGGATCAAGACTGCGAGCTATGCCCAGGTCGTCGAGCCGATCTACACCCGGTCCGCGGGGCGGTGGCGGCACTACCGCAAACATCTCGAGCCAATTTTCCCGGTGTTGCAGCCGTGGATCGACAAGTTCGGTTACGATTTGCGATGACCGGCAATCCGGCCGACTGGCTTGCGAATGCCGATCGTGCGGCTGCGTCGGGAGATTTGTCCCAGGCGCAAGATTTACTAAGCCAGGCGGCTGGCTCCGCTCCAGACGACGTGCAGTTGCATTTGAAACTGGCCGCCGTGAGCCGGGCGGCGGGACAGCCTCGCGCGGCCTTGACCGCCGTGCAGCAAGCCTTGACCCATTCTCCCTTGGACTTTGTCGCGCTGGTCATGCGCGCGTCCCTCCTTGAGGCGCTCGGCGAAGACGAGGCCGGCGAGGCATGGAGCAATGCGCTTGCGCAACGGCCGGCAGGCCACCTGCCCGGGCCGCTCGCCGCCGCGGTTGCGCAGGGGGAGAAGCGGCGCGACGCCTGGCTCAGTGCACGCGAAGCGCGAATGAAGGCGCAAATGGTTGCCGTCGAAGAGAAAGCGGACGCCGAGGAGCGTGAACGCATCGCACGCTTCCGATCCAATGCTCTGCGCCGCACCCGCCCTTATCACAGCGAGCCGACCCATTTTCATTTCCCCGGGCTCGTCGAGCGCGAGTTTCACCCCCGCCGGCTGTTTCCCTGGCTCGACAAGCTCGAAGCCGCCACCGACGAAATCGCCGCCGAATTCCAGGCGGTGATGGCGGCCGAGCGGGCGGAGCTCGTGCCGTACATTCAATATGCCGAGCATCAGCCGCTCGCTCAATGGCAGCCACTCAATCAAAGCAGGGACTGGACCGCGATTCATTTGTTGCAGAACGGCAGCAAGATCGACGCCAACGCTGCCCATTGTCCGCGAACGCTGGCCTTGCTTGACAGCGTCGGCCAGCCTGCTGTGCGCGGCGTCGGACCGAATGCGATGTTCTCGCTGCTTGCGCCGAACACCGCCATCCCGCCGCACGTCGGCGTCAACAACACGCGGCTGGTTTGTCATCTGCCGCTGATTGTGCCCGACGGGTGCTGGTTCAGGGTCGGCGCCGAGACCCGGCATTGGCACCCGGGCGAGGCATTCGTCTTCGACGACACGATCGAGCATGAAGCCCGCAACCCCACCGATCAACTCCGCGTGGTGTTCATTTTTGATATCTGGCACCCGGGTCTGAGCATGATCGAGCGGCAGGCGGCGACCGCCCTGCTCGAAAGCGAAGCCGCGCCGGTCGGCGGTTTGTGAGTACTCCCGCTCGTTGATCGCCAATGACATCCATCGGCCATCGCTGTCCGATATTGCGCTGTTAGGGTCAGCGGTGGTAAATCGCTGCTAACAGGTTCCAACGGATGGAAAATATCCAGCCAGTACAGGAGACTAAAATGACAGCAGGCATTGTTCGGGGCGGAATATTGCTATTGGCCACGACGACGGCTCTGCCTGCAGTTGCGCAGCCGCCGGCTCAGCCCAGCGCCGCGCAGCCTCAAAGGGCGCTCGATCCTAATCAGATCGTCTGTGAAAAGCAGGAAATCCTCGGCAGCCGACTTAGTTCGAGGCGCATCTGCCATACTCGCGCCCAATGGGCCGATTTGCGGCTGCAGGACCGGCAGGCGATCGAAAAAATCCAGGTGAACCGGCCCTTGAAGGGGGAATAGAATGTGACCGGAACGTTCGTTCGCGGCGCGTCAGCGGGTTGGTCGCGATCCTGCTCGCTTGTCCGGCGCCCGCAACCGAGCCGCGACGGCCAGCGGCACAACAACCGCTCGACCCCAATCAGATTGTTTGCGAACGGCAAAATGTGCTCGGTAGTCGCCTCGCCACTCGCCGGGTGTGCATGACCCGCGCCCAATGGGCGGACGTCCAGCTTCAGGACCGGCAAGAGATTGAGCGGGTCCAGACGCGACGCGGAATGAGTGGACAATAAAGTTCAAACGATACGATAAGGACTGCACCATGCGTCTGCGACATTGTCCATTGTTTATCGGCAGCATCAGCGCGCTGCTTGCGATGCCGGCCGCCGCCGCCAATCGGGTCGATACCGCAGTTGGTGGCGACCCGAATGAGCGCATCTGCGAAAAAATCACGCTCACTGGAAGCCGGCTGGCGGTCAAGAAAATTTGCGCAACCCGGGCCCAGTGGGCGGAAAGACTTCGGTTGGACCGCGAGGCCATCGACCAGGCTCAAAGGGCAGCCAACCCGCCGTGCACCACAACCAATACGCACACCGGAGCGCCAACCTGCTAAGCCCGGCCTGATCCAATTGGAGGCGAGAGATGCTCAAAATTGTGCACCCCATTGCGGCGATAGCATTGGTTTGGTCCGGTCTTGCGGCGAGCGCGATTCCTCCAGCCGCGACGGCCCAAGCTCCTAAGAAGGCCAAGGACCCCAACGAGCGAGTCTGCGAGGACATCACGCTGACCGGAAGCCGGCTCGCAACAAAGAGGTTCTGCGGCGCCCGTTCCGAATGGGAAGAGCGCAAGCGCCTGGACCGGGAGGCCGTCGACGCAGCTCAACGGAGTCCGTGCGTCACTAACGGCACAACCTGCAAATAGCCGCCTTCACTCCGCCGCTTCTCGAGCGTCCGAGATCGGCGTCAGAACTAGCTGCCCGTCGCCTTCTTCAACGCGCACCACCGCTCCGTCACAGATTTCGCCCGACAGGATTTTGTCCGCAAGGGGATCCTGGAGGTGCTTTTGAACTGCCCGCTTGAGCGGCCGAGCACCATAAACCGGATCGTAGCCGACGCGACCAAGCCAGGCGCGGGCCCCGTCGGTGAGTTCCAGCCGCACCTTGCGGTCGTCGAGCAATTGCTGGAGCCGGGCGACCTGAATGTCGACGATTGGGCCCATGTGACCGGCGGAAAGCCGGTGGAACAGGATGATCTCGTCGAGGCGATTGAGGAACTCGGGCCGGAAATGGCCGCGGACGACTTCCATCACCTGGCTTTCGACCTTCGAAACTTCGTCATCTTCACCCAGAGACGCCAGATACTGGCTGCCGAGATTTGAGGTTAAGATGATGATTGTATTGGTGAAATCGACCGTCCGGCCCTGACCGTCGGTGAGGCGGCCGTCGTCGAGCACTTGCAGCAACACGTTGAACACGTCGCCATGGGCTTTCTCGACCTCGTCGAACAACACCACCTGGTAAGGCCGCCGCCGCACGGCTTCGGTCAGCACCCCGCCTTCCTCATAGCCGACATAGCCCGGCGGCGCGCCGATCAGCCGCGCAACCGCGTGTTTCTCCATGAACTCGGACATATCGATGCGAACCATTGCGGAGCTGTCGTCGAACAGGAATTCGGCAAGCGCCTTGGTCAGCTCGGTCTTGCCAACGCCGGTCGGCCCGAGGAACAGGAATGAGCCCAGCGGCCGGTTGGGGTCCTGGAGCCCGGCCCGCGCACGGCGCACCGCCGAAGCAACCGCTTTGACCGCTGCCTCCTGGCCGATCACCCGCGCGCCGATCGTTGCTTCCATCTGCAGCAGTTTCTCGCGCTCGCCCTCCATCATCCGCTCGACCGGAATCCCGGTCCAGCGCGCGACGACCCCGGCGATGTCCTGGTCGGTCACTTCCTCGCGCAGCATCGCGCCCTTGGTCTGCTGGGCTGCGTCCGACAGCTGTTTCTCGAGCTCCGGGATGCGCCCGTATTGAAGCTCGCCGGCCTTGGCGAGATCGCCCGTCCGCTGTGCTTGCTCGAGCTCGATCCGCGCCGCGTCGAGATGCTCCTTGATCTTGGCCTCGCCGGCGATCTTGTCCTTTTCGGCCTGCCAGCGCCCGGTCAGCTCGGCCGATTGCTGCTCGAGATTGGCCAGCTCCTCCTCAAGCTTGGCGAGCCGGTCCATCGACGCTTTGTCCGGCTCCTTCTTGAGCGCCTCGCGCTCGATCTTCAGCTGGATGATCCGCCGGTCGAGATTCTCGATTTCCTCGGGCTTGGATTCGACCTCCATGCGGATGCGACTCGCCGCTTCATCCATCAGGTCGATCGCCTTGTCCGGCAAAAAGCGGTCGGCGATGTAGCGGTTCGACAGGGTTGCCGCGGCGACGATCGCGGCGTCGGTGATCCGCACCCCGTGATGGAGCTCGTACTTCTCCTTGAGGCCGCGCAAGATCGAGATGGTGTCGGGCACCGTCGGTTCGCCGATGAACACCGGCTGGAAGCGCCGCTCGAGCGCCGCGTCTTTTTCAACATGCTTGCGATATTCGTCGAGCGTGGTCGCGCCGATGCAGTGCAACTCGCCGCGTGCCAGCGCCGGCTTAAGCAAATTCGAAGCGTCCATCGCGCCTTCGCCTTTGCCGGCCCCGACCAGCGTGTGCATCTCGTCGATGAACAAGATGACTTCGCCCTCAGCCTGCTTGACCTCGTCGAGCACGCCTTTCAGCCGTTCCTCGAACTCGCCGCGATATTTCGCGCCGGCAATCAGCGAGCCCATGTCGAGGCTCAGCAGCCGGCGGTCCTTGATGCCGTCGGGCACGTCGCCATTGGCGATCCGCAGCGCCAGCCCTTCGGCGATCGCGGTCTTGCCGACGCCGGGCTCGCCGATCAGCACCGGATTATTCTTGGTCCGGCGGGCCAGCACCTGGATGGTGCGGCGGATTTCCTCGTCGCGGCCGATCACCGGGTCGAGCTTGCCCTGGCGAGCCGCCTCGGTGAGGTCGCGCGAGAAGCGCTTGAGAGCGTCGTAACGGTCCTCTGACGATTGCGTATCGGCGGTGCGGCCCCCGCGCAGTTTCTCGATCGCGGCGTTCAATCCCTGCGCATCGACGCCCGCCGTTGCCAGCGCCTTGCCGACATCGCTGCCCTTGGCCAGCGTCATCGCCAGCAGGATCCGCTCGACGGTGACGTAGCTGTCGCCGGCTTTCTTCGCGACCTGCTCGGCCTGGTCGAGGACGCGCATCGTGTCGCCTTCGAGCGCTGGCGCCGACGTGGCGCCTGTGCCCGTCACCGCCGGCACCTTGGCGACCAGTGCATCAGCTTCGCGCTGCGCCGCCTTGGAATCCCCCCCGGCCGCCTGGATCAACCCAGCAGCCATGCCCTGCTCGTCGTCGAGCAGCGCTTTCAGCAAATGGGCCGGGGCAATGCGCTGGTGATGTTCGCGCACCGCAATGGTTTGCGCTGCCTGGAGAAACCCCCGCGCGCGCTCCGTAAGTTTTTCCAGATCCATTCAGGTCATCCCTCGGTAGGCGGCGATATTGGGTCGCACACCACCAGCGCAAGGGGAATGCCGCGGCTAGGGCTTGGGTGTGGGCGCCAGCGGATCGAGCGGCGGCGAGATTGCCAGTGGTCGCGACTGCACCGGCGGCTGCACTGGCGGCTGCGACGGTGGCTGCACCTGCGGCTGTATCGGCGACTGGACGGGCGGCTGATAGACCGTCCCATAGTCATCGGCATGGATGATCGGCGGACAGGTGCTGGAGTCGGCGTCCGCCCCCCAGCGCCGGAACTTGGTCGTGTCGACGTGGAAGCGAACGAAGGCATAGAAACCGAGACCGACGCCATAAGGCTCACCGCGCCGCGCGTGTACCGCGCACAAGGTGTGCATCAACGCTTCGCGGGTGGTCGGGCGCAACGGCACCATGTCGATCGCCGAATAATGCTTGTGGGCGCTTTCCGGCGCGCCGCCAGCGCAGGCATTGAGCGCCGGATTGCGATATGCGGACACCGGCTCAACCGGCCCGACCGCCGGGACCACATAGTCGCGCACATAACGCAGCGTCTGGACGACATTGGGCCATTCCGACACCGGCGGGACTTCGTACGGCTGGGCGCCGCAGCGTTGCCATGACGAGGCCGTGCGCAACAGCTGCCAGGTCGGCAGGATGCCGCCGACGCCGTAAGTGGTTAGGTAGTTGTTGAAGCTGGTGACCGCGATCGAGTGCGCCGGCGTCGCCATGTACCAATTGCGATAGCCGGGCTCGTCCTGCCCCGCGGTAATGTACGCAGAGGCCGGCCCCGGCACAGACGTCAGCATCGGCTGAGCTGAGGACGCGGCAATCGCAATGGCGGCGGCGAGCAACATGGCGCGACCATAATGGCCATGACCGGCTTGAGAAGCGCTGAACGAGCGGCGCGGCTTGAAAAGCGCCGAACGGCCTCCCACTGTCGGCCAATGCAAAAGCCAATCCAGGTCGACCTTCCGCATAAACTTGGCCGCGACGAGGCCCGGCGCCGCATCGCCAACAATATTCACCAGCTGAAGGACCACATCCCGGGCGGCTCTGCCCACGTCGAGTCCAACTGGATCGGCGATGAACTCAACCTCACCATCTCGGCATTGGGGCAGGAAGTCGCCGCGAGGATTGGCGTGCAGGAGACCAAGGTCCACGTCGAAGTGATGCTGCCCGGCATGCTGGCGATGTTCGCGGGCCCGATCCAGGCGATGCTGCAAAAGAAGGGCAACATCCTCCTCGAGGACAAAAGGGACTAGTTCCTCCCCATCGACGCGCGATAGGGAGGAACATCGGTGTCCGGGGAGGGAATATGCGGCATTTCGCGGTGGTCGGGTCGGGGCCGGCGGGCTTCTACACCGCCGAGGCGCTCGCCAAAGCGTATGGAGCTGAGGCGCGCATCGACATTATCGACCGCTATCCGGTGCCGTACGGGCTGATCCGCTTCGGGGTCGCACCCGACCATCAGTCGCTCAAAGCCGTCGCCAAGCGCTACGACAAGGTCGCCGAAACCGAGGCGGTGGGCTTTATCGGCAATGTCTGCGTCGGCAGCGACGTCTCGGTCGATGAGCTGCTCGGTCTCTATGACGCCGTCGTTCTTGCGATCGGCGCGCCGCACGACCGCAAGCTCGGCATTCCCGGCGAGGACTTGCCCGGCGTTATCGGCTCGGCGGAGTTCGTCGGCTGGTACAACGGCCACCCCGAGTTCGCCGATCTCGATCCGCCGCTCGACGGCACGCACGCCGCGGTCATCGGCAATGGCAATGTCGCGCTCGATTGCGCGCGCATCCTGTCGAAGACCCGCGGTGAATTCCACGGCTCGGACATCGTCGGCCACGCGCTCGACCCGCTCGACCGGTCGGCGATCAAGACCATCTCGATCCTCGGCCGCCGCGGCCCGCACCAGATCGCCATGACCCCCAAGGAGTTGGGCGAACTCGCCCATCTCGAAGCGGCGCTGCCGATCATCGACCCCAAGGATTTCCCGCCGGTCGAGGCCGATGCCGCGCTCGAGCCGGGAAAGCGCAAATCGGTGACGATCCTGCGCGACTTCAACGACATCCGCGCGAACCGGCCCAAGTCGATGATATTCGATTTCTTCGCCAAGCCGCTCGCCATCGAGGGTGATGGCCGCGCCGAACGGCTGATCGTCGAGCGCACCGAACTGGACGAGACAGGCGGCGCTCGCGGCACCGGCGAAACCTACGAAGTCCCCGCTTCGCTGATCATCTCCTGCATCGGTTACTCGACCCCGCCGATCGCCGGCGTTCCCCATGACGATCGCGGCGGCAAGTTCCTCAACCAGGGTGGCCGCATTGCCGACCGGCTCTACGCCGTCGGCTGGGCGCGGCGCGGCCCGACCGGCACGATCGGTACCAACCGTCCCGATGGCTATGAGGTAGCCGAAGCAATCGCCGCCGCCATGCCTGCCGGCAGCGTTGGCGACCGCACCGGTGGCGAAGGGCTCAAGCAACTGCTCGCAGAGCGCGGCGTCAAAGCCAGTGATTTCGCCGACTGGCGCCGCATCGAAGCCGCCGAAGAGGGGTCCGCGCGCGCTGGCAGCCCACGCGAAAAGATGGTCCGCGTCGAACAATGGCTGCGCACGCTGGGGCACTGATTCAACTTCGTGCTTCCCTTGCGCATCGCTGGGGTCGCGGCTACCAAGCCCGCGCCTTGACCCCCGCGGCTTACGCCCGGTGGTCGGTCGGGGAGTAGCTCAGCCTGGTAGAGCACTGTCTTCGGGAGGCAGGGGCCGGAGGTTCGAATCCTCTCTCCCCGACCAATTTTCTTCGCTTGAGACCGGGCTGCTT
>JBDSXT010000140.1:0-5026 GCA_039925985.1 Sphingomicrobium sp.
TGCGCCTCGTCGTTGAAGTGCGGTGAAGCGGGATCGCCGCTTTCGCCGCCGGCGGTCACCGCGCGGGCGCGCACCCTGGGGCCGAATTCGACGACTGCGACGAAACTGTTGCCGGATGTTCCGTACCAGCGCTTGGTGCCGGGCTTGGGCGATGCGCCGAACGAGGCCAGCGAGCCCCACCTGGCCGAGCTGAACGGGACCGGCATGCTCGGCGCGGCATCGCTGAATGGGTGGTCAATGGCGCGCGAGATCCGCTGGAAGCGGTTGATCTCGCCCCACGGCACTTGCCAGCGGCCGAACTGGCGCTGCAAGCGGTCAACCGCGGCACTGAGCGCGGCGAGCTTATGCTGCCCGGTGACGCGCTGGAGCCGTTGGTAGACCGGCAGGCCGTCATCCCATTCCGGACTGGTCGAAAGCTTCCAGATTTCCTCCCCCCAGAAGTTGGCGACTGTGTTCGGGACCGACTCCGCGCTCCAGCGACAGTCCCAACCTCTAAGCGCCGCCACCGGGCCGCCGAGCGCCGACCGCAGGCGGTCCGATTTTGGCAGCGCATCATAAGCCTGGATCAGCCCGGGGATCAGGGCCGCAAAGCCAGGCTGGTCGCTGTCGAAGGCAGCGGCGTTGAGGCGCTCGAGAGTCCAGGCCCGGCTCCCGCTGAGGAGCTTGACGGCATGTACGCCGCGAGCGTTCTCGCCGAACATGTCCATGTATTTGGGAAAGCTGTTCGCCGCTCGGCTGAACGCGCCCGCCGCCGACCACGGCCAGTTGTTGGTGTTCATCACCCAGCCGTTGGGCGGCGCGATAACGTTGGGCAGGTCACTGACGCGGTGGAGCGAATTCCAGTCGGCGACGGGGTCGCTGCCGTCGACCGGCTGGGTATAGTCGAAGCGGTTGTCGCGGCGCGGCACGAACTGCGGTGGAAGGAAAGCGATTTCGCCCTTCGAGTCGGCGAACAAAGTGTTGTTGGAGCTGTTGGCCTGCAGCCTGGCGACGTCAAGGAAACCGGCAAGGTCGGTCGCCTTGGTGCGCAGGAACGACTGCTGCAGCGCCGCGACCGGCCGATCCATCATTGCAAAGGCGATCCATTTGCCATTCTCGGAGCGGACGATCGGCCCGCGGTGCGTGCGCCAGATGGCGAAGCTGCGCGATGCGAGCTTGCTGCCGGCGCTGCGGTATCGAATCGTGACGAGGCGCTTGGCAAGCGGCCGCCAGGCGCCGCCGAAGCGGTAGGCCGGCGCCTTGCCCTGCCGCCCGATCTGCTCGGCGAATTCGTCAACGCTGTCGACGCCGCTGGTCGTGTGCATCCAGCCGGCGTGCGCGTTAAAGCCCTGGTAGATGAAAAACTGGCCCCAGGTCGCGGCACCATATGCGTCGAGCCCTTCGAGGCTGGTCACTTGCTGCTCGGAACGGAAGAAGAAGCTGGTGTGCGGGTTGATCAGGAGCAGCGCCTTGCCGTCGGCGGTCAGCGCCGGTGCGATGGCGATGCCGTTGGATCCGCGGGGTTCCTCATCGCGAGCCTGCGCCGTCTTCTTCGGCTCCGGATCAAGTCCGGAGTGACGAGCGGAATAGAATTTCTCGAGTTCGCCAAGGTCGATGTTCTCGATGTCGCCGCCGATGCTTCCTTCGGTGAACGACAACGCCATCCAGGGCTCAAAGCGGGTGAGCACCCGCGGGCGCACTTGCGGATGAGTCGCAAGGTAAAAATTGAGCCCGTCCGCCCAGCCGCTCATCAGCGCTTTCAGCCACGGCGGACTCGCTGCGTAATGCGCTTTCAGCTCGGGCTCGCTGACATACAATCGCGCCCGCAAATCCTGCCAGATCGCCTTCTCGCCGTCGGCTTCCGCAGTCCGGCCGAGCGCGGTCAGATAATTGGCTTCGATGCGTGGGAAATCGTCCTCGGCCTGGGCGTAGATCATGCCGAACACGGCATCGGCGTCGCTAATCCCCTGGACGTGGGCGATGCCCCAGTCGTCGCGGGTGATCGACACGCGCGAAGCGGCTGAGCGCAGCCGCCCGGTCTCGGGCGCAGTCGCCGCGGTCAGCAGGAATAAAAACGGCAGTAGGAAGGCGCGCATCAGGCCTTTGGTAGCGCCTGTTTCGCCTGACCCCAACCGGCAAGTGTTTTGGAGGCTGCCCGCTCGATCAATTTGTCGGCGTCGAGGATGCTGAATGCGTTGCCGCCTTTATAGTCTTCGAGCTCTTCCCAGGCGATCGGCGCGGCGACGGGGGCCCCTTCGCGGGCCCGCGCCGAATAAGGCAGCACCGCGGTCGCGCCGCGCTGGTTGCGGAGCCAATCGAGGAAGATCCGGTTCTTGCGCTGAATCTTGCGGATGTTGGCGGTGAAGCGCTCGGGCTCGGCCTCCGCGACGGCGCGCGAAAAGCGCTCGGCGAACGATTTGACCTTGTCCCACTTGGCGCTGGCGTCGAGCGGCGCGACGACATGGATGCCCTTGCCGCCAGTTAGAAGCGGGAAGCTTATGAGGCCAAGGTCGGCGAGCAGTTCGCGCAAGCGCACCGCGGCGCTGCGGACCGCGGCAAAATCGAGCCCGACATCGGGGTCGAGGTCGAACACCAGCCGGTCGGGATATTCGACCTTGTCGGTCCGGCTGCCCCAACCGTGGAATTCGATCGTCCCCATCTGTACGCAGGCGAGGAGCCCGCGGACGTCATCGAAAAAGAGGTAGTCGGCGATCTTGCCGTCTTTTTCATTGATCGGGATATGCTTGACGTGCTCGCCCATCGATCCGGTGTCATGTTTCTGGAAGAAGCAATGCTTGCCGCGTCCCTGCGGGCAGCGAATGAGGGTGACCGGGCGGCGGCCGCTATCGACCATCATCAGCGCCTCGATCTGGGCGTAATAATCGGCAAGCTGCTTCTTGGTGACGCCGCCTTCTGGATAGATCACCCGGTCCGGGTTGGTGATCCTGATGCCAAAGCTGTCGGCGGTCGCCCGCTCGCCCTTTTTCTCGGCTGGCTGCAACTTGGCCGGTGTCTCGCGGACGACGTCCTTGGCCTGCTTGTCTTCGCGCAACGCGATGAAGCTCGGGTGGCGAAGAATCCCGTAGCCGGTGAATTCGGTAAAAGCGATCTCCGCGACCAGCTTGGGTGCGATCCAGTGGGCGGCCTTGCGGTCGGCGCGCGGCACTTCGAGCGGCGCCTTATCGATCTCCAGCGGCCGCATGGTCCCCGACAAATCCTCGATCATCTTGGTGTTGAAGCCGGTGCCGACCTTGCCGGCGTAGGTCAGCCTGTCGCCGTCGCGAAGGCCGAGCAGCAATGAGCGGAAGCCGCGGCGCTTGTCGCTTTCCGCCCAGCCGACGACGACGAATTCCTGCCGCTGGATGCATTTGACCTTGAGCCAGCAGCGCGTGCGAGTGCCGCGATAGAGCGCGCTCGCTTTCTTCGAGATGATGCCTTCGCCGCCCTCGGCGCAGATCGCGTCGAACAGCGCCTCGCCTTTGGCAATGATATGGTCGCCGTAGAGGATCGGCGCACTGACCCCTTTCAACAGCGCCGCGAGCCGATCCTTGCGCTCGAGGTTGGCGAGCTTGCGGATGTCCTCGCCGCGGTCGACCAGCAGGTCGAAGGCGTAATAGGCAAGATTGGCGCCCTTGCTCTCTTTCAGCGTCGACTGCAGCAACTGGAAGTCGGGCTTGCCCTTGGCGTTAAGCGCCACGGCCTCGCCGTCGATCAGGCAGCCGGACGGCAGCTCGGCAGCTGCCTTGACCAGGGAGCGGAATTTGTCGCTCCAATCGTTGCCATTGCGCGTCCATGCGGTCGCGGCGCCGTCGCCGGTCGCCAGCAGTAGGCGATAGCCGTCATATTTATACTCGTGGATCCAGTCTGGGCCGGTCGGCACGGCATCGACCAGGGTTGCGAGCTGCGGCTCGACGAACGCCGGCGGCGCCGCTCCCGCCTTCTTTTTCGCTTTGCCACCCTTCTGGCCCCCGCGATTCGAGCGCCAGACGTCCGAGCCGGAAGCGATCTCGGCCATCGTCCGGTCGGTGGTGACGCTGGTCACATGCGCGTCGACCAGCGCGTCCCCGGCATCCGCGTCGGCGAAATCGTCGGTGACTTTCTTGAGCATCCACGGCTCAGCTTTCTCGCCGGGCTTGCCTTTCAGCCGGAACATCACCCAGTCGCCCTTCATCCGCTCGCCCTCGAGCTTGAAGTGCAAATGGCCCTCGTCGATCGTTTTCTTGGGGTCCTTGCCCGGCTCAGGCACCCAGCTGCCCTGATCCCACAGCATCACCGTGCCGCCGCCATATTCGCCCTTGGGGATGGTGCCTTCGAAATCGCCATAATCGAGCGGGTGGTCCTCGGTGCGCATCGCCAGGCGGTTCTGGCCGGGGTCGAGGCTCGGCCCCTTGGGCACCGCCCAGCTTTTGAGCACCCCGTCCATCTCGAGGCGGAAATCCCAATGGAGCCGCGACGCATCATGCTTCTGGACGACGAAGCTGTTGCCGCCGCCCTTGAGCTTGCGCCCCTTGGGCTCGGCCGTCTTCTTGAAGTCGCGCTTCGCATTATAGGTCGCGATGTCGAGTGGACGGCGGGCCATGGCTTAAGCCCGCTTGCGCACCGGCGCTTTTTTCACCGGAGGGGCGGCCTTCTTCGCGGGTGCTTTCCTGGCCGCCGGCTTCTTGGCCGAGCCTCCCTCGTCGCCACCTAGGCTCTTCTTCAATGCAGCCATCAGATCGATGACATTCGACGCCTTGTCCGGCTTGCCGTCGTCCGGGTCCTGGATAATCTTCTCGCCCTTTTTCTTCTGCTTCTCGGCGATCAGTCCCTTGAGCGCATCGACATAGCGATTGTGGAAGTCGGACGCGTCGAATTCACCGGTCTTCTTCTCGATCAGCGTAGCGGCAAGGTCGAGCAGGTCGGGGTCGGGCTTGGCGTCGCCGATATCGCGAAAGAAGCTCGCCGCCTTGTTGACTTCATCGGCGTAGCGCAGCGTTTCGAGCAGCATCCCCCGGCCGCACGGCTTGAGCGCAACGACATATTCCTGCCCGCGCATGGCAAGCTGGCC
>JBDSXT010000141.1:0-3733 GCA_039925985.1 Sphingomicrobium sp.
GGTTGTGATCAGTCTCTCGGATCAGCTCGCCTTTCTCTATCGCGGCGCCAGCTTGGTTGCGGTCTCGACCATCTCGAGCGGCAAGGACGACAAGCCGACGCCGACCGGAATCTTCCCGATCCTCGAGAAGAGACCGATGGCTCACAGCCGCAAATATGAAAATGCGCCGATGCCGTTCATGCAGCGTCTCGACGATTATGGCGTCGCGCTCCACGCCGGGTTCAACCCTGGAACCCCGGCCTCGCACGGCTGCGTCCGCCTGCCCGTCAAATTCGCTTAGAAACTGTATACGGTGACCGAAGTCGGCACCCCGGTTTTCATCGGGGCTTAGCAGGCGTCAGACGGTCGGAAGCTCGACCGGCTGCAGAAATACCCCACCGGCCTCGCCGCCGAGCGCCCAGCGGATTTGTGCTGGAAAATCGCCGTAACGGGCGACCCTGAGGAACACATGCGAGCCAATGGGAATGGTGTTGTCGGTGCTCAGGTGGAATCCGCCAGATGACACGTCGGTGATGATGACCGAGTGCTCCGAGCCATCGTCCATGACCAGAATGGCGTCATGATTGACGCTGACGCGGGGGGTCCGCGAGATATGTCCAGGAATTCGGCCCACATCGCATATTAACCATGCAGGATTGAGAAAAGGTTATCGGCCGAATGACTTACGCGCCCGGTGTCATCGTCAGAGGAATTTTGAGATAATGGACTCCGTCGGCATCGGCCGGCGGGAAACGACCGGCGCGGATGTTGACCTGGATCGCCGGCAACAACAGCTTGGGCATCGCCAGCTTCGCATCGCGCGCTTGGCGCATTTTCGCGTATGTCGCTTCGCAAACTCCGGCCCCGAGATGGACGTTTTGCGCCCGCTGATCGGCAACCGTCGTCTCCCACGCAAACATGTCGCGCCCCGGCGCCTTGTAGTCATGGCACATGAACAATCGCGTTTCGGGGGGAAGCGACAGGAGTCGCTGGATCGAGCCGTAGAGCTGGTGCGCGGAGCCACCGGGAAAGTCACAGCGGGCGGTGCCAAAGTCGGGCATGAACAATGTGTCGCCGACGAACACGGCGTCCCCGATCTTGTAACTGATGCAGGCCGGCGTGTGGCCGGGCGTGGCGATCACTTCGATCGTCAGATCGCCAAGCCCCAGGCGCTGTCCGTCGTCCAGCAGCAAGTCGAACTCGCAGCCTTCGCAGGTCACATCGGCGGCAGAGAATTTGGGCGCGAAAGCCTTTTGGACGGCACAAACTCCGGCCCCAATGCCGATTTTGGCGCCAGTCCTGTCCTTGAATACGGCCGCCGCTGTCAGATGGTCAGCGTGCGGATGTGTTTCCAATACAAGGCCGATCGAAAGACCCTGCTCGTTGGCAAAAGCCAAGACCTTCTCGGCTGATCGGGTGCCGACCGAGCCGCTGGCCGGATCGAAGTCGAGGACCGGGTCAATAACCGCGGCGGCTCCCGTCCCTGGGTCCGACAGGAGATAGGAAACCGTGTTGGTCGGCTCGTCGAAAAAGGCCGTGATGTGCGGTCCGACCGCCATATAATCGCTCCCCGCGCAGGGCCAGGAAGATGACTCCCAAAGCCCCGCACGACAAGCAATTTGGTCAGATCGTGGTCTCGTGCAATGTCGTCAGCTCGGGCTTGGGCAGACCGCTCGACTGGTAGGTCGCAATCAACTCGGCCTTGCGCCGCGCGAGCTGCTCGCCGAGCGCATCCATGTCGAGCCCGGCTTGGCGCGCCTGACTGAACAGCCCCTCCATCCGCTTTTCCTCTTCCTCGACGTGGTGCTCGATCTGCTCCTGGAGCACCTTGACCTTGGCGTCGAAATATTCGTCGCCCTGGCCGTTGCCCGCCTCGATGTCGGCGATTAGCACCTTGGCGCCGTCATGCTCGACATAGGCTTCCTTGAGCAAATCCTCTTCGACCTTGCCTTCGCAGGCCGGATAGAAAATTTCTTCTTCGATAGTCGCGTGGACCGACAGCTCAAGGCAGATTTGCTGGGCGAGCTTTTGCTTGCGGCCCTCGCCGCTGGCTTTCTCGAATTGCTCGAACAAATCCGCGACGGTGCGGTGATCTTCCTTGAGTAACGCGACCGCGTCCTGCTTGTTGGTGTCTGCCATAAGAGTCTCCTGTGTTGTGCCAGCGAGAACCCTCTGCGCGGGGTACATGTTCCTATTTTTGCGGGAAAAAGTCGCGCGGCCAAAATCAGCCGCGGGCGCGCGCCGCCCTGGCAGGAACCGATGCGATCGCGGCGCCGCCGACAGCGTCCGGATCGGCAGGTTCGGCAACCGGCCCCGTTCGTCCGCCGTCCAGCTCCATCCAGTCGCGGAACGGCAAGTGATAAAGCATGTCCATCACTTCGAACTCGAGCCCCGCGGGCTGGTTGGTGTTACTGTTCCACAGCGCCACCACGCCGCTTTTGCGTTGCGGGTCGAACAGGATCAGCGATCGGTAGCCGCTGACTCCCCCGCGATGGCCGACGATCCGGTGCCCCGCATAATCATAGCTGCGCCAGCCATAGCCGTAATCGGCCTCGCCGAGCCGCTCGAGGAATTTGCGCAGGCGCTGCCGCTCGCCGGGCGTCTTGACCAGCGAGGCGTGGATCGTCTGCAACAGCTTGGGCGACAGCACCTCGGGCATCGCGCCCATTTGCGCGAGCAGCCACAGCGACATGTCCTTGATGTTGCTGTTGATGCCGCCCGCCGCGGGCACTCGATAATATGCATCCTGGACCACAAGTGGCCGGCGGCCGCCGTCATGCGGCCGCGCCCAGCTGCTGGCACTCTCCAAACCCGCGCGAGTCACGCTCGCACTATTCATCCCGATGGGATTGAACAGGATCTCCTTGACCGCCTGCGGATAGGATTTGCCGGTGACGTGCTCGACGATTTCGGATGCCCCATCGTAAGCAACGTTCTGATAGCTCCAGCAGGTCCCTGGGGGGCAAATGGCGTTCAATTGCGCCAAGGAGCTGCGCAACAAGTGGGTGTCCTGCCCTTCTTCCAATTTATTGTCATAGGCGTTGCGATAGAGGCCGAGCCGATGGCTGAGCATATCGCCGATGGTCGCCGTGGCCTCGGCCCCGCCCGGCAATTTCATGCTCGCGGCATATTGAATCAGCGGCGAATTGAAGCTCAATTTGCCTTCCTCATCGAGCTTGGCGATCATCGTCGCCGCCAGGCCCTTCGAGACCGATGCCCAGCGGAATACTGTGTCCGGCGTCACCTTTTCCCCCGATCCGACCAGTGTTTCGCCATAGCCGTTCAAGAAGTTGATGCGGCCGTTCTCGACGATGCCGACGGCGAGGCCAACCACTGCTCGCTGCTGCGCCAGCCGCTGCAAGCGGGCGTCGAGCGCCGAATAATCAATGTCGCGCCGGGCCGAAGTCGACAGCGCGGCGAGTTGCAGGTGCGCGCGGGACGGCGGGGCTTGATCAGCGTGGGTGGCTGGCTCGGGTCGCATGGCCACGACTGCCACCCCCACCAGCAGGGCGATCGCGCCGAGACCGAACTTGAACTTCCGCTCCAAACGTTTCCTCCCGCCCTTGCTCGATGTGGCCGGTGCCGGCACCCTGCTCAACGCCGCGCATGGCAAGCTGCGACGAGACGATTCCCTGGCGCGACGAATGCCGCTGCGGCTGGCCTTCGCCGCAGCTCTTGCTTAAAGCCCCGCACCGGGAGGCATGCCGATGCAATTTCTGAAGACCCTGTTCTGGGTGCTTCTCGCCGTCATCGT
>JBDSXT010000142.1:0-14157 GCA_039925985.1 Sphingomicrobium sp.
ACTGGTCTTTTCATCCCGCGCCCAACCGCCTAACTCGCCAGCTGGAACCGCCAATTGGAGACCAAGCTATACCCCCGCCCTATCCGCGCCGCCCGCAGACGCCACCACAATTCACCGGCCCCCGCTACAACGAGTTCATCACCGCTCCCAAAGTGAGGGTGATTGACGAAAACGGCGAAAACCTGGGCGTGATGTATACGCGGGAAGCCGCCGAGCAGGCCGCCCAAGTCGGCCTGGATCTCGTCGAAATCTCGCCCAACGCCGATCCGCCGGTCGCCAAGTTCCTCGACATCGGCCGCTTCAAATATGAAGCGCAGAAAAAAGCCAACGAGCAACGCAAGAAGCAAAAGACGCAGGAGATCAAGGAGATCAAGATGCGTCCCAACATCGACGACCACGACTATGACACCAAGATGAAGAAGGTCGTCGAGTTTCTGGAGGAAGGCGACAAGGTCAAGGTGACGATGCGCTTCCGCGGCCGCGAAATGGCTCACGGTGAGCTCGGCATGGCGGTGCTTCGGCGGGTCCAGGAACAGGTCGAGTCATTGGCCAAGGTCGAGGCCCATCCGCGCATGGAAGGCCGCCAGATGCTGATGGTGCTGGCACCCAAGTGACCGAACCGGCCTATCGGTCGTTGAATTGCCCGCGCTGCTCGTCGGGCATGGAGCCGGGCTATATGATCGATCAGGGCCACGGCATGACGACGGTGCCGAAGTGGGTCGCGGGCGTGCCTCGAAAGAGCATCTGGACAGGCCTTAAGCTTCGCGGCCTTGAGCAAGTCGAGGTCGTAACTTACCGCTGCCGACGCTGCGGTTATCTTGAGAGTTACGCCTCAAGCTGAACTGACATCGTGACCTTCCCCTACGGAAAGCTATAAAAACACGGACTGTGTTGCAATTGTGCAGCAACTACCAGTCATTGTCGTGACATAGCGCGCGGCTCGCTTCCTTTGCCCGCGCGACTGGCTTAGCCTGCATCCAACATCGCTCTGGGGAGAGGATACGATGATCCGTAAAACTGCTTGGCTGCTTTCGGCGGCCTCATTCGCTATTTCATTGCCAGCGCAGGCGCAGGACGCTGTCCAACCACCCGAGCCCAGTGGGACATCGGCGACCGAGCAGGCCGCCGTTGATCCCGCCACGCAGGCGGCGGCGGAGGCCAACCCCGACGAGATCATCGTTACCGCGCAAGGCCGCACGCAGGCCCTTCAGGACGTTCCGATCGCTGTCACCTCGGTGACCGGGACAGCGATGGAGAATTCGGGCGCGTCGGACATCCGCCAGCTCAATCAGCTCGCTCCGTCCCTGCTGGTGTCGTCCACGGGCAGCGAAGCGAACGGCTCGGCCCGCATCCGCGGCATCGGCACCGTTGGCGACAATCCAGGCCTGGAAAGCTCGGTCGCCGTGTTTATTGACGGAGTCTATCGCTCGCGGTCCGGCATCGGCCTCAACGAGCTTGGCGAGATCGACCGGATCGAGGTGTTGCGCGGACCTCAAGGCACGTTGTTCGGCCGCAACGCTTCTGCCGGACTGATCAACATTTTGTCGAAGCGGCCGTCGCACCAGACCGAAGTCTACGGCGAGGGGACGATTGGCAATTACGACCTGCGGCGCATCGCCGGCGGTGCCACTGGTGAACTTTCGGACACGATCACCGCGCGCATCGACGCGGTCTACGTCAAGCGCGACGGCTTCTATGACGACCCGGCCAATGACACCACGGTCAATAACCGCAATCGATTCTTCACTCGCGGCCAGCTGCAGTTCGAACCGACCTCGGATCTGACCATTCGCTTGATCGCCGATTACACCAGGCGCAACGAACGCTGCTGCGGCGCGGTTTACGTCGATAATTCGGTCAATCCGAACATCGGCAACCTCAACGAGCCGGCTGTCCCGCTGCTCCAGCCGGGCGCGGTTCCGGGGCGAACCAATGATTCGGGCAACAACATCGTCAATGTCCTGCGCGACCTCGGCCAGGACCTCGATGCGTTGCATTCCGGGTATCGCCGGACATTGTCGGTGACGCCGGGACGCGACTATGGCGGCAAGACCAAGGATTGGGGACTTTCCGGCCAGGCCGACTACGATCTCGGTTTTGGCAAGCTCACCTCGATTACCGCCTATCGCCACTATGACGCGACCCAGGGCGGCGACATCGACTACAGCACCGTCGACATTCTCTATCGCACCGACGATGCCGGGCGCAGGTTCAAGACCTTCAGCCAGGAGATGAGGCTCCAAGGCAATGCGTTCGGCGACCGGCTCGACTGGCTGGTCGGCGGCTATTTCGCCAATGAGAAATTGAGAGTCACAGACGATCTCAAGTTCGGCAGCCAGTACGGCCGATTCGCAACCTGTCGAATCGTCTCGCCGGGTAGCCTGTCCTCCCTTTACTCACCGGGAACGCGTACCTGTCAGTCCATCGGCGCACTGCCGATCGCGTCACGACCGGCTCTCTTCGGGCCGGCGTCGCCGCTGGTCTTTCAGGCGTTCGAAAACCTCGAGAATCTGGACAATCTCGGTTCGACCCGAGACACCTATAATCAGACCAGCCGAAACTGGGCGTTGTTCACGCACAACATCTTCCACATCACGCCGCAATTCGATGCGACCGTCGGGCTTCGCTATACCAACGAGCGCAAGAAATTCGACGCGACCTTCGGCAACAACAACACCGTTTGCACCGCCAACCAGGCGCTGCTCGGAGGTTTCCTCAATCCGGCCAGCCCGGCCTTTCAGACGGGCGGCCTGGGCACGGTCTCGCGAGCCATCGTCAACCTGTCGTGCCAGGGCAATTCGACGGCCGAACTGAACGGCGTGTCGATCAACGACCAACGCAAGGAGGATGAGTTCACCGGGACCGGCGTGCTGTCCTACAAGCCGAACGACGACATGTTGCTCTACGGCAGCTACTCGCGGGGGTATAAGGCAGGTGGGTTCAATCTAGACCGCTCGGCTCTCAAGTTGCCGACACTGCCCTTCTCTGCGGTTCCGGGCGGCGCCCAGGCGCTGGTCGGCAATTTGCAGTTCGATCCGGAGATCGTCGACGCGTTCGAGATCGGCGGCAAGTTCTCGCGCCCCGGGTTCATCTTCAACGTCGCGGTGTTCCGCCAATTGTTCAAGAACTTCCAGCTCAATACGTTCGACGGCTCCGTCTTCATTGTTCAGAACGTCAACGGCTGCAAATCCGACCTGGGCGGCGCCGATCGCGACCAGAGCGTCAATCCGGGCTCTGCCAATTTCATCGCTCCGGCCATCCTTCCGGGCGCCGCATTCAATCTCAACCCGGCCGCGGACACCGGTCGGTGCGACAAGGACGATGTGGGTTGGGGCGTGCGGTCGCAGGGCATCGAGCTCGAGGCCATGGTCATTCCGATGCGGGATCTCAGGATCAACCTTGGTCTGACTTACGCGCAGACTAAGTATCGCAAGAATTTGGTCGGCACCGACCAGGGCGATCCGCTCAATCCCGCGCTTCGCATGCTTCCGGGCGACAACATTTCCAACGCTCCAAAGATCGTCGCCACCGGCGCTTTGGCCTGGACCCCGGCGATCGGCAATTCCGGCCTCTCCGGGCTGTTCTACATCGATGCGCGCATGACTGGTGGCTACAACACCGGTTCGGATCTGTTCCCGCAAAAGCAGCAGGACCGCTACACCGTGGTCAACGGCCGGATCGGCGTGCGCGGTCCGGACGACAGCTGGTCGCTTGAGCTGTGGGCGCAAAACCTGTTCGACAAGGATTATTCGCAGGTCGCGTTCAACACGCCGTTCCAAGCAGGGGGTTCGACGACCCCGCCCTATGCACCTGGCTTCACCTTCGCGCCGTTCATCGACCCGGCGTTCCCAGGTGGTCGCCAGCTGTTCTCGCAATTCCTCGCTGAGCCGCGCACCTATGGCCTGACTTTGCGAGCGAAGTGGGGCCCGCGAGCGGCTGCCGTCGAACCTTATGTGGCGCCTCCCGCGCCGCCGCCGCCGCCGCCACCTCCGGCGACCCAGACTTGCGCGGATGGTTCGGTGATCCTGGCGACAGATGTCTGCCCAGCACCGCCGCCGCCGCCGCCGCCGCCGGCGCCCGAGCCGGAGCGCGGTTAGCTCCAGCGCTAGCGAGCGTTTAGAAAAAGGGCCCACCGCCTTGCGGTGGGCCCTTTTTATTTTGCTTCCACGCGATTCTCTAACCGACGACCGGCTGGAGAAGGCAGGGCCGCGTTCTTAGGCTTCTTTGAGGTTGGTCGCGCGCATCTTTCCACGATCGTCCTGTTCGACGTCGTAGGACAAACGCTGATTCTCGTTGAGCGTGCTCATTCCCGAGCGCTCCACGTCGGAAATGTGGACGAACGAGTCGGAGCCCCCATCCTCAGGCTGAATGAAGCCGAAACCCTTTTGCTGATTGAAAAATTTGACGGTGCCGATGGGCATTTCACTGTTCCTTTATTCCGCTCTCGCTCAACGAGTAGGGAGAGCTTCGTTCACTCACTACTCGTTTGGGGCGGCGGTTTCCACCCATTGTCGTGCGCCGCGTTCAGCAAGGCCGCGCGCAGCGCCTCATTTTCGTCAGAACTGAGCTTTCTGCCGTCCGCGCTGGTCAGATAGAAGACATCGACGGCGCGCTCGCCGTAGGTGGCGATATGAGCCGAGTGGATGCGATGGCCGCAATCGTGGATCGCCCGCGCCAGCGCGGCGAGCAAGGCGACTCGGTCGAGCGCGTTGACCTCGACCACGGTCGTTCGGCTCGACGCGCGCTCGGCGATAACCACCGACGGCGCGATCCGGAAGGCGGCGGCTCCCCGCCCGCTCGGCTCAGCCGCCGGCAGGCGCGGCGGTTGCACGCTAGTCAGCGCACTTTTGACCGACCGCACCAGGCGATTGCGCAGCCGTTTGTCGTCGTAAGCCCGTCCCTGGCTGTCGAGGACCAGCAGATTGTCGAGGGCCATGCCGTCGCGAGTCGTGTGAACGCGCGCGTCGATGATGCTGGCACCCGCGGCGGCCAGGCCCGCGCAAATTCGGAAGAACAGTCCTTCGTGGTCGGGCGTGAAGACGCTGATCCGAGTGGCGTTGCTGTCAGCATCATTGTCGGCGGCAACACTGGGTACCGATTCGCCAATACGCGACTCGGCACTCGCCACCTGGCGCGCGTTGGCAATTTGCCAATCGAGGGGTTCGGCGAGCCAGTAGGCGTCGGGCAGGCGTTTGGCATAGGCCTTGGCAATTGCCTGCTTCCAGTCGAGCTTCAGCGCCAATTCCTTTTGCCGCGCCGCGATCAACTCGCTTCGGCCGCGCTGCTTGTGGCCAAGCCGAAGTCGCTCCTCGGCAGCATCGAACAGCGTCCTCAGCAAAAGCCGCTTCCACTCGGTCCACACCCCGGGTCCGACCGCGCGAATGTCGACCACGGTCAGGATCAGAAGCAAGCGCAGCCGCTCAGGGCTTTGCACGCCCGAGACGAAGTCCTCGATCGTCTTGGGGTCGGCCAGGTCGCGCTTGAACGCCGTCGCCGACATCAGCAAGTGATGGCGCACCAACCAGGCGACGGTCTCCGTCTCCGCCGCATCGAGGCCAAAGCGCGGCCCGAGCTTCAGCGCAATTTCGGCGCCAATGACACTGTGGTCGCCGCCCCGACCCTTGGCGATATCGTGCAGCAGCACCGCGACATAGAGCGTTCGCCGCGACGCGAGCTGCCGGAACAGAGCGGTCGACAGGGGATGATCCTTGGCAAGCTCGCCGCGCTCGATCGACGCCAGCAACCCGATCGCGTGGATCGAATGCTCATCGACAGTATAATGGTGGTACATATCGAACTGCATCTGCGCGACGACGCGGCCGAAGTCGGGAACAAAGCGACCGAACACACCGGCTTCGTTCATCCAGCGTAGGACCTGGTCGGGGCCGTCGAGGTTGGTCAGCACCTCCATGAAAAAGGCATTCGCCGCGGGGTTGTTGCGAACACCATCGATCAGTCTCGCATCGCGAGTCGCGGCGCGCATCGCGCGGGGATGGATCTGAAGCCGTTCGCGCGCCGCCAGCGCGAATAGCTCGAGCAGGCGCACCGGCTGCTCGGCGAGAAAACCGTCGAACGGGATCGACAACCGCCCGCGGTCGAGCGTGAAGCCGTCGAGGCGCTTGGGCCGGCGGCGGATCGTCGGCAGCGCGAATCGGAATCCTTTTTTGCCCAATTGCTCGTCGAGTTGCGCGAGGAACAGACCGGTCAGGTCGCCGACCGTCTTGGCGTTGAGGAAATAGAATTGCATGAACCGCTCGACCGCGGATTTGCCCGGCCGGTCGGCGTAATTCATTACTTGCGCGATGTGCCGCTGATGGTCGAAGCCAAGCCGTTCTTCGGCTCTTCCGGCGGCGAGGTGGAGGTGGCAGCGCACCGCCCACAGGAAGCGCTCGGCGCGTTCGAAGCTGGCGAATTCGGTGGCGCTGAATAGCCCGGCTCCGACGAGGTCCGAGGGCCGCTCGACGTCATGGACATATTTGCCAATCCAGTAGAGCGTGTGGAGGTCGCGCAAACCGCCCTTGCCGTCCTTGATGTTCGGCTCCACCACGTAGCGGCTGTCGCCCATCTTGACGTGGCGCGCGTCGCGCTCGGCGAGCTTGGCGGCGACGAATTGCGCGGCCGAGCCAGCGACAATGTCCTTGCGGAACCGAGTCATAGCGAGATCGAACAACGTCTCCTCGCCCCACAGCAGCCGCGCTTCCAAGAAGGCGGTGCGCACCGTCATGTCTGTCTTCGTCAGCGCCAGCAATTCGGGGATCGAACGGAGCGAGTGACCGACTTTGAGCTTGAGGTCCCAAAGCACGTGCAGGATCGCCTCGGCGGCGTCGCATTCCTCCGCCGACGGCTTGGCCTTGGTCAGGAACATCAGGTCGAGGTCGCTATACGGAGCCATTTCGCCGCGACCGGTCCCGCCGAGACCAACCAGCGACATGGTTGGCGTGCTATGGGTTACGGAATCATGGGCGAGGCGAACGATTTGATCGTGGAGAAAGGCGGTGGCCCGGGCGGCCGCACGCCCGCGTCCCGGCTCTTGGGCCAGCCGCTGCGCGATCTCGTCCCGCCCAGAGGCGAGCGCTTCCGCCAGAAGCCCCGTGATCTCGGTCGGTTGCCGCCTGGCGCCGATGCGATCGGCTACCGCGCGGCGATCAATGACAGAGCGCCGATCCGAAATGGATTCGTACAAGCTCATCCCGAATCCTGACCGGTCCCTAGGCGCTTCAGGTGGTACAGCGCCTCCAGCGCATCGCGTGGCGACATACGGTCGGGTTCAATCGCGGCGAGTGCCTCGACGAGAGGATCATTGGGCAGCTCCGGCTCACTCAGCGACGCAAACAGAGGCAGATCATCGAGCCCCGCGGCGATACCGCCGGTTGCGTCTCGCCCAGCTTCGAGCTTGGCTAGCACCGATTTGGCTCGCGCCACCACCGATGGCGACAAGCCGGCAAGCTTCGCGACGGCGATCCCATAGCTGCGGTCCGCCGCGCCTTCGGCAACTTCGTGCAGCAGGACGAGATCGCCCTTCCATTCGCGCGCGCGAACATGATGGAGCGACAGGCTGTCGAGCCGCTCGGCAAGGCGTGTCAGTTCATGATAATGGGTCGCGAACAGAGTTCGGCAGCGCAATTGATCGTGCATCGCCTCGACTACTGCCCAGGCTATCGCGAGGCCGTCATAGGTCGAGGTGCCGCGGCCGATCTCATCGAGAATGACCAGGCTCTGCGGTGTCGCCTGGGCGAGGATGGCAGCGGTTTCGACCATCTCGACCATGAAGGTCGACCGGCCCCGAGCGAGATTGTCCGACGCGCCAACGCGGCTGAACAATCGGTCGATCAGGCCGATCTTGGCGCGTGCTGCGGGAACGAACGCGCCTGCTTGTGCCAGCAGTCCGATCAGCGCCGTCTGTCGCAGAAACGTCGACTTGCCCCCCATATTGGGTCCGGTGATCAGCCACAGCCGGTCGCGATCGCCCATCGACACATCGTTAGCGACAAAGCGGCCGCCCAATCCGCCCAGCGCGCTCTCGACGACGGGATGCCGGCCGGCATCGATTTCGAGGCATGGCTCGTCGGTCAGTTGCGGTCGCGTCCAGCCACCTTCGGTTGCCCGTGCCGCATGGCTCGCCGCAACGTCGATCCGGGCGATGGCGTCGGCGGTGGCGGTGATCGCGCCCGCTGCCGCCATGGCCATGGCGCTAAGTTCCTCGGCATGAGCGGCTTCGGCGGCGAGCGCATGGCCGCCGGCTTCGACCACCAGCGCCGCTTCGGCGTGGAGATCGGGCGAATTGAAGCGAACAACACCGGCCAGCGTCTGGCGATGGGTAAAGCCCGATTCCGGAGTCATCAGCCGCTCGGCATGCCTCGCCGACACTTCGATATGATAGCCGAGCACCGCGTTATGGCGGATCTTCAGCGAGGCGACGCCGGTCGCGTCGCGGTAGCGGCTTTCGAGCGCGGCGATCGCCCGTCGGCCGTCGGACGAGGCGGCGCGCAATGCGTCGAGCGCCCCGTCATATCCCTCCGCGATGTAGCCGCCCTTTGACGCGTCGAGTGGCGGCGAGGCGACCAGGGCCTGGGTCAACTTGTCGACCAGCACATCGTGCTCGCCAAGCCGCGGCAACAAGCTATCGAGCAATGGCGGCCGGTCTGATTCGGCACCCAGCTCGGCCTGGAGCGCGGCGGCAGCGGCAAGTCCGTCGCGCAACAATGCAAGATCGCGGGGCGACCCCCTCTGCGCCGCCAGCCGCGCCAGCGCGCGGGCAACGTCCGGCATGGCCTTCAGCGCGGCCCGTATCCGCTCGCGGCGCAGCGAATTCTCATGCAGCCAGGCCACCGCCCCCAGCCGCGCCTCGATGGCCGCGCGGTCGGTCAGCGGCGCGGCGATGTCTTCGGCGAGCAACCGGCGGCCGGCGGCGGTCTGGCAGCGGTCGATCTCGCCAAGCAAGCTCCCGGCGACGCCACCAAAGACAGAGCGGGTCAGTTCAAGGCTCTCGCGCGTCGCGGTGTCGATCGCAACATGGCTTGACCGCGCGATCCGCCGTGGGATGTCGAGCAGGATGCCGCTGCCCTTCTGAGTCGCGTCGATATAGGCGAGCAACCCGCCTGCCGCGGCGAGTTCCGCGCGTGACGGCGACCCCAAGCCGTCGAGTGTCGCCAGGCCAAATCGGCTCTTCAAAGCGCGTTCACCTGCACTGCTGTCGAAACCGCCCTTGCCGCCGGTTGTTCGAACGCCCGCTATCGGTTCGTCGGCAATCGTCTCCGCTGGTGACAGCCGCGCCAGCTCGGCGGCAAGTTCGCCCGGCCCGCACGCAATCAATTCGAACCGCCCAGTCGATATATCCGCTGCGGCGATCGCCCAGTCTTCGCCCGCGCGACCAATCGCCGCGAGCCAGTTGGCCGCGCTTGATTCGAGCAACGCCTCCTCTGTCAGCGTTCCCGGCGTCACCAGCCGCACGATGGCCCGCTCGACCAGAGCTTTGGCGCCGCGCGCCTTCCTCGCCTGGGCTGGATTTTCGATCTGCTCGGCGATGGCGACGCGGTATCCGCCGCGGATCAGCCGCGCGAGATAGGCTTCGGCCGCGTGGACCGGGACTCCGCACATCGGGATCGGCTGGCCATCGGCTGTGCCACGCTTGGTCAGCGCGATATCAAGGCACTGCGCGGCCGCCTTGGCGTCGTCGAAGAACAGCTCGAAGAAGTCGCCCATCCGGTAGAACAACAAGGCCTCGCCGGCCTCGTCCTTGAGCCGCCGGTACTGCGCCATCATCGGGGTCGGTTCGTCTGCTCGCGCCATCGGCGAATGGTAGCGGCTAAGCGTGACTCTTCCCACACCCATTGGCTAAGGCCCGGCTGCAGGGAGCCAGGCATGTCCGAAAGCAATATCAAATTCTCGGAAGACGAGGCGATCGAATATCATTCGCGTGGGCGCCCCGGGAAGCTCGAGATCATCGCCACCAAGCCGATGTCGACCCAGCGCGACCTCAGCCTCGCTTACTCGCCCGGTGTCGCGGTGCCGGTCCAGGCGATCGCCGACGATCCCGGCCGCGCGTATGAGCTGACCGCCAAGGGCAATCTGGTCGCGGTCGTCACCAACGGCACCGCGATCCTCGGCATGGGCAATCTCGGCGCCCTTGCGGCGAAGCCAGTCATGGAAGGCAAGGCGGTTCTGTTCAAACGCTTCGCCGACGTCGATTCGATCGACATCGAAGTCGCAACCGAGGACGCGCAGAAATTCATCGAGGCCGTGGCCCTGCTCGAGCCGAGCTTCGGCGGCATCAACCTCGAGGACATTGCCGCCCCCGACTGCTTCGTCATCGAGCAGGCGCTGAAGGAGCGGATGAACATTCCGGTGTTCCACGACGACCAGCATGGCACCGCGATCATCACCGCCGCCGGGCTAATCAACGCCTGTTTCCTCACCGGGCGCGCGCTCGCCGACGTCAAGGTTGTGGTCAACGGCGCCGGCGCCGCCGCCATCGCCTGCACCGAGTTGATCAAGTGCATGGGCGTGCGGCCCGACCATGTCATCATGTGCGACCGCAAGGGCGTCATCTACAAGGGCCGCGACGGGGTTGATCAATGGAAGTCGGCGCACGCGGTCGACAGCGACGCGCGTGACCTGGCCGATGCCCTCGTCGGCGCCGACGTTTTCCTCGGCTTGTCCGCCGCGGGCGCGCTCAAGCCGGCGATGATAGCGACCATGGCCAAGGACCCGATCATCTTCGCCATGGCCAATCCGGACCCTGAAATCTCGCCGCCTGACGCCCGCGCGGCGCGGCCCGACGCGATTATCGCCACCGGCCGCTCCGATTACCCCAACCAGGTCAACAATGTCCTCGGCTTTCCGTTCATTTTCCGCGGCGCGCTCGATGTTCGTGCCACCGCGATCAATGACGAGATGAAGATCGCCGCCGCCAATGCGCTGGCCGAGCTGGCCCGGGAAGCGGTGCCCGAGGAAGTCGCCGCTGCGTATGGTGGACAGACCCACAGCTTCGGCCGTGATTATATCATTCCCGCCCCGTTCGATCCGCGGCTGATGGAGGTCGTCGCCTCCGCCGTCGCCGAAGCGGCGGGGCGGACCGGCGTCGCGCAAAAACCGATCGAGGACATGGCCGCCTATCGCCAGCAGCTGCGCGCCCGGCTGAACCCAACCGTCGCGGTGATGAGCCTCGCCTATGAAGCTGCCCGCACCAACCCGAAGCGCGTGCTGTTCGCGGAAGGCGAGGAGCCCAACGTGCTTCGCGCCGCAATCGCCTTCAAGGAAGCCGGCTATGGCACGCCCGTTCTGGTTGGCCGCGAGGAAGTCCACGACCAGCTGAAGGAACTTGGTGTCGACAATCCGCAGGAATATGAGGTCCTCAACAGCCGCAATTCACCGCTGGTCGGCCGCGCCGTCGATTTCATCTACGCCAAGCATCAGCGGCACGGGCTGCTTCGTCGCGAGGTCGAGCGGATGGTCAACCAGGACCGCAACACATTCACCGCCGCCATGCTTGCGCTGGGCGAAGGGGACGCAATGATCACCGGCACGACGCGCCCTTTCAGCCAGTCGCTGAAGCAGGTGCGGATGGTGATCGATGACGAGCCCGAGGCGACTCCCTTCGGCATCAACATCATCGTCGGCCGTCACCATACCATGCTGATCGCCGACACCGCGGTCACCGAGCGGCCCGACGCGGACCAATATGCGGCGATCGCCATGCGTTCGGCGGGCTTTGCTCGGCGGATGGGGCTGGAACCGCGCATCGCCTTCATCAGCTACACGACGTTCGGCAATCCCCCCGGCAGCCACATCGAGGAAATGCGCGACGCAGTGAAGATCCTCGACAGCATCCACTGCGACTTCGAATATGAGGGAGAAATGGCGCCCGACGTCGCGCTCAATTTCGACATGCAGAAGCGATTCTACCCGTTCAGCCGGCTAACCGGCCCGGCCAACATCCTGGTCATGCCTGGACTGCAGTCGGCCAACCTCTCGGCAAAGCTGCTTCGCGAATTGGGCGGCGAGAGCGTTCTCGGCCCCTATCTTCTCGGGCTCGAACTCCCGGTCCAGATCGCGCCGATGACCGCGACCGCGTCGGACCTAGTGACATTGGCCGTGCTTGCCGCGGGCAGCGCCCGGGAACGCAAGCGGCCGACGCCTAGATCCGCTCGACGGAACTGACCGGGTCGGCCTCGCGCAAGGCGGCGACGATGGCGTGCAGATGCCCAAGATCGTGCACTTCGACGTCGATGTGGAACGTGTGGAAGCTGCCGTCGCGGTGAACCAGCTGCAGATTGACGATGTTGGCGTGCCTGGTTCCGAGGATGCCGGACATAGCGCCGAGCGCTCCCGGGATGTCGCGCAGGATCACCGCAATGCGCGCCGCGCCGCCGTCCGAGCCTTCGCCCCAGGCGAGGTCGAGCCAGTCGGCATCGACGCCACTCGCCAGCGTGTCGCAGCCGATCACATGGACCTCGATCTCCTCGTCCTCGCGGCGCAACCCGACGATTCGATCGCCGGGGATCGGGTGGCAGCAGGTCGCGAGGTGGTAAGCGACGCCGGGAGTCAGCCCCTTGATCGAGATGGCTGTGCGCTGGCCGATCGGCTTCTGGGCTACGTCGCCGCCGCCTGAACCCGGCATCAGGGCCTCCATCAGCGCTTCGTCGCTGATCCGCTTCCGCGCGATTGCCGCCATCAGCGCGTCTTCGTCCTCGAGCCGGAGCTTCTTGAGCGCCCGCTTTTGCGCATCCTTGTCGAGGACCGACGGGAGCCGCTCGACAATCTCGTCGTAAATCTTGCGCCCGAGCTCGACTGTCTCCTCGCGCTCTTTATGGCGGACGAATCGGCGGACGCCGGCGCGGGCCTTGCCGGTGGCGACGAATCGCAGCCACGACGGCTGCGGGTGCTGGGCCTCGGACGCGAGGATTTCGACCTGATCGCCATTTTCGAGGATGGTGCGTAGCGGGACGACTCGGCCGTTGACCTTGGCGCCGACGGTCCGGTCGCCAAGATCGGTGTGGACGGCATAGGCAAAGTCGACCGGGGTGGCGCCTTTGGGCAATTGGATCAGCTCGCCCTTGGGCGTAAAGGCGAAGATCCGGTCCTGGTACATCGCCATCCGGGTATGCTCGAGCAGCTCCTCGGGGCTCTCGGCATGGTCGAGGATTTCGACCAGATCGTCGATCCACGGCACATGGAGATCGGCGGCTGGCTTGCCTTCCTTGTAGGCCCAGTGCGCCGCCAGCCCGCGCTCGGCCTGCTCATGCATGGCGCGATCACGGATCTGGATCTCGATCCGCATCTTGGCGTCGTGGATCACCGACGTGTGGATCGCGCGATAGCCGTTGCGCTTGGGAGTCGAGATGAAGTCTTTGAACCGACCGGGGACCATCGGCCAGCGCTGGTGAATTAGCCCGAGGGCGCGGTACACCTCAGCCTCGTCGTGGACGATCACGCGGAACGCCATCACGTCGGACAATTGCTCGAAGCTGATGTGGCGCTCGGCCATCTTCTTCCAGATCGAATAGGGATGCTTCTCGCGGCCCATGACTTCCGCCTCGAGGCCATGGTCGGCCAGGTGCAGCTGAAGGCCAAGACCGATCCGGTTGACGATGTCGCCACCCTGGTCGTGGAGCAGCTTCAGGCGCCGGGTGATCGAAGCGAAGGCGTCCGGCTCAAGCTCCCTGAAAGCCAGCGTCTGCATCTCGTTCATGATCTCGTACATGCCGATACGCTCGGCGAGCGGCGCGTAGATATCCATCGTCTCTTTGGCGATCCGTCGGCGCTTGTCGCCGTCGGTGATGTGATGGAGCGTGCGCATGTTGTGCAATCGGTCGGCGAGCTTGACCAGCAGCACCCTTATGTCGTCTGACAAAGCTAGCAGGAACTTGCGCAAATTCTCCGCCGCGCGCTCATTTTCCGATTGCGCCTCGATCTTGCTCAGCTTGGTCACCCCGTCGACCAGGCGCGCGATGTCCTTGCCGAAGTGCTTTTCAATTTCTTCGGGGGTAGCGAGCGTGTCTTCGATGGTGTCGTGGAGGATCGCGGTAACAATCGTCTGGTCGTCGAGCTTGAGATCGGTAAGGATGCCGGCGACTTCGATCGGATGGCTGAAATAGGGGTCGCCGCTGGCCCTCACCTGCGAGCCGTGCGCCTTCATTGAGAACACGTAGGCGCGGT
>JBDSXT010000143.1:0-6271 GCA_039925985.1 Sphingomicrobium sp.
ACCGCGGCCGGCAGCAGCGCGGGCGGCGGCGGCGTCAACAAGGGCGAGACGGTCACCGTCTCGGTCCTCGAAGTCCGCGACGGCGGCCTCGAAGTCCAGGTCGGCGACGGTGGCGTCACCGGCTTCATCAAGCGCACCGACCTTGGCCGCGACCGCGACGAACAGCGTCCCGAGCGGTTCCAGGTCGGCCAGAAGATGGATGCGATGGTCATTGGCTTCGACCGCTCGAAGAAGCCCAATTTCTCGGTCAAGGCGCTGCAGATCTCCGAAGAGAAGCAGGCGGTCGCCCAATATGGTTCGTCGGATTCGGGCGCGTCGCTCGGCGACATCCTCGGCGAAGCGCTAAAGCAGGCGAAAAAAGAATAGCTGACTTTCGATAAGTTGCTTCGGCGGCGCGGTTAATCCATTGCGTTGGTCGAAAATCCGGTTGCGCAGGGGCGCCTTTCCTGACAGCCTGTGTGCAACGGGCCGCTGCGTTGGGGAGCGCTGGCCATTTAACCCAAGGCGGGGAAGTCATGATCCGTTCCGAACTCGTGCAGAAATTGTGCAGCGATTTTCCTGGGCTGACGCAGCGGGAAATCGAAACCGTCGTCGGCGCTATTTTCGATTCCATCACCGACCAACTGGCCGGCGGTGGACGCGTCGAGTTACGCGGCTTCGGGGCGTTTTCGACCCGGCAACGCGACGCTCGCGTCGGCCGCAACCCGCGGACCGGCGAGTCGGTCGACGTCAACGCCAAGCGCGTGCCCTATTTCAAGCCGGGTAAGGAAATGCGCGAGCGCCTCAACCTGCAGGAAGTCACCGCGGACTAGGCCGGGCCGCTCCGGCGGTCGCGAACCCGAGCTTGCAGTTCACGCCCGGACAGGCATGGTCCGGGGCGATGCGGACGTGGCGGAATGGTAGACGCTGGAGACTTAAAATCTTCTGCCCCCAATAGGGCGTGCGGGTTCAAGTCCCGCCGTCCGCACCACGGCCGGGCGCAGATTGGCCCGGAACGGAGATAAATTGTTAAGCTGCGCCGGGTTAACCACGCGCGGTGAGCAGTACGGCCATCCCAACGGGTGTCGAAGCAGGCAAGCCCGCGCCCCCGTTCAAAATGCGGCGTCACGCGCTGACCCTGTCGATTCTGGTTGGCGCCGTTATGCTGCTGATCTGGAACGGCACGACCTTTTTCGGCGAGCTCAGCCTGGCCGGCGAAGATCTCGGGCGCGAAGCGCGGATCGCCGGCATTGCCTTGACGCTCAACGTCGCGCTGATCCTGTTCGGCTGGCGGCAATATGTCGACTTGCAGCAGGAAGCCGAGCTGCGCGCCGACGGCGAGCGGCGAGCGGCGGTGCTGGCCTCGACCGATGCGCATACCGGCCTGCTCAACCGCAAGGGGTTCGCCGACCGCGGCCAGGCGCTGTGCGAGCGGGCCTGCGCGCGAGGTCAGCAGGTGGCGATCGTCGCGATCCAGATCAACCGGTTCAAGGCGGTCAACGATCGCCACGGCCATGAGGTCGGCGACAGCCTGCTGCGGTCCATCGCGGCAGCGATGGCCAACGCGCTCGACCCCGAGGCCGAGATTGCCCGGCTGAGCGGCGATGAGTTCGCGGTGGCGATAGCGCTCGATGCCGACCGGACCGACGCGCTGGAGCGCTCGGCGGAAGCGGTGCTGCACGCCATCACCGCGGCTTTTTCCATCGACGACCGGCTGATCCAGGTCGGCGCCTTTGCCGGCATCGCCGCCGCGCCTGCGGCCGACGTCCGAATCCCCGACCTCCAGCGCCGTGCCGATATCGCGATGGAGCACGCCAAGAGCGCGCGTGCCGCCCGCCCGGTGTGGTTCGACGGCGGCATGGAACGCGAGCTGATCGCGCAAAGCGAAATCGAGCAAGGCATCCGCTACGGACTCGACCACGAGCAGTTCGTGCCGTTCTTCGAGCCCCAGGTGGATCTCGAGACCGGTGAAATTATCGGCTTCGAAGTGCTCGCGCGATGGATCCACCCGCTGAGCGGGATTATCCTGCCCGACACGTTCATCCCGGTCGCCGAGGAAACCGGTTTGATCGGCAAATTGTCCGAACAAGTGATCGGCAGGGCCCTTGTCGAGGCGGTCCACTGGGACCCTGCGATCAAGATTTCGGTCAACATCTCGCCGGTCCAGCTGACCGATGCGTGGCTCGCCCAGCGTATAGTCCGGCTGTTGACGGAGATCGGCTTTCCCGCCGAGCGGTTGGTGGTCGAGATCACCGAAAGTTCGCTGTTCACCGATATCGACCTCGCGCGGTCGATCGTCACCAGCCTGAAGAACCAGGGCATCCGCCTGGCGCTCGACGATTTCGGCACGGGTTTCTCATCGCTCTCGCATCTGCGCTCGTTGCCGTTCGACGTCATCAAGATCGACCGCTGCTTCGTCGCCAACCTAGATAACAACCGAGAAAGCCCGGCCATCATCCGCGCCGTGACGACTCTGGCTGCGGCGCTCGAAGTGCCGGTCTATGTCGAGGGCATCGAAACGGAAGCCGCCCACGCGGCCGTCTTGGGACTCGGCTGCACGGTCGGCCAGGGCTGGTTCTTCGGCAAGCCGATGACCGGCGAACAAGCGGCGCAATTGCTCGAGCGGCGGGCCCAAGCTGAATTGAACGACCAAACGGAAGTCCCGGACCAGCGCAAAATCGCCGGCGCTTAACTCTTCCACCCAACCTATTCACAGCGGGCGTCCCACGACGGGACACGGAGGCACCCGGCGCGCATTCCGACAGTTGTCGGCATGGTAAAAATCGCGTTAAGGTTTGTGCATGGCTGTTGTTCGCCCAGCTTTTGCGATGGACCCGCGCCGCTTCGGTCGCGCCGCCGTCCGTTGCGCGGATCCGCGGCAGGCGCCTGCCGTCAGCCTCGGCGACGATGCCCGCCTTTTCATGATGACTTTTGCGGCCGGCTTCCTGTTCGTTTCGATCCTGATCGGGTAAACGAGCGTCCACCGTCTTCTGACGGGGGAGAAGCATCATGACCGCATTCAATACCGTGCGTTTCAAGGTGAAGCCCGGGCGCGACGAAGAGTTCGTCGACGCGCACCGAAAGGTCGAGCGCAACTGGCCGGGCATGCGCAGCGCCAATCTGTTCAAGACCGGCGAGCATGCTTATTGCATCGTCGCCGAATGGGACGACATGGACAGCCTTGCGGCGGCGCGGCCGCACATGGTGGCGACGCTCGACACGTTCCGCGACACGCTCGAGGAGCTTGGCGGCGATCTCGGGGTTACAGACCCGGTGTCGGGGCCGCTAGTGCTGGAGCTGAAATAGGCGAATTGCAAAGGGCCAGTTCGTCCGGCCATTGCTGATTCCGCCGCTTGACGGACCGGGACTGCTCTGCCTCAATCAGAGCATGTCGGTCGACGCCATCCAGCAGCATTTAGCCGAAGCCCAGCGGGCGAGTGGAGCGGGCCTTCGCGACCAGGCTCGCAGCCATTTCGAAGCGGTGCTCGCGATTGACAGTGAGGAACCGACGGCCCGCAACTGGCTCGGGGCGGACGCCTTGGCGCGGACCAATGCGCCCGCCGCCGCGATGCATTTCGAAATCGCCTGCAGACGCGAGCCCGGCGAAATGTCGCACTGGATCAATCTGGCGACGGCGCACCGGATCCTTGACGATGCGGTGAGCGAACGGGCGGCGCTCGAGGGCGCGCTCGGCGTCGATCAGACCGACCTTCTGGCCCTAATCCGCCTCGCCGAGCTTCACGAACGGCTGGGGGAGGCGGCGCCGGCGGCGACCCGCTGGAGTGCCGTCCTGACGCTGTCGTCGGGCATCCATGACCCCTCGCCCGAGTTCGCCGCGATCCTCGGTCATGCAAAACTCTATGTCGGCGAGCAGCAGCAGAAGCTGGTGACGGGCATTGAGCAGGCGTTGGCCGACGAATTGGCCGAGGCCAGCGTCAGGGACCGGCGGCGAATGCAGCGGGCGGCTGATGCCTGGCTTGGCCGGCGGCCGGTATACACCAACCATTGCGAAGGCCTGCATTACCCGTTCCTGCCCGCGGACGAATTTTTCGATGCCGAGCATTTCGACTGGCTGGGCGAGCTCGAAGCGGCGACCCCGACGATTATCGCCGAGCTGGAGGCAATCCTCGCCGACCCGCAGGCGGGACTGACGCCGTACATATCCCTGCCGGCCGGGGTGCCGGCCAACAAATGGACGGGGCTGGACAAATCGCTCGACTGGGGCGCTTTCCATTTGTGGAAGGAGGGCGAGCGCTTCGACGAGGCCTGTGCTCGCGCGCCGCAAACCGCGGCCATAGTTGAGTCGCTTCCGATCTGTCACATCGAAGGCCGGGCGCCCAACGTCTTTTTCTCGATCCTGAAGGCGGGCAGCCACATCCCGGCGCACACCGGGGTGACCAATGTGCGAAGCGTCGTCCACCTGCCATTGATCGTTCCGGAGGGCTGCGAGTTCAGGGTGGGCGGTGAGACCCGCAGCTGGGTCCAGGGCCAGGCATTCGGCTTCGACGACACGATCGAGCATGAGGCTTGGAACCGCAGCGAGCGCGACCGCGCGGTCCTGATCATCGACGTCTGGAATCCGTATCTCAGTGACCATGAGCGAGCCATGATCTGTCGCCTTTACGGAGCGGCCGACGTGGAGCGCAGCTAGGCCCATCGCAAGCGTCTCAGTCGCAGGCAAGGTGGAGCTTCCAGCCTTGCCCGGCCGCGAAAATGCTGCCGGCGGCGAGAAGTGCTTATATGAACAGAGCCATTGGCAGATCGGCCTCATAAGTCCCATTGGCGAGCCGGAAACGTCGTTCGAACCGACCTTCCCGGCGGAAGCCGAGACGTTCGTATAGGCGGATTGCATGCGTCAGGCCTTCCCTGACGACCAGTTCCACGCGCTCGACCTTCGGCGTCAGAGTTGCTGCGTTCCCAATCAATTCCTCGAACAGCGCGTAACCTATCCCGCGGCCTTGGGAATCGAGATCGACCGCGACCGTCAGATCCCAAAGGACGTGCTGGAACTGCACGGAGGGCATGCGGCTCGCCTTTATCATGCCTACCAGGTTCGAGCCGTGCCAAGCGCCAATCGCAAGACCGCCGATTAGCGCGCCCGAGAGAGCCTCTTCCATCCAGGGCAGGTCCATCTCGTCGGGTAGGCGGCCAAGGCCGCCTTCAGCGCGACGCATCAGGAGGAGCAAGGCAGACGTGTCGGTCAGGCTCAACGGGCGAAGCGAGACGTCAGTCATCGCTTGCCAACGCCGGCGCCCAGACTAGCGAGAAGGTCGTCCAGCTGGTCGAGCTGCTCGGGCATCCCGCCCTCCATCCCGATAAAGGATTCGTCGAGCGCTTCCTTCGATGGATAGAGCTCGTGGAAGGTCAGCAGCGTCTTGCCGCCAGTTTCCTCGAAGGTCACCGTCGTCACGGCGCCATCCTCACCTTCATCATTGGTCCAGACGAGGCGCGAGCCCGGTGACACTTCGAGATATTTGCCAAAGAATGCCCAGGAGTTTGAGGCGTCCTGCCCGAACTCGACACGGTATCTGCCCCCGGTGCGAACGTCCATCTCGCAGGACAGCACGGGCACCCCCGTCGACTTCGGCGCCCACCACCGCATGAACAGCTCGGGCTTGGTCCATGCTTCGAACACGATATGCGCTGGAGCGTCGAACATTCGCGTAACGACCAAGTCCCGGTCGGACTTCCGTTCTACCAAAGTGCCATTCTGCGTGCTGGACTGACTAGCGCTTAGGCCCATCCAATTTCTCCCTGAGTTTCAATTCCTCGACCACCCTGTCCAACACGTCGAAGCGCGCGTCCCAGAGTAAGCGGTAGCTCTCGATCCATGCTGTCTCCGCCTCCAGCGCACCAAGCCCGAGCTTGCAGGTCCGCACGCGCCCGACCTTCTCCGTGGTGACGAGCCCCGCCCGCTCCAAGACGCCGACATGCTTCTTCATGCCCGTGAGGGTCATGTGGAAATTCTCGGCAAGGGCCGTGATCGAAGCGTCGGTGCGTCCGAGCTGTTCTAGAACGCCGCGACGGGTGGCGTCCGATAGCGCGGCGAATGAAACATCAAGACGGGGGTTTAAACACTGAACCATACGGTTCAGTGTTTGAAGGAGGAACTAGCGATTAGCAAGGCCCGCACCGCTTAAGAGTGCGTGACAGTTCGTTCGCTTTCCGCCGCGCCTCGTGAAGAGTCCACTAATCGGGTTGCGAATTCGCCTGCTTCAGTCGCAGGCGAGGTGGAGCTTCCAGCCTAGCCAGGCGGCGAAAATGCTGCCGACCGCGACGATCAGCAGGCTGT
>JBDSXT010000144.1:0-12781 GCA_039925985.1 Sphingomicrobium sp.
TGCCGGCATTGCCGTAGAGGCTCTGGGCAAGCGCATTGCCGGTGAGGTTGATGGCGCTGGTGCCTTCGGCGGCGGCAAGCGTCTCGACGCTCTCGCCGGTCCGCAAGACGAAGCTGCTGAACGCCACCGCGCGGTCGTCGCCTTCACCGGCCGCCTCGATCACCCAGTCGCCGCTATCGACATAGTAAATGTCATTGCCCTGGCCGCCGGCCATATTGTCGTTGCCCGCCCCGCCAAGCAAAAAGTCGTTGCCGCCGAGCCCGACGAGATAATCGTTGCCGGCCCCGCCGTTCAACGAGTTGACGCCCTGACTGCCGTAGAGGCTCTGGCCATATTCATTGCCGGTCAGATTGACTGGGTCGAGGCTGTCCTGGTTGACCGCGACCAGGGTCTCGATCTCGCTGCCCTCGCGTAGGATGTAGCTGTCGGCAACGTAGATCGTGTCGTCACCGCCGCCATTGGCCTCGGCGATGAAGTCCGAAGTGTCGACATAATATTGGTCGTTGCCGGCGCCCCCGACCAGATAGTCGGAACCGCCCATCCCGGTCAGGATATTGTCGCCGGCATTGCCGTACAGGCTCTGGGCAAACTCGTTGCCGGTCAGGTTGATCGAGGTCGTCGCCGACGCGTTGATGGTCGTCATCGTCTCGACCTCGACCCCGGTGCCGAGCACATAGCTGGCCTTGGCGACCAGCATGTCGGTGCCTGCATTGGCGCCTTCGATGATTACGTCCCCGGCCTGGTCGACGATGTAAATGTCGTTGCCGAACCCGCCGATCAGCGTGTCGGCGCCAGCACCGCCGTTGAGCGTATCGTTCCCGGCGTTGCCGGTGAGGATGTTGGCCGCAGCGTTTCCGGTCAGTGAGTCATTGCCGCCACCAGTGATCGCATTTTCGATGACGACGCCGCGAGCGATCGCGACATTGCCGATGCCCGGACCGACGTTTGAGAAGGTCTCGGCGTTGAGATTGATCTGCTGGCGGACGTTGAACCCGGAGTAATCGAGCGTGTCGATGCCACCGCTGTCGAAGATCGTGTAGCCGACTCCCGGGTTCGCGCTCGCATTGTAAATGGCCAAGCCGGTATTCGAATTAAACCCATAGGTCGTGTCACCGGTCCGAGTCGTCGTCGACAGCCCGTAGAGCGTCGACATGGCGAGAATATCCGCCATCATCGGTGTCACTACGAAGTTTTTGCTAAACCCCTGCCCCGCGAAATAGGTGTTATCCGCCTGGTCGAAATAGGACATGATGCTAGTCACCCAGGCGTCGTTCTGGAACGAGGCGTCGTACGGGTAGGTCGCGCTACCGTTGTAGTTGCCGGCGTGCCCTAGCCCCAGCGCGTGGCCGATCTCGTGGATGTAGGTCTGAAATGAGTAGCTGTTGAGGCTCGTGCCGTAATCGGCCAGCCACGCTGTCGAAACATTGACATGAGCCGATGAGATGATGCCGCCTGCCCAGTTGGCGTCGGTCGCGGCGCCCGTTTGATTATCGTCAAAGGTAATCTGGCCACCCGAGCTTACCTCGATAAACTGGACGCCGATGATGTCGGTCCACTCCGCCAAGGCGGCGCGGGCCAAGGTCTGCCCGCCGGGCGTGAGAGCGGTTACGTTGACGGTGATCGAGCCGCCTTGGGTGACATTGAAATGATGGTCGTCGCCGCCCCAATAGCCCTCAACCAACTGATTGGCGATCTGGTCGTAGGTGGCCAGTGGCGGCGGCGTGTAGACGCTGACGGAAACCTGATAATCGCCGGTGTAGCTGTTGTTATAGGAGCCGACGTCGATGTAATAGGTTCCAGACACGGGGGCGCTGAACGACAATTGAGAATCGCGGTTGACGCCGGAACTGATGTCGTCGTTTTCGAATAGCACCGAGCCGGCGGAATCGCGGATGTAAAGATAGGAATCTTCGAGCGTCGTACCGTCGACGAAGACGGTAATCGATTGGCCAGCGGTCAAAGTGATCCGGAACCAGTCGTGATCGCCGAGCGTCTCGAGCGACCCGCTGACGGTTTGGCCAACGGCAATCGTCGCCGTCGTTGTGTTGTTCCCTGGAATGTCCGGCACTTCGTTAACCTCCCACCCCGACGCGTCGTCGGTCCAGCGCTAATTGCTATTCAATCCGGTCGATTAAGAATCGCTCCGATCGACATCGATTCAGTTCAATCTGGACCCTTCGCCACTTGTTCGGCGAGCGCTTGGGCGAACCGCTCAAAGGAGTGCCCGGTCAGGTCACGATCCATGCTGGCGAACTTCTGCTCGGCAAGCGCGTGACCGTCCCGGGTCAAAATCGCGGTAAGCCTTGAAGGGGACAGAACTCTCACCTCTGCCGTGAAATGTGCCCCCGGCGCCTTTTGCGATATCGCCCGTTCGATCGCCGCGCAAAGCGCGGGGGCCCCGCCGGATTCGGCGGGCAGCTTGCCACCATCGACGACGCTGCAACGCGGTGACTGGCGGCTAGTTTGATTCATGGTGCGGGCACTCCCCAAGGAGGACGCGAATACCATAAGCAGAATCGATGCCGAAATGATCCACCGCACCCAAAGCCTCCTATGCCTCCGCCGGCCTGCGCTGCGACACCACAAAACGCTCGAATATCAATAGGTTAAATCGGTGAACCACAAATGAACGGGGGCGGACAAGCGTCCACCCCCGAGAGCTTTTACAACAAGGGACCGGCGGGAGAAAACTAACGTTTCTCCCGCCAGATGGGGCCGAAGCTAGCCGCGCTCCGGCTCGGGCGGCGGCGGCGGTGGCGGCGGCGGCGGCACCGGACAAGCGTCCGTCGCCAGGATCACCGAACCATCCGGGCAGGTCTGAGTCGCCGGCGGCGGTGGCGGCGGTGGCGCTTCGACGACCACCGGCGGCGGTGGCGGCGGCGCGGTCACGCCACCGAAGTTGAACACCAAGCTTGCCAACAGGCTGTGCGACCGCCAGCGGCCGCTGGCATCGAACGGAACGCCGCCAACGGCGCCGTCACCGCTGAATTTCAACTTGCCGGTCCGGAAGTAGCGGTATTTCAGTCCGGCATCGATGCTGTCGCTGATCGGCACATAGAGGCCGGCGAGGAGCTGGTAAGCGATGACGTCGTCTTCATCGCGGAAGCCCGTCGCAAGCGTATTGTTGGCTAGGCGATATTTGACCCGGGCGATGCCGACGCCCCCGCCAACATAGGCGCCAAAGCCGCCGTTGCCGCCGAAGTCGAGCAGGCCGTTGGCCATGGCCGAGATCGCGCTGCCGCGGCCGCTAGCGTCGAATGGCCCGGGGCCGAAATACTGGTTGAAATCAACATCATCGATTTTGGCGCGCTTGTAGGCAGTCTCCGCTTCAAGGCGGAACATGCCGAAGTCATAGCCGCCGAGCAGATCGACATCGAGGCCCATCTTGTGATCGATGCGGACGCCATTGTTGAGCGATACTGCGACATCGTCATAGTCGAGTTTCAGATCCTGGACCTTCATGACGCCGCCTTCGACGCCGACGTACCAGGAGTGGTCGCGCGCCGCGGCTGGCGAGCCCAGTGCCGCCGTGGCCGCTGCTGCGAGCAGGAATTTACGCATGGTGTACCCCTTTGCTTGTTTGAGAACTCATCGACTGCAACCGACCTCCGTATCGGAAGTTTCAGGTAAGTAAGCTTAGTTTAGGTTTAAATTCCAGTGTCTCCAGAAAAGCACATCGGTCTTTGGGCGATTAATCTGCTTGGTCACGTCGAAAATGGTCGAAAACGAAGGTAAACCGACCGATAGGCGAGCATAGAGCCCGGCAAGCCTTGACGCCGGCATTTTGCGATGGCGCTAATTCGGATGAACATTTTGGAGGAAAAGGGAACTTCCTTCGGCCATTGGACTTGTGCGAGCAGACCGGGATGGTATTAGTCCGGCGGATATCCAAGGAGCAGTAGTCGTGAAGCTTACAAAGACCATGCGTAATGGACTGGCTGGTGTACTCGTTGCCGCCGTTCCCGCAACTGCGAGTTTCGCGGCAACCCGCCCGAACGCAGCGGTACCCGTGGCCGGCTCAACCGCCGTCGCCGCGCAATATAACAACGATGACCGTCAGGCTGGAATTTCGTGGGTCGCGCTCGCCGCGATCGGCCTCGCCATCGGCGTCGCCTTGTTCCTGATCCTGGACAAGGACGACAAGGGCGAAGGTTCGCTCAGCCAGGGCTGACCTTTTCTTCGACTCAAGTTTCCGCGCCCTCCCATCGGCATCAGCCGGCTGGGAGGGCGTTTTTTTTGATCAGCGGACTCAAACGGAGGCTAGCGGCCGCTTTGGTCCAGGCTCGCGACGAAATAAAGATTGCCGTCGCGCGAAATGCCCTTGATCGCGCTCGCAAAGGAACGGCCGAGGCGACGCTTGAACGATCCGCCGCGCCGCCTTCCCCTGAGCCTATTCACCGGCGGATGCAGCCACTCGACTTTGAACCCTGTCCGTTGCAGCAATGCGCCCAGCGATTTTTGGGTAAAATATTGCACGTGGTCGGGCGCCCCGAGCAACATGCCCGCAAAGCGCGGGACCCTTTTTGACAGTTCGACGGAAATCCGTCCGAATGCCGGCACCTTGCCGATGAACAGGCCATCCCCCTGAAGGATGCTGTGTGATCGCTCAAAAAACGCGCCGGGGTCGCGTAGATGCTCGATCACATCCCACATCGTGACGGCGTCGAATTCGGTGCCGAAAGCGGCCGTCAGAAAATCACCGGAGCATGCCTCGAAACCCCGTTGCCGGCATAGTCTCGCACCCGCCTCTGAAATGTCGATTCCGGTCGGCTTGAAACCGCGCTCTTTCGCGGCGGCGAGGAAATCACCGGATCCGCAACCGACGTCCAGAATCCTAGCGCCATGTGAAAGGCGCGGAACGATCGCGCTGTCGAGCAGTGAGCGAATCGCCTGCTCGAACACCGGATCGTTCCTGTAGCCGGCGTAATCGGGCGTATAGACCGCGTCTTCGATCTGCTTCTGTTCGGACGCGCTTGTCCACATCCAGCGGTGCCCGCAGATCGGGCAACGCCGGATCCGTGACCCCGCGCGAGCGCCTGACGCCAGGCACACTGGACAGGCGCCCATGTCTGGGGGTGAGGAAGGATTGATGTCTTCTCTCCTACTCATATGTTAGCGCGCCCCATGCTCCCGAGCCTGCGCCATGCCTTGCACCCGCTTTTGCCGGTTCGGCTGGGCTTTCGCGCGCTGATGAAACTGGTCAATCCAGAATTGTCTGGCCTTCTCGATTTAACTGACGCCAACACGTTGATGTCCGCACGGAATCGGACTTCCCTATATCGTCAGGCCAGAACCGTACTCGACAATGGCATTCCGGGCGACTTCGTCGAAATTGGAGTACACCGCGGCGGGAGTGCGGCAGTGTTGGCCCACCTCCTTAAGGATCATCCCGAACGGACGCTTCACCTTTTCGATCGATGGGGCGATCTGCCCCAGCCCACGGCCAATGACGGTCATCGCCAGCGGGAATATGCGCGCGAAAACATCCCGGAAAAGCTTGCCGTGCTCAAGGGTGGCGCGCCTCTCAAGGCGGCCAAAACGATCATTGAGCAAACTGTTGGGTTCGACCGAGCGGTCTATTACCAAGGCTGGTATGAAGACACATTCCCCGCCTATTCCGGCGGCAAGATCGCTTTCGCGTCGGTCGATTGCGATTATTACGAGTCCGTGAAGCTTGCACTTTCATTCCTTCGGCTAAACGCCTCGCCCGGCATCTGCATCGTCAATGACGACTATGACAGCTGGCCGGGAGCCAAGATCGCAACCGACGAATTTATCGACGACTATGGCGGGGATATCCGTCGAACGGGCCTCGGCCCCGCGGAGATACGCTTGGACTGGCGCGATTCGACCGCACCGGCAGGCTTCTCGAGCAAAACCGCGCTCACTTTATAAGTCCGGAATAGCCACGATAGGCGGCTGGCATTTTCACGCCATCGGCTCGGTCGGTAAAAAGGCATGGCCACTCTCCCAACTTGCCGAATCAGCCGCGAAAAGCCGTCGCCGCTGTCGCGCAAGTCGCGCCAATAATTGCCGGCTTCGATCTCTTCGGACCGGACCACCTCCCATTCAGGCATCATCGCCGCCAATGCGGCCGGTGTTAGGCGCAGCATCGTGTCTATCGGGTCAGGGTGATAAGGATAGCTAAGCGGCACGGAGAACAGGCCGTGGCCGCCTCCCGCGACTAAATCCGCGCAGGCCCGCGCGAACGCTGCGGGTTCGGTCAAATGCTCGAGCAGATTGCTGCACACCAGGAGAGACGCGTCGTAACTCAGCAGGCGGGACCGAAAGTCCGGGTTGAGGATGTCGCCAACCTCGTCGACTCCGTCCGCCTCCTTCATGTCGCAATGGACGAAGCGGATGCCGTCGCTCTCCAGCGGCCGAATGAAGCGCTCGGATATGTGCGGCTGCCCCTGTTCGCGAAATTCCCGCGTCGAGGAGCCGATGTTGAGGCACACGGAACCCCGCTTCAAAGCTAGTTCGCGCACCCAACGGGTCAGTGTATCCGCTTCTTCAGGCCGCATTGGGAACCCTTCGCAATGCCGAGTGGCAAAGATAGATGAGAACGATCGAGAACAGGAGCTGCGCGGTCGCGGTTCCGGCGATGGCGAACGCCGAGGTCAGCGGCATGACCGCGATGAGGAATAAACCAATCGCCACCATATATATCCGGAACAGGCGTTCCGGCCCGACGTAGATCTGAACGTACATCGACAGTGTATGGCTGATCAGCTGCGACGCGCCGGCCGCAGTGAGAATAATCAACGGCAGGTAGGCTGCGCGGAATTCGGGCCCAAACAGCACGACGATGGCCATGCGGCCAACCAACAATGCGCCTGCGACCGCGACCCCGCCGACCAGACCGCCGACCCAAAGCATGCGACGCCGAACTCGCGCAGCGCTGTCGTGATAGCCATGCTCCGATAGGGCCGAAATCTCCGGGAATGCCGCCGACGCATAGATTGTGTTGAACTTGCGAAGCACCCCGGCGAGCTGCTTGGCGACATTGTAGATACCGGCGGCCTCGACCGACACCGCCGCGCCGACCAGCAGCGAATCACCATTGGAGCGCAGGGCCTCCGCCGTCGAGGTGCCCCAAGTCGTCCAGCAATAAGCCAGGAACGTGGAGACTTCCTCGCGCCGCGCCCGTCGGATCGAGAGTGTGATGGGGATGCCCGACCTGCGAGCCACAAGAAGTGCGGCGAGCAGCGGGATCTGGCCATTGAGCGCATAAAAGATGGCCCAGGCCCAGCAATAAGCGGCAAATGGCGATCCAGAGGCGTAAAGATAGGCGGAGGCGGCCAGGATCGCAGCCGCGCACCCGGCCTGGATCAGGCTGAGCAGGCCGAAGCGATTGAACAAGCGAAAAATGCCATTCGAAGTCAGGTATCCGGTAAATAGCAGAGAGCAAGCGAACAGCGCCGCGAGGGAGTATTGATCGCCCCCTAGCCCCACCCATGCGCGCCCGAACTTCAGGAACGTGAAGGCAATTCCGGTGGCGACGATCGCCGCGGCCGCGTCGAACAGCAGGCCGAGGCTGAGGATTCGACCGAGCCGCGCCTTATCTCCCTCGGCTAGCGCGGACACGCCGAGCTTGATCACCGGCTGCTGGGTGGAAAAGGACATCAGGCCGCCAAGCATCATCGTTGCCGACTGGAACAGCACCAGCAGCCCGAACTCGCGCACCGACAAGGCCCGCGCGCTGAGGACGACCGCGAGCATCATGAACAGCGCCGATGTCGCCGTTCCACCGGCGAGATAGGCGGAGTTCGTCGCCAACCGGCGATAGACGGCGCTTGTGCCGAGTCCCGGCTTGCTGGGTCCGGCCGCCATCAGGCTTGGCCAAGCTCGCGGTAGACGCGCTCATAGCGCCCGATCACCTGGTCGGCGTCGAACAGAACTCGGGCGGCGGCACTGCCCACCGCGCCGGCCGCCGCCCGGGCGTCCGCGTCGCCCGAATAGCGAACCAGCGCTGCGGCCATGCCGGCATAGTCTTCCGAGGCCAACACAACCCCGGCGCCGGCCGCCTTGTCTTCAAGGATCTCGCGTGCGGAGCAAACATCGAAGCTGACCACCGGCCGCCCGCAGGCCATCGCCTCGATCATCCCGCGAACCAGCCCCTCATGGCGCGACGGAATAGCCACCACGGTCGCCTCCCGGATCACGTCGGGAAGCTCGGCTTGATAGCCGAGGAACCGGATCGCCGCGCCGTAAGGCTCGGCCGCAGCGGCGCAGGCGGCAGCGTAGGAGTTGGTGCCGGGCTCGAAATCGCCCGCGAACCAGGTTGCTACGTCGTTCCTGGCCAGGACGGGAACGACGTTCCGGATGAAGTCGAGTTGCCCCTTCTTCGGGCGGAGAATCCCCGGCACGAGCACAATCTTGGCCGGATCGCTCGCGATGGGCGAAGCAGCAAAGCGAATGGGGTCGACGATCGAATAAGTGACGCTGTAGGAAGCCATCGCATTGGGTGCGACGTCGCACCACCGCTTGGCCATATCGGCCGACAAGTAAAGAACGTGATCGGCCGCGGCAAACAACATCCGGTATTTGCGCCGGGGCGGACGCCGGCCCGGGTCCAGCGTGTCGCGAAGGTTGAGCGCGATCCGGGCGCCCGGCGACCGCTTGACCGCTGAAAGGGACAGCTGGAACGCCAACGGGTCATTGGCGTGGACGATCCGCGCCCCGCTAGTGGCAAGAATTCCGGCCAGCGCGCGGTGGTACCGGCGATAGCTGCGGACGGTTCCGACAGGGCTGCGCTTCAGGCCGACCGACGCCTGTTCGGACACGACATGCATCTCCATGCCGTGACTCCGCCATGCCTCCGACAACTCGCTGTCGAGGTTGGTCAGGATGATTGGTCGGTGAGCCTTCAGCCGGCGCATGACCTCGGTAATGCTTTGCAATCCTCCGTTGGCGCGTGCCCCCGTTTGCAAAATCACGAAGACGACTGGCGGCTTCATGCGCGGCGACCGAGCTGCTCGCGATAGATTGCGTGCAGGTCGCGAATGCACCGGTCGAGTCCAAAGACGCTTTGTTCTACGGCCTGAAGCCATTCCGCCGGATCCGGCCTGGGCAATGCCAGCAATCGCACCATTTCCTCCGCCCAGGCGCCCTCGCCTTGCCCGAGCGGCAGGAATTTGACGAACTCGGGCCTGACTGCTGCTTCCGGTGGCACGGTGTCGGAAGCAAGCACCCGCGTTCCGGCCGCCTGGGCCTCGACGCAGACAATGCCCAGCCCTTCGCTGAACGAGGGCAAGACGAATAGATCGAACAGGGCCATGTAGGCCGCGATATCCTTGGTGGCGCCGGCGAAGCGGACGAATTGCGCAATTCCGAGATCTTGTGCGAGCTTCCTGATCTCCGGCTCCATGGCCCCTCGCCCCACCATGACCAGCCGAGCCCTTGAATCTGCTCGCGCAACCTTGGCGAACGCCCGCAAAAGGAAGCCGTGGTTCTTGACCGGGTCGAAGCGTCCGACGTGACCGATCACGCGATCGTCGGGCTCAAGCCCAAGCTCTTGCCGCAATATACGCGCGCGGTCCGCGGGGAGTTTAAAGCTGGAATATTCAAAACCGTAGAGAAGGATCGAGCAGTCACTGCGCGTCCGCCATGCTTTTCCTGCGATCTCCTCCATCGCGGCTTCGGTAATGCCGATGCGGCGCGTCGCGGCCGCTCCGTAGATCATCATCGCCGCGCGCCGGACGAAGCGGTCACGCGGAATTCGGTAGTCGGCACCGAGGCTGCGCGCCTCATGCTGATGGGCAATTCTGCTCGGTACCCCGGCCAGCGCCGCAATCGCGATGATGGGCGCGCTGACGCCATAAGCGACGTGGGAGTGAACGACGTCGAACGGGCCATTTTTCTTCAGGAAACGGCGAAAGTCGGCGAACCAGCGCGGCCAGCTTCCGCCGTGGGGCAGCTTGTGGATCGGGATCCCCAATTCCCTGACCTCGGGCTCGTAAACACCCGGCTCTTCGACCATCAACACAAGCTCATGCTGGACGAAGGAATTCTGGTCCCTTCGAAGCACGTGCATGAGCCATGTCTCGATGCCTCCAAGCGGCAGGCTTTTCAGCACATGCAGCACTCTGGGCTTGGAGGACGATGGATTCATTCTGGAATTCCATGAGGTGGCAACATCGCCCTGGCTTTAACCAAGCGCGTGGGGACGGCCAGTTGCGGGTCCCAATCGAGATACGCTGGGATTGACTCCGGACGTTCGGGTCCTGCTCGCAACTAACAAAGCGAGGCCCCAGACCAGCAGGAGCAACATGACTTGCTGCTGGAACAGCACGAGGTCGTCAGTCGAAGGGTGAAAGGTCGTCACGAACAGCACGAATCCGGCGACGGAAAAGGGGTTTTCCGGCCGCCGGATATAGAAGTTGTGCGCGTGTCGGATTAGTGCCCCATAGAGGACCGAGATGAGGACCACCCCGAGAATGCCGAAATTCCAATGTTCCTCGGCCGCCGGATTGACCGGCACGGCGGTCCCCTCGCGAACTTCGCCGAGAAAATTCTGGGCGTAAAGGGAGCCGGGACCCCTTGGCTTTGCCGGCCAAATCTCGCGGGGCACGAACGCGAATATGGCGGCCGCATAGGTGCTGCCCCATAGCGGCCCGTTCATCACTTCGTGGCCTTCCCAGATGACCGGAACGGCAGAGTCGAGCGACCGGCGAAGGTCGATTTCGTCTTGCACCCGTTCAAGCACCTGGCCAGAATCAGTGCCCTGGATAGCTTCGCTCGCGGTCTCACCGACAAACCCGGACGTCCGGATAACGTTTAATGCACCGAGAGACAGGAATATCAGCGGGGCCATGATCAGCGCCAGCCGCCACGGGATCTTGCGCGTTCGCAATGCCCAGGTGACCCCAACCATGATAAACCCGGTGAGGGCGGCGCTGCGCGAACCATTACTGATGAACTGGGCGCATGCGACGATCACCATCAGGGAGAGAAAAATCGGCCGTCTGACGTCGCCAGGTCGCGCCGCTGTCCAGACGACCAGCGCGACCAGGCCGAGGTCAACCGCCGCCACGAGCGGTCCGAGGCCCGCGAGTGACCTGAACCGGCCGCGGGCCATATCGGCGAGGTGGACCGCAAGTCCGCCTCGAAGCGAAATCAGAACTAGAAGTACAGCGACGCTGATCCCAATCAGAACGATCGCCAGCATACGCAAGCGTTTGCCGTCGAACTCGCGGTGCACGCCGCGCCTCGGCGACTCCGCGACTGCGACAAGTCGATCGTGGACGAATGCGTACCCGGTGTAGATCGATAGCAAGGCGACAAGCTGGCAAAGGTTCGTCCAAGCAACGGCCCGCCAGATTTCGGGTCCAGGCAGCCAGCCCAAGCCAGCAAAGAATGGCGGGCTCACCGACTGGCCGAGCAACAGCCCACCCAACCCACCAAGCTCGTCGATGACGCGTGGCATGGCGATCATCAACGGCCACAACACGGTGGTCAGGATCAACGGGTGAAGGATGCCAAGAGGGTGGCGGCTGTACAAAATCAGTGGGGCAATACGGGCGATGTCGATGGCAATTGCCAACAGGACAGCAGCGGTAAAGACCGCGTCGCCGCCGCCCTGAAGGCCAAATAGTGCGGCCTGGGCTCCGTGGATCAACTCTCCTGTCAGCAGGACGTAAGCTATCAGGACGAACTGGAAAACCCGTGGGACTGTGGGAGCGTCCGCGCGTGCCGTCGCAGTGGGCGGCCGCGCCTGAGACTGAATGCGCCCTGCGCTCATGGCTTGATCATTAACCGGACCGTCGGCGTCACATAGTGAAGCCAGACGGGCTGGCCGGCAAAATATTCATCGACGGCCTTGCGAGCCCCTGCCCACTCACCGTAATCGTCGACGATCAGTACTCCGCCCTTGGCCAGACGCGGATAGAGTATTTCCATTTCTGCCTTAGTGCTCTCGTAAAAATCGGTGTCGAGGCGAAGAATGGCAATCTGTTTCGGCTGGTTTTCGGCTTTGCCCAAAGTTTCTTCGACCGGTCCCTTGATAGACCGGAAGTCGCGGTTTCCGACGCGGCTTTGGAAATTCTGCAAAACCTCCTGTTCGGACGCCATGCACCAGGCATTGTGGTCATCCCGGTTGAGGCTTTCGAACTTCTTCTGAACATCGACATCATCGGCCGGCTTGAAGTCGGCAGCGGTCGGCGCGGTCATTCCGGCAAAGGTGTCGAATGCCCAGATCTGCCGGTCAAAGCCGAGGCTCTTCTTGAGCAGTCCGGCGATCACCAAATTGCCGCCGCGCCAAACGCCACATTCGACAATGTCTCCGGGAATATGGTTGCTCTCGACATGCCGGATTGCCTGGATGAACTCCCACTGCGCGATCGGCGAAGTCATCGACAGGCCTTTTGTCGCGTCGAGCAGCAGCTCATCCTCTAACCCCAACTCGGGGATCAATCCGTGAAGTCCGGTCAACTTCTGGCCAAGGGCCGTGAATCGGTGGGCGAAAAAAGTACGCATTCGGCACTCGGCTCCAAAAGTTCAGCGGTTTCGAAAACTCGCCGGTAAGGGCGGCGGCGGCTTCTTGGCCTGCACCACAGGGTTGTCGAGCGTGGCTCGGGCTTGCCACCCCTCTGATCGGCCTCCATAGCCCGTTCCCCAAAAGCCCTCAGAGCGGGGATCGTTCCATGTCTCGTGCCGCCTATAATTCACGCAAGCGCACGATGGTGACTGGTGGCGCCGGGTTCCTCGGCTCACATTTGTGCGATCGCCTGCTCGACGACGGGCACGAAGTGCTGTGCGTCGACAATCTGTTCACTGGGAC
>JBDSXT010000145.1:0-4053 GCA_039925985.1 Sphingomicrobium sp.
CCAACCGGCTCGGCGACGTCAGCTGGGTCAAGCCGATGAAATATGTCGGCATCTGGTGGGGGATGCATCTTGACACGCAAAGTTGGGCGTCGGGTCCCAAGCACGGCGCGACGACCGCCTATGCCACAAAGATGATCGACTTCGCCGCCAAAAACGGTTTCGGCGGCGTGCTGGTCGAGGGCTGGAACAAGGGCTGGGATGGCGATTGGTTCGCGACCGGCGACGATTTCAGCTTCACCGAGGCCTATCCCGATTTGGACATCGCCAAGGTCGCCGCTTACGGCCATCGCAAGGGCGTCGTGCTCATTGGGCACCACGAGACGTCGGGGAATATCGCCCATTACGAAGACCAGCTTGGGGCCGCCCTCGACCTCGACCAGCGGCTCGGCATCCCGGCGGTCAAGACCGGCTACGTCGCCGACGCCGGCGGCATCCAGGCGCGCGGTCCCGACGGCCGAATCCACTTCGAATGGCACGAAGGCCAGGTCATGGTGCGTCATCATCTGAAGGTGGTCACTGAGGCCGCCAAGCGCCATATCGCCATCAACCCGCACGAGCCCATCAAGGACACTGGGCTAAGGCGCACTTACCCCAACTGGATCAGCCGCGAAGGCCAGCGGGGGATGGAATATAACGCCTGGGGCGAACCTAAGAATCCGCCCGAGCATGAGGCCAATCTGGTGTTCACCCGGATGCTCGGCGGGCCGATGGATTTCACGCCGGGTATCCTCAGCCTGATGGGCCGCGGCAACACGCCGATCCTGTCAACGCTGGCCAAGCAGCTCGCGCTCTACGTCGTCCTTTACTCGCCTATCCAGATGGCCGCCGATCTGCCCGAGAATTACGCGGCGAACCCCGGGCCGTTCCAGTTCATCAAGGATGTCGCGGTCGACTGGGAGGACACACGGATGCTGGCCGGCGAGGTCGGCGACCTCGCGGTGATTGCCCGCAAGGACCGCAATTCGGCGAGCTGGTTCGTCGGCGCGGTCGGTGACGAACAGGAGCGGCGCTTTGATGTCGCCCTCGACTTCCTTGCACCCGGCCGCCGTTATCGCGCCGAAATCTACCGCGACGGCGACCGCGCCGACTACCGCACCCACCCGCGCGAGATCGTCATCGAGCAGCGCACCGTCACCGCCCAGGATCGGCTCGCGCTGCGGCTCGCACCCGGCGGCGGTGCGGCGGTGCGGTTCGTGGCGCTCAACCGATGATGCACCCCTTTCTGCTGGCACTGCTATTGGCGCTGGCGATTGCGCGTCCAGCCGACGCCAAGGTTTCGGCCGGTAAGCTCGACGATCTCGGCGTCCTGCACTCGCGCTTCACGGACGAGCGCCGGGTGCAGGTGTGGCTGCCGAGCAATTATTCGCGTAAAGGGCCACCCTACGCCGTCCTGTACATGCACGACGGCCAGAATCTGTTCGATAAAGCCGACGCTCCCTACGGCATGGAGTGGCGGATCGATGAGACCCTCGATCGCCTGATCACCGAGAGAAAGGTGCGCCCGACGATTGTCGTCGCGATTTGGAGCACCCCCAAGCGCTTACGCGAATATGTGCCGTCGAAGGCCTTCACCCACTTGCCGCCGGCCTACATGGATCGGGTCCGCGGAATGTACGGCGGCGCCCCTTTGTCCGACGGCTATCTGAAGTTCATCGTCCGCGAACTGAAGCCGATGATCGATCGAAAGTATAATGTGCGGACCGACCGCGCCAACACGGCCATTATGGGCTCGTCGATGGGTTCGCTGATCTCGCTCTATGCGGTCGATGAATATCCGAAAATCTTCGGCGCCGCCGGCATGGTGTCGACCCATTGGCCGCTGATGGTCCCGGTCGAAGGCAAGACGCTGAGTAACACCGATTTTGAGGCGGTGTCTGCGGCGTTCGAACGCTATCTCGAGCCGGCGTTACCTTCGCCCGCGACCCACCGGCTCTATTTCGATCACGGCAGCGAAACCCTGGACGCCCAATACGCGCGCTACCAGAAGCGGATCGACCAGCTCGTGGCGAGGCGCGGCTTTCGGCCAGGAGCCAGCTGGCTGACCCGCAGCTTCCCCGGCCAGGCGCACAATGAGATCAGCTGGGCATCGCGCGTCGAAATCCCGCTGCGTTTCCTGCTGCCGCCGCGCAAGACGCCGCATCGCCGATAAGGTAGACGAGGCCATGCGCCCGGTCACCGAAGTCCATGACGTCGATCGCCAGCGCTTCGAGCGGGAGATCGTCCCCGCCGGCAAGCCGACAGTATTACGCGGCCTCTGTGACGACTGGCCGGCGGTTCGCGCGGGCCGTTCCGGAGACGAAGCGCTCGCCGCCTTCTTGCGCGAAAATTCCGCCGAAGAGCCGTTCGAAGCCTGGTTTGGGAACCCCGAAATTGGCGGCAGGTTCGGCTACAACGGGGACTTCAAGGGCTTCAACCACGAGCGCCGCCTGGCTACCATTGACCAGCTGCTCGACCTGCTACTGCGCCAGCGAGGGCACGCCAGCCCGTTTTCCATGTATGCGGGCGGAGTTCCGGTTCGAAAGCACCTGCCGACGCTGCTCGCGAATATTCCGATGCCTCTGCTCGATCCAGCGCGGGAGACGCTCATCTCGCTGTGGCTGGGCAATCGCACCCGGACCGCGGCGCATTGGGACCTGCCGCAGAATCTGGCTTGCGTCCTCGCCGGCCGGCGGCGCTTCACGCTGTTCCCGGCCGACCAGCTGCGCAACCTCTATGTCGGCCCATTGGACTTCACCCTAGCCGGCCAGCCGACCAGCCTGGTCGACCTCGACGCGCCCGACTTCGCTCGGCACCCGCGTTTCCGAGAAGCCTTGGAGGCCGCGGAAACGGCCGAGCTCGGGCCCGGCGATGCGCTCTATTTGCCCAGCCTGTGGTGGCACGCGGTCGCCTCGCTCGACGAGCTTGGCGCAATGGTCAATTTCTGGTGGCGCGATGGCGATCCGCCGCTGCTGACTCCATTGAACGCGCTCTATCACGCGGCAATCACGATGAAGGATTTGCCGCCCGCCGAGCTCGCGAGGTGGCGCTCACTCTTCGATTTCTACATTTTCGGCGACCACGGCGACCCCGCGGATCATTTGCCCGAGCAAGCCCGCGGCATCCTTGGCAAGCGGACGCCGGAGCTGGTCGCACAAGTCAGGGCGATGCTCGCGCGTGCATTGGCACGGTGAATCTCCGTTCGATTTCCTGTCCACCCATTTAACCCCTTGCTATGGTCGCGGGGAAAACGACATTGGTTGTACCGATCTGCGAGTCCGGAGTGGGTTAAAATCGGACTTTAGGCCGACGGCCGTCCAGGCCATCTCATAGATGCGCGGCTGGCCCTCGCGCGTTTGACGTAATCGACGACCCCTTCGGGGTTGTGCGTTAGCTGGCACGCGATCGGTCGCTAAATCTCTGCAGTTCAGCCGTTTTACGAAATTCAGATTTGCTCGATCCCGGCAGCTGAATTTGAAGAGGCGCGCTATAGGGAAAAGACTTCCGTTCGAACCGCGGTGCATTCGGCAGACTCATGGATTGCAGCGGTCTGACTATGTCCGCTTTGGGTCGAAAGCAGACATTAGTGGCCCGACCCCGAAGCGAACTAGTGCAACATTACGATCTCGTTTCGGCGTACGCTGGCTTTGGGTTGAGCTGACGACGGCAGAGCCGCCCGCTCTCGGAAAGTACCGGAGATGGAATCACCCCCGCTCTCGCGGGGGTGACGCCTAATTAATCCTCGTCCCGGTTGAGGAACGCGGGAGCGAACTCGGGGGCTGGGCCTTCGGTGTTGCCGCCTTCGCGCTCGCGCCTGGGGCCACGATCACCGCCTTCGCTGCGGGGGCCACGGTCACCGCCGCCGCCTTCACGACGGGGGCCTCGGTCACCGCCACCGCCATCACGGCGAGGACCACGATCACGGCCGCCACCGCCATCCCGACGGGGACCACGGTCACGGTCGCCGCCACGGGGACGGTCACCGCCTTCGCGCGGCTCGCGCGGGGGACGGGTGTCTTCGAGCTCGGCGCCGGTTTCCTGGTCGACGACGCGCATCGACAGGCGGACCTTGCCGCG
>JBDSXT010000146.1:0-6368 GCA_039925985.1 Sphingomicrobium sp.
TTGGAACACGATATTGCTGTAGGATGCGCCGCCCCACAATGGTTGCGACCAGAGCCGGTCGGTCGATTCTTCGCGATACCCCTGCCACAGCCCCTCGGCGTAGAACTCGAGGTCTGCATTCGGGCGCCATTGCAGCGCACCGTTGATCGAAGGACGCCAGCGGTCGGCTTCAGCGTAGCGAATTTCGGGCCAATCGGGCGAACGACCGCCGGCAAGGTCGGCGATGAAGAAGCCGTGGCGGCGAATCGAATCCTGATAGTGCAGGCGCGTGTAGGAGAAGTTGATCAGTGCGCCGATTTCACCTCCGCCGGCCTGCCAGCGGTTGCTGATCAGGAACTGCGCATTCGGTTTCAAGTCTTGCGACTGCTTCGGGTAGTTCGCCCAAATCGAGCCGGCAATTTCAAGACCGGCGAAATCGAACGGCCGACGCGACCGAACATTGATCAGTCCGGCAAGCCCCGGCTCGACAAGGTTGGCAGTGGAAGTCTTGAAAGCTTCGACCGCGGAGATTGCGCCCGCCGGGAAATCCTGCAGCGCGACCGACCGCGTCTCCGCGGTAAAGATCTCGCGGCTGTTATAAGTCGTCGTGTAATAGCTTCCATCCAGGCCGCGCAGCAGCACTCGGCTGGCTTCGCCGCCGTTGCGCTCGACCTGCACGCCGGGGATGCGCGCGGCAGTATCGGACACAGTGATGTCGGGCAGCTTGCCGATGTCCTCAGCGACGACCGCATCAATGATCTGAACGCTGTTCTTCTTTATGTTCTTCGCCGACTGAAGGCTCTTGCGAAGACCGGTGACGACAATCGTGCCCTCGTCCGCCGGCGCGTCGGCAGCGGTCGCCGGGTCGGCGGGATTGGTTTGCGCGACCGCGTTCGGGTCGGGCTGCGCGGCGGGATCGGTCTGGGCCGAAGCCGGCGCCGCAAGAGCCAGCGCGATTGCTGAGCTCGACCAAAGAATCACGGATGTCCGGCGCATTGATTGGCTCCCCTTTTTACCAACTTGAGCGTGGAGGCTTCAGCCACCTTTCGCTCACGAACCGGAGACAGGTATTACTGTCGCCACATTCACAAACAAGCGCTTTATCCCCCTGGGTTTTACAAGGGGATAACATGTGGCCGCAAAGGCTCACCCTCAGTTAACCTCAGAGAGCAGGACGTTAACCCGATGCTCGGCATCGGCAAGCGCGTGCTCGACCGGTTTCTGGCCGGTAAACGCGGCCGCCATTTCCTCTCCGACCAGCCCTTCGATAGCGGATTGGCGCTGCACATAACTCGGCAATGGGCGGCCGATCGATGCCAGCGGAGCGATGTCCTGGCGCTCGGGCAGCGATGTGAATTGCGGGCTGTCGAGAACCTGCTTGAAGGCCGGTAAATGTCCGGTCCGCGCCCAGTCGAAATTGTGCCCTGCCATGAAACGGAAAAAGCGCCCGATCGCGTCGCGCTGAGCCGGCGTCCGCTTGCGCGCCGGCACTACCCAGCTGTGGCCGCTGACATATTCGACGCGTTCGCCCCACAAACGCGGATAAGGGAACACCGCATAATGTTTGTAGAGCGGCCGCCCGGGCGTATTGGCCTCTTTCTCGAACGAGCCGATCATCCACGTTCCCGTCGGGTAAATGCCGCCTTCGCCACTGACGAACGCGGCGATCGCCGCTGGCGTGTCCATGTTCAGTGTTCCCGCATGCTCGACATTGATCCGCCGGAAGAACTCAGCGACTCGCACCCCCTCCGGGGTCGTCAATTTGATGTGCCGCGGATCCGGGAACAACACCGACCCTTGGGCCATCATATAAGTGTACAGGTTGCGCGCCGCGCCGGCGGGATCGCCGACCAGACTCTGGATCAGATAGGGTTTGCCAGTGCGCGCCGTGAACTGCTTCGCCTGGGTGAGCAGTTCCTCGGGCGAATTAGGCAGCACCGGCTTGCCGCCACGCATCAGTCCGGCCTTGGCGAACAGCGCGGTGTTGACGTGGAACAGCCCACCGTGCGTGTCCCACGGCAGTCCGTAGACATGCTTGCCGATAGTGACTCCGAAACGGCTCGCTTCGGTAAAGCTGTCGGGGCTGATTCCGGCGGTTTGCAGATAAGGCTCGACCGGGTCGAGCAAGCCCTTGGCCGCATAATCGGAGATGACGCCTTCGTGCATCGTCACCAGGTCCGGCGGATCGCGCGCCGCCATCTGCGCTGTCAATTGCGGATAACCGGGCCAGGCAACGACGTTCACGTCGATCCGCACATCCGGGTTCTCGCGGTTGAAGCGGTTTATCAGCGCGGTCATGATGCCGCATTCGCCCTCGGCTTTGGCGACGTCGATGCTGGCGCCATATTCGGCGCTGCATTCACCGAAGAAGCGCTGCAGATAGATGTGCGTCCTGCCGTCGTTTGGAGCGCAACTGCCGAGCGCCAGCGCGACCAATATTGCCGCCAGCAAACGCCTCATCGCACCGCGGTCCCGGCCATCGCCCGCACGATCTGTTTCTGGAACACGATATAAACGAGGAAAATCGGGATCGACGCGAACACCGCTTGCGCCATCAGATAACCCAGTCCGCTGGTCTGCGCATAGTTCATTTGCGCTGCGGCAAGCCCGACCGTCAGCGTGTACATGTCGCTGTGCGTCGCCGAGATCAATGGCCACCAATAATCGTTCCACGTGCCGAGGAAGGTGAACACCGCGAGCGTCGACTGCGCCGGGATAGTCAGCGGCAAAATGACTTTCCGGAAAATGGTCAAGCGCGATGCCCCGTCGAGCATCGCCGCTTCGTCGAGCTCGCGCGGAATGCCGCGCATGTAGGTGGTCATGAAAAACACGCTGAACGGTGCGATCAGCCCAGGCATGATCAGCCCCGGATAGCTATTGTGTAGGTGCAGCCAGGCGAATAATTGATGCTGCGGCAGGATGATCGCTTGGCTGGGTACCGCCAGGCCGAGCAAGACGATGACGAACAGCGTCCGCCGGAACGGGAATTCGAGCCGCGCGAATCCATAGCCGGCAAGGCTTGCAAGAACGAGCACACCGGCGGTCGTGCCGATGGCGACAATGGCGCTATTGAGCAGCCAGCGCAGGGTCGAGCTATTGCCGAAAATCGCCGCGTAATTCTCGACCGTATAAGGCGGGTACAAAGCCGCGCCGCTGTGCCCGACCAGTTCGCCATTGTTCTTTAGCGACAGGAGCAGCGTCCAGACGATCGGCGCAACCATGATCGCGACGCCGATCAGCAGCGCCACCCAGCCGATGCCGCTCAGGCGGCCGCGCTGCGCGCTAGCGGCCATTGGCGGCTCCTCCGCGGCCGGTCGCCCAATATTGCGCAAAGGTGACCGCAAGAATGATCAGGAATAGCACTTCGGCCGCCGCACTCGCATATCCCAGCTCCCACCGGCCGAATGCGGTTTCGAACAGGAACAACACGGCGGTGCGCGATGCACCGCTGGGCCCGCCAGCCGTCAGCAATTGCGACTGACCGAACAGCTGTAGCTGCGCCGCAGTTTGCAGCATCACCACCAGGATGGTGGTGCGGGTCAGCGACGGCAACGTGATCCGCCAGAAGGTCGTCCAGCGATTGGCCCCGTCGAGCTCCGCCGCCTCGTACATGTCCTCGGGAATTTGCTGCAGGCCGGCGAGAAACAGCAACATCGGCAAGCCCACCGACCACCAGATGGTGGTTAGCGCGATCCCCGGCAGCACCAGATTGGGTGCGCTCAAAAACGCCAGCGGCTCCCAGCCCAGCGCCTTCCACAATTCGCCGAGCAAGCCGGCGTCGGGTGCCAGCACGAAACGCCAGATGAGCGTGACAATGGTCACCGACAGAACAGCGGACGAAAAGAAGATCCCGCGCAGGATCGCCGCGCCCCTGCCGGCGCGGTTGAGCGCCAACGCGAGCAGCAGCGAGATGACCGTCAGCACCGGCACGATCATCAAGGTGACCTTGAAGGTGTTGATTAGCGACGTTCCGAAAACCGGATCACCAAACAGCCGCACATAATTGCCGGCGCCGACGAAATGGCCGTCGCCGAACAAATCGACCTGGTTGAGGCTGAGCCACAGGCCCCGCAGCAACGGGAAGATCAGGATCAGCGAATAGAGCGCCAGGAACGGCGCGACGAACAACAGCCCCCGCCAATCCTTGCTGTCGGTCATGGCTCGCGCCGATGGTGAGCGGCGCCATCCGCCCCGAAAAGGTGCGCGCCCGAGCCGTCGATCGACAAGCCGATATCGTCACCGATCTTGACCGGACTGTTGCCGACATCTTCGGCCGTAATCGCCTGACCATCGCCAAGCCGCGCGTAAACCAGCGTCCGTTCGCCGAGGCGCTCGACAAGCTCGACCTTGGCCTTGATCGAGGCCGTGCCGCCGTCGGCGACGTGCACCGCCTCCGGCCGGACACCGAGCCGCAGTGCCCCGCCGCCTAGGCCGGCGCGAGCGACGCGGGTTTCGATCAGCGAACCGTCGCCCAATTTCACCGTTGCATCCTCGGCGTTGCCGTCAACCAGCTCCGCCGGCAGCAGCGACATCGCCGGGGACCCGACGAACTGCGCAACGAACACATTCGCCGGCTTGCTGTAGATTTCCATCGGCGGACCGACTTGCTGGATCATCCGCTCGTTCATGACGACGATGCGATCGGCCAGCGTCATCGCCTCGGCCTGGTCGTGGGTGACCATGATCACCGCCGCGTCGACCTTTTGCTTGAGCTGGGCGAGCTCGACCCGGGTGCGCAGCCGCAGCGCGGCATCGAGGTTCGACAAGGGCTCGTCGAGGAGGAACAATTTGGGCTGCTTGACGATCGCCCGGCCGATCGCGACGCGTTGGCGCTGGCCGCCCGACAATTGCCCTGGCTTGCGGTCGAGCAACTGGTCCATCTCCAGCACCCGCGCGGCGTCGCCGATGCGGCTCTCGATCTCGTCGGCCGGGACGCGAGCATTGCGCAGCCCGAACGCCATATTCTCGCGCACGCTCATGTGCGGGTAAAGCGCGTAATGCTGGAACACCATCGCCACGCCACGTTTCCCGGGCGGCAGTGAATCGATGCGCTTGCCTTCGAGCCAGATTTCGCCGGCGTCGGCGGTTTCGAGCCCGGCGATGATCCGCAGCAACGTCGACTTGCCCGATCCGGACGGGCCGAGGAAGGCAATGAACTCGCGCGCTTCAAGGACCAGCGAAATGTCGTCCAACACCGGCGTCGCGCCATAGGCTTTGCGAACGCCTTTGAGCTCCAGGCTTGCCAAGCAACTCTCCTCGACCGCGCTTCTACAGCAACCGCGACGTCCAGCAATGGGCTCGGCGCATCGGGGCGGAAGCGATCTTGGCGTCAAGAGTTGGGAGGGTGGCACCATTCACTTGAAGGGCTGACGCATCACGCTATATGGCCGCCATCCCTTCAGCGTGGATCGGTAGCTCAGTTGGTAGAGCGTTCGACTCTTAATCGAATGGTCCTCGGTTCGAGCCCGAGCCGATCCACCATTCTCTTTTAGCCGCAGCCAGCCGAGCTGCTAGCTCTTCGGCAGTTGGGAATGAAGATCTGTTCCGGAGCGAATACCGCAAGCTTCAAACCAGCTTCGAGGTCGTCCGTTGCTGCCGCTCCAGCGCCATCAGCATGCCCAGGCACAGCATCACCGTCATCACCGCCGACCCGCCGAAGCTGACCAAGGGCAGCGGGATGCCGACCACCGGCGCCAGCCCCATGACCATCATCAAATTGATCGACACGTAGAAAAAGATCGTCGCTGACAAGCCGGCGGCGGCAAGCTGGGCGAAGCGGCTGCGGGCGTGGAGGCTGACCATCATCCCCCAGCGGATCACCGCGCCAAAGGCGAGGATGACGATCAGCCCGCCAAGCAGGCCCCATTCCTCGACCATGGTCGCAAAGGCGAAGTCGGTATGGCCTTCGGGCAAATAGTCGAGATGGCTCTGGCTGCCGTTCAAAAAGCCCTTGCCGAAGATTCCGCCCGAGCCGATCGCGATCTTCGACTGGCTGATGTGATAGCCGGCGCCGAGCGGGTCGCTTTCGGGATCGAGGAAGATGAACACCCGTTTGCGCTGATAATCGTGCATCATGCTGAAGGCGATCGGCGCCGCCACCGCGACCGCCGCCGCTCCCGCCATGAACAGCCGCATCGGTACGCCGGCGACGAACATCACGGCGATACCGCCGAGCACGACCATCATGCAGGTGCCGAGATCGGGCTGGACGAGGATCAGTACCGCCGGTACGCCGATCAGCGCCGCCGCCGGCCAGATCGCCCGCCATTTGCGGATGTCGCCGGCGGGCAGCAAATCGTAGAAGCGGGCGAGGACCAGCACGATCGCCGGTTTCATGAATTCGCTCGGCTGCAGGCGGATGATGCCGATGTCCAGCCAGCGCTGGGCGC
>JBDSXT010000147.1:0-4031 GCA_039925985.1 Sphingomicrobium sp.
TATGCGTGCTGCCATTGTTCGTGTTTATGAAGGAAACGCGGCCCGTCTCGTCTTTGCCATGATTGCCTGCTAGGCGCTCGCCCATGCTGACCATCTCCGGAATCACGGTGCGCCTTGGCGGGCGGACAATCCTCGACCGCGCGACCGCGGCGATCCCGCCGGGGAGCCGCGTCGGGCTGATCGGCCGCAACGGCGCCGGCAAGTCGACATTGCTCAAGGTTATCATTGGCCAGCTGGAAGCCGACGAAGGCGAAGTCGAGATGCCGCGCCGCACCCGGCTGGGCTATATTGCGCAGGACGCGCCGAGCGGCGACGCCACCCCGTTCGAGACCGTTCTGGCCGCCGATACCGAGCGCGCCGCGCTGCTCGCTGAAGCGGAGCATTGCCACGACGCCCACCGCCTCGGCGACCTCCACGACCGGCTGCTGGCGATCGACGCCTATGCGGCCGATGCCCGCGCCGCGCGCATCCTGCTCGGCCTCGGCTTCGACGAGGCCATGCAGGGCCAGCCGCTCGACGGCTTCTCCGGCGGGTGGAAAATGCGCGTCGCCCTTGCCGCTTTGCTTTTCTCCAAGCCCGACGTGCTGCTGCTCGATGAGCCGTCGAACCACCTCGACCTCGAAGCGACTCTGTGGCTCGAGAATTTCCTCAAGGCCTATGACGGCACGCTGATCGTGATCAGCCACGAGCGCGACCTCTTGAACAATGTCGTCGACACCATCCTCCACCTCGAGCGCGGCAAGATCAGCTTATACTCGGGCAATTACGACGGCTTCGAGAAATTGCGCGCCGAGCGGGTGGCGCAAATTGCCGCCGCACAGGCCTCGCAGAACGCCCAGCGCGCCCGCCTCCAGGGTTATATCGCCCGCAACAGCGCCCGCGCCTCGACCGCCAAGCAGGCCCAGAGCCGCGCCAAGATGCTCGCCAAGATGCAGCCGATCGCGGCGCTCGCCGACGATCCCAGCCTGAGCTTCGACTTCCCCAGCCCAAGCGAACTTCGGCCGCCACTGATCACGCTCGACATGGCCGCGGTCGGCTATGCCGCCGACACGCCGGTGCTGCGCAAACTCAACCTGCGCATCGATCCCGACGACCGCATCGCGCTGCTCGGCCGCAACGGCAACGGCAAGACCACCCTCGCCCGCCTCCTCGCCGCCCAGCTTGCGCCAATGGCCGGCGAAATCCACGCTTCGGGCAAGATGAAGGTCGGTTATTTCACCCAATACCAGGTCGAGGAATTGTCCGGCGACGACACGCCGCTCGAACATATGACCCGCGCCATGACCGGTAAGACGCCGGCCGCCGTTCGCGCCCAGCTCGGCCGTTTCGGCTTCTCCGGCGACAAGGCGACGACGCTGGTCGGCAAATTGTCCGGCGGCGAGCGCGCCCGGCTGGCGCTGGCGTTGATCACCCGCGACGCCCCGCACCTGCTGATCCTCGACGAACCGACCAACCATCTCGACGTCGATGCTCGCGAAGCGCTGGTCCAGGCGCTGAACGGCTACGCCGGCGCCGTCATCCTGATCAGCCACGACCGCCACATGGTCGAACTGACCGCCGACCGGCTGGTGCTGGTCGAGCATGGTGGCGCCAAGGATTACCCCGGCTCCATCAACGATTACATCGACTTCGTGCTCGGCCGGAACCAGCCCAAATCCGAAGCGAAGCCGAAACCGTCCAAAGCCGACCGCAAGGCCGCGTCGAAGGACCGCGAGGACGCCCGCGCGCTCAAGAAAGCGGCCGCGGAGGCGGAGGCCGCCAGCACCCGCCTAGCGCTGGAATGTTCGGCCCTCGATCGCCAACTCGCCGACGTCGCCTGCGCCGAGACATTGAGCGAGCTCAGCAAACGCCGCATCCATCTCGCCGAACAGCTCCGCCTCGCCGAAGCCCGCTGGCTGGAGGTCAGCGAGCAACTCGAACGGCTTGCTGCCTGAGCGCGGAACCCGCTGGAAATGAGTGAACCGAAATAACATATGTTCGTTTTGACACGTACCGCAAGTGCATTCCTTGGGCATCCCAGCGGCTGAGAGACGTCGCGCTCCCGCTCATCGGAGACGCGGTGCTGAACGACAAGGTCGTCCTGATCATCGAGGATAACGTCTATCTGGCGCTCGATCTGTCCAGCGGCGTCGAAGACCTCAACGGTCGCGTGGTCGGCCCGGTAGCCTCCGCCACCGAAGCGATGCAGCTGTTGCGGTCCGAGGATATTGCCGGGGCCGTGGTCGATTGTGACATCGTCGACGATCAGATCGCGCAACTCGTCATGCAATTGGCGGACCGCCAAATCCCGGTCGTATTCCACACCGCCGCCGGGCCGCCGTCGGCGGTCATCCGCATTCTCCCCGGTGTTCCGGTCCTCAGGGAACCGGTCCAGCCCAGGCAGCTGTTGAGCCTGCTAATCGCGGAGATCGAAAAGCGGAACGATCAGGCCTAGCGCGCGCCGAAGCCGTTGAAGATCGTTTTCACCGTCCGGAAGACGATCAACAGGTCGAGCCACGGCGAGAAATATTTGATGTAATAGAAGTCGTAGTGGAGTTTGTAGTGGACGTCCGCCACTTCCGCGACATGGCCCTGGTTGACCTGCGCCCAGCCGGAAATCCCGGGCTTCACGACATGGCGGTAGCGGTAGAAGGGCAGCTCGCTGGTATACCAGGTCGACAGCACCGCGGCCTCGGGGCGCGGGCCGATCCAGCTCATCTCCCATTGCAGGATGTTGAAGATCTGCGGCAGCTCGTCGATGCGCATCTTGCGCAGGAACCGGCCGACGCGGGTGATGCGTTCGTCGTCCTCGTCGGTCATCGCCGCGCGGCGTTCGTCCTCGATCGACACCGGCTTCATCGTCCGGAACTTGTACACCGTGATGCGTTCCCCGGCGTAGCCGATCCGCGCCTGACGGAACAGGATCGGCCCCGGCCCCTCGGCACGGATGGCCACCGCGACAATCGCCATCAGCGGCAAGGCGAAGGGCAGCAACGCCACCGCGAACAGGAAGTCGCCTAACGATTTCAGGTAGAAATAGCCGCGCGCCGGAAGCAGCGAGCCGAAGCTGTTTTCCGACAGATGGCCGAGCTCGACTCGGCCCGTCAGCGATTCCGACAATTGCTTGACCTGGTAGACGATGCGCCCGGCCAGCGCCGCATCGGCCAGGAACGCTTCCCACTTGTCTGGCAGGTCCGCAGCAAAGTCGGCAACAATGGCGTTGCAGCCGGCGGCATCCCGGAGGCGGGGCCGCGACAGCTTGAGCCAGTCGACACTGTCGATTTCGCGCAGCCGCTCGATCGCTCCAAACGGAACGATCGCAATTCGCTGGCGAACCGTGCGCTCGGCGTAGAAATAGACGAAATAACTCCACAGCACGTTGGCTGAGAAACCCATGCCAAGGCTCAACCGGTCGTAGGGCAAACGCGTCAGAAGGAAGGCGACGACGACCAGGCCGTGCCCGGTCAGCGCGGTCGGGAAGATCACGTAGGTCGAGCGAATGCCGGGGTAGGTTTCAATCGACAGCCGCATCCAAAAGGCAATGGTGACCGCTACCAGATTGCCGAACAAGGCGTTGACGGTGCTCGCCTCGCCAGGAAGCCCGGGCAAGACCGTCCCGCGCAACACAACCGGGAGAAGCGCCCCGAGCACGACGGCGCCAGCATATTGAAATCGCCGCCGCGTAAACAGCGACCGGCTCAGCTTGGCTGATTGATTATGGTGCATTGCTTCAATGATTCCAGACGCCGGCAACCGTCATTACAACGACCAGCGATTGACGGTCGGGCTCAGTTCCCGGTTGCGCCACATGCCCTTGAGGTCGGCGAGCAAGCCACCGCTATCGACCAGGCCTTCGATGGCTTGGTCCGAAAGCTCGCGATATGCGGAATGAGCGACCGCGCCGACGACCAGATCATATTGCGATCCAGCGGGTTCAACCGGCGACAGGCCATACTGTCGAGCGACCTCGTCGGGGTCGGCGAGCGAATCGGCGACATCGACTCGGTGGCCGAGGTCGCGAAGGCGTGCCACCAGGTCGAACACCCGGCTGT
>JBDSXT010000148.1:0-23905 GCA_039925985.1 Sphingomicrobium sp.
TCGCGCCGCGCTTGATCCCGAGCCGTTGGTAGAGGTCCATCATGTCCCCATGCCGGAAGGATTGCGATGTTTCCAGATGGGTTGCAGCGCAGCGGAGTCCAAGCCTAAGCGGGGCCGACCATGACGAGCGACCCTTTCGCCCTGTTCGACGAGTGGTTCGCGGCCGCGCAAGCCAGCGAGCCCAACGACGCCGAAGCGATGGCGCTGGCCACCGCCGACGGCACGGCCAATCCGTCGGTGCGGATGGTACTGTTAAAGGGACATGGTCCGGACGGTTTCGTTTTCTACACGAACGCCAGCAGCCGCAAGGGCAACGAACTTGCCGGCAATCCCAACGTCGCCTTGCTGTTCCACTGGAAGACGCTCCGCCGCCAGGTGCGGATCGAGGGCCTGGCCGAGCCCGTTCCCGCCGCCGAGGCCGACGCTTATTACGCGACCCGCAGCCGCGATTCGCAGCTTGGCGCCTGGGCGTCCGACCAGTCGCAATCGCTCGATCGCCGCGAAACTCTGGAAGCGCGGTTTGAGGAAATGGCCGCGCGCTTCGAAGGCCAGCCGGTGCCCCGCCCGCCCCACTGGAAGGGCCGGCGGGTGGTTCCGACCCATTTCGAATTCTGGAGCGACGGCGCCCACCGGCTTCACGAGCGGCGACTGTTCATCCGGACCGAGAACGGCTGGGCCGAAGGCCTGCTTTACCCGTGAGCGGATCGCACGGGCATCAGCATCTCGGCCACGCCGAACGCTCGTCTTTGTCAACTCACGCGGCGGTTGCAAGCATCGCCATGGCGCTGTTCCTGCTCGGGCTGAAAGCCTGGGCGGCGTCCCAGACTCATTCGATGGCTATGCTCGGCTCGCTCGCCGACACGAGCCTCGACCTAGTCGCGAGCCTGGTCACCTTGTGGGGGGTGCGGGTCGCCGCCCAGCCGGCAGACAGCGACCACCGCTTCGGCCACGGCAAGGCCGAAGCGCTGGTGGCGCTGGTCCAGATCGTCCTCATCAGCCTGTCGGCCGTCGGCATTGCTGTGCGCTCGACCGAGCGGCTGATCGCCGGCGCCCAAACCGAGAATGCCGAGCTTGGGATCGTCGTGTCGCTGGTGGCAATGGGCGCAACGCTGGTCCTGATCCTGTACCAGCGCTCGATCGTCCGACGGACCGGGTCGGTGGCGATTGCGACCGACCGGCTGCATTATTCGTCCGACCTGGCGCTCAACGCTTCGGTGATCGCCGCGTTGGTGCTTGAGCAATATGCCGGATTGCGCGGCTCGGACGCCGCCCTTGGCTTGGTGATCGCGGCCTGGCTGGCGTTCGGGGCGTGGCGATCGTCGAGCCAGGCGATCAACCAGCTGATGGACCGCGAATGGCCCGAAGCGGAGCGCGCGAAATTCCTCGCCGCCGCCGCCGAATATCCCGAGCTTGCCGGGCTTCACGACCTGCGCACCCGGACCAGCGGCACCCACCATTTCGCGCAGTTCCACGTCTGGGTGCCGGCCGACTGGACGGTGCGCGCCGCGCATGACTGCATGGACCGGATCGAAGAGGATTTGCAGCGCCGCTTTCCAAGCACGGAGATCCTTATCCACCTCGATCCCGAAGGCAATACCGACCGCGAGACCATGCTGTCGTCGGACCTGACCGAGAGCTCGGCGTGACGGGCGTCGCCGCCGGCGACCTGCCGATTTGAGCGAGGCCCGCCTGGAGCGCCGGATCGGGCTGAGCGGCGCGATTGCGTTGTCATTCAATGGCGCCGTTGCCGCCTCGATCTTCGCGCTTCCGGCGGCGCTGGCGACGGACTTCGGTGGCTTCTCGCCGCTGATGTTCCCGATCGTCGCTTTCGCGGCGCTGCTGATCATCGTCCCGTTCAGCTGGAGCGCGTCGGCCTTTCCCGACAGCGGCGGGCCGGCGGCCTATGGCGCGGTGTTCGGCCGGTTCGCCGGCTTTGAGCTCGGCTGGGTCTATTATGTCGCCCGCGCCGCCGCTTATGCCGCCAACGCCAACGTCCTGACCGCCTACGCGGCGCGATGGATCGCCGGCGCCGACCAGGGCGTGCTTCGCGCCGCGATATTGATTGTCGTCACGGCCGCGTTCGCGGCGGTGAACATCGCCGGGGTGCGCAAGTCGATCGGCCTGCTGGGCGGGCTGACGGTACTCAAGGCGGTGCCTTTGTTCATCGCCGCCATTGCCGCCATCGCCCTGACCTTCCCATGGCCGGCAGCCGAACCGGTGCCGACCCTGACAGAGTTCGAAACCGGCTTGCTGATCGTCCTCTATGCCTTTGTCGGATTCGAGCAGGCGGTGGTTCCGGCCGGCGAGACCCGCAATCCGGCCAGCGTCCTGCCGCGCGCCATCTTCATCACCATCGGCGTCACGACCCTGCTCTATTTCCTCGTCCAGCTGGCCTTCGTCAGTGCGCTGCCGAGCGGCGCGAGCGATGCCAAGGCACCGCTGATCGACCTCGGCGCATGGCTCGCGGGCTCATTCGGCGCGGCGGCCTTGACCTTGACCGCCCTGGCCTCGCTCGCCGGAAGCCTGCACGGCATGATGACTTCGACCCCGCGCGTCAGCCATGCACTGGCCAGCCGCCACGACCTCCCGGCATGGTTTGGCCGCGTCCATCCGCGCTTCGAGACCCCGGCCAACTCGATCCTGTTCTTCGCCGTCGTCGCTGCGGCGCTGGCGATCAGCGGCAGTTTCGTCTGGTTGGCGGTCGTCAGCACGCTGGCGCGGATGATCGTCTATGCCGTCACCATTGCCGCCCTGCCCCGTGCCCCGGGCAACCACCGGCTGCGCCCATGGCACTGGTTGGTCGGCGCGGTCGGGATATTGGTGTGCGCCTGGGCGGCGTCCCAGGCCGATAGCAAGGCATGGCTGACGCTCGCCGCTTTGTCGGCAGTCGGCCTGCTGCTTTACGCGATCGCGAGAAGCGGCGGCTCACCAACGAAGGCCGCTGCCGTCTCGGCGATCCAGCCGCCGCCGAGCAACCGTGAGCCGTCGTAGACGACGGCCGCCTGGCCTGGGGCAACGCCATATTCGGCGCCTTCGAAGCGGACCCAGTCGCCGTCGATCTGCGCCCGCACCGGCGGCGACAGCGAACGGACCTTGACGCTGACTTCGCGCTGCTGCTCGCCAATCCAGTTCCAGTCCTCGACCCGCATGGCGGCAACCGCCAGCGCGCGGCGGGGGCCGACCACCAGCCGCCGCGTCGCGGGCTCGATGCGCACGACGTAGAGCGGTTCGGCCTGCCCGCCGATCTCGACACCGCGCCGCTGGCCGACGGTGAAATGGACGACTCCGCGGTGCTGGCCAAGGACTCGCCCGGCGAGGTCGACGATGTCGCCGGGGGCCGCGGTTTCGGGCCGCAGCTTCTTGACCAGGCTGGCGTAATCGCCGTCGGGGACGAAGCAGATGTCCTGGCTGTCGGGCTTGGCGGCGACGGTCAGCCCCGCCTCTTCCGCCAGTTTGCGGACTTCGGCCTTGGCGAGACCGCCAAGCGGGAAGCGGAGGAAATCCAGCTGCTCGCGCGTCGTGCCGTAGAGGAAATAGCTTTGATCGCGGTGCGGATCGGCGCCCTTGTGGAGCTCGGCGGCGTCACCCTGGTCGAGGCGCCGCACATAATGGCCGGTGGCGAGGCAGTCGGCGCCAAGCTCGCGCGCAAAGGCGATCAGGTCGGTGAACTTCACGCCTTGATTGCATAGCGAGCACGGCACCGGGGTCCGGCCGAGCGCATATTCGTCGGCGAAGCGGTCGATGACTCCCGTCCTGAAACGGCTTTCGTAATCGAGCACATAGTGGGCGATGCCGAGCCGGTCAGCGACCGTCCTGGCATCGTAAATGTCCTGGCCGGCGCAGCATGAGCCCGACCGCTTGGCCGCTTCGCCATGATCGTAAAGCTGGAGCGTCACGCCGATCACTTGCGCACCGCTGCGGGCGGCGAGCACGGCGACGACCGAACTGTCGACGCCGCCCGACATGGCAACGACAATGCGCGCCTGCCCCGCTGGGCGTCCGAGATCGAAGCTGATCGGCATCCCCGCTGTTTACCTGAAGTTCACCCATGCTCGCTAGATGCAAACGAAGGATTGGCCAGTCCAGGCCTAGGAGAATTTTCAATTGTCACGTTTGGAAGGCGATTTTTCAGCCGCCGGCGATGCTTCGTTAAGCGCCGAGGAGCTGAACCTGCTGAGCGCAAGTAGCGGTTTGGACAGCCGTGAGCGCCAAGCGGCGATCGCCTGCTATTTGTCGGCTGGCGAAGGCTGGGACGAGGCGCTGAAATCGCTCGGCGGAGCGTTCGCCCCGCAAGGCGCCGAGGCGACGGAAATTAAGCCAAATAAGCACGGCGTTAACCAGCGCGCTTCAGAATATCTTCAATGGCCAGGGCTTAAGCCTGCTGCCAGCGACAATGATTAAGCAGGTTTGATCTTAGATGCTTGAGAACCAGAAGTTTCGGCCAGCCCAGGTCATCGGCCCGCTCGGTGAGCCGCTGACGCTCGACAGCCTGCCGCCGCCGATGACCACGCGTTGGGTCGTGCGCCGCAAGGCCGAAGTCGTGGCCGCGGTCTCGGGCGGGCTGTTGACGGTCGACGAGGCCTGCGAGCGCTATTCGCTGAGCATCGAAGAATTCACCAGCTGGCAGCGCGCCGTCGATCGCAGCGGCATGCCCGGCCTGCGCGTCACCCGGATCAAGCATTATCGCGACGTTTACGAACGACAGCAGCGATATTGAAGAATTCACCCGTTACGGGAATCAACCGAACGTGAGTTTTCCACCGTTTTCGGCGTCTATTGTTAACCATCCCCTAGACACAGCCCTCCTATTCCGGAACAAGAACCGGGCATCAGGCGTCTTGATGCCGGAAGGCCGCCGCGTCGCGTGCGGTCACGAACAGGAGGGAACACTCATGGGATTCATCATTTGGCTAATCGTCGGTGGTGTAGTCGGCTGGCTTGCTAGCTTGATTATGCGCACGGACGGCCAACAGGGCATCATCTTGAACATTGTCGTCGGCATCGTCGGCGCCGTTATCGCCGGTCTCGTTCTTGGCGGCGGCAACATTAATAATAGCAACCCAATGGACATCACCAACATTCTCTATTCGCTGTTGGGCGCGATCGTTCTGCTGGCAGTGGTCAACCTGGTTCGCCGGGGTTCTGTCCGCTAGTCGAAACGCAATCGGAAAAGCGAAGGCCGCGCGGCATGCCGCGCGGCCTTTTCTTTGCACTCAAAATGCGGATCGTTCATTGCAGCTCGAAGGTCATCGCCAGTGTTACCTGAAGCTGCTGCTCGCCGGGATCGATCTTCGAGTCAGCGGCGCCGACCGCGCGGCCCACGGATTGCATCATCACCATCGGCTGCGGGCCGCCGTTGCTGCCGCCCTCACTGACCGACAGCAGCCTGACGACACGCATGCCAAGCGCTCGCGCATATAGCTCGGCCCGGGCGCGCCCGGCGGTAATCGCCTTGGCGCGAGCTTCATCGAGCGCGGTTTCGGGTTTGTCGATGGTCAGCGACGGCCCGTTGATCTGGTTGGCGCCCTCGGCAACCAGTGCGTCGAGAATTCGCCCGGTGTTGCGGATGTCGCGAAAGCGGACGCTGACCTGGTTGGAGGCGGTGTAGCCGGTCAGCTGCGGCGGCTGGTTGTCCTGATAGCGATATTCGGGATTGAGGCTGATGCTCGAGGTCTGGACATCGCGATCAGCGATCCCGGCGCGCTTCAAGGCCGCCCGCACGCGCTCCATTCGCGCGGCGTTTTCGGCGATCGCTCCAGTCGCGCTGGCCGAGCGAGTCATCACGCCCGCAGAGATAATCGCGACATCGGGAACGCGGGTGACTTCGCCAACCGCGCTGACATCGAGCCGGGTCCCGGACATTGTCTGAACGATGGGCGTGGCGATTTGGGCCTGGCCCGCGGCCGGGGCGACGATCGACGTGCCAAGCGCGAGCGCCGCCAGATAGGCATGTTTCATTGCTGATTTCCTCAGGATGCACAAACGGACCGGGCGCTTGGGCTGCGCCCGATGGATATTCGCTGAACGGGGTGAAACGACTCTGTGTCAGCGGCGTCTGGCGACAATCAGCCGATAGACCAGCAGGAGGAGGATCGCGCCAACCACCGCGGCGACGAAGCCGGCACCGTCGCCGGGCTTGTACCAGCCGACGGCACGGCCGAGGAACCCGGCGACGAGCGCACCGGCGATGCCGAGCAGGATGGTGATGATGCAGCCGCCCGGGTCTCGGCCCGGCATAAGCAGTTTAGCGACTCCACCGGCCAGCAAACCGATGACGATCCATCCGAGAATCCCGTAATTTTCCATCATCGCGCTTCCCCTTTTGTGGCGACCGCCCCACATTGACGGCGTCGAATCATTATCATGCGCCAACGCGCCTTTGCGGAGCAAGTGCCGCCGTTGGTAGAAAAAGCGTGGCAAAGGCAAGCCGGCCATCCTGATGTTGCGGTCGGTGAGTTATTACGATAATACAGCTGGGGCCGGGGGGAGTCTCCCGCGGTAGCGATCGGGGCAAGAGATTGAGCATGAATCGGGAAAGTGGATTTCATTCGTCCGACACGCTGGTCGTGGTCGACGGCTCGCGCCGCAGGCGCATGGTGATCATCGGCGTCGCGGTCACTGCGCTCGTCATCGTTGCGATTGCACTGATGATGATGATGCGTTCCGGCAAGGAACAGGCGGCAGCCGCCGCGGCAGCCAGCAGCAAGGGCCAGATTCCATCGGTGACAGTGATCGTCCCCGGTCGAAGCCAGGTTGCCCGGCTGGTGACCGCAAGCGGCGCCCTGGCCGCGCAACGCGACCAGCCGGTCGGCATTGCCGGCGAGGGCGGATTGGTCACCCGGGTGGTCGTCGATGCCGGCAGCTGGGTGCGCCAGGGGCAGGTGCTGGCGACTGTCGATCGTTCGGTGCAAAGCCAGGAAGCGGCGCAGCTCGCCGCCCAAATCCAAGTCTCCCGCGCCGATGCCGCGCTGGCCGCAAATGAACTTGAGCGGGCCCAGGCCCTCGTCTCCCGCGGCTTCGTTTCCAAGGCCGACCTCGACCGCAAGCGTGCCGCGCGCGACTCGGCGGCGGCCCGGGTGCGAGTCGCCCAGGCGCAGTTTGGCGCCAGCCGCGCCCGTGTCGGACGTCTCGACATTCGGGCACCGACCAGCGGTCTGATCCTCGCTCGCAACGTCGAGGTCGGGCAAGTCGTCGGGCCGGGCGCAGGCGCGCTTTTCCGCCTCGCAGCCGGCGGCGCGATGGAAATGCGGGCGCAGATTCCGCAGCAGGACATCGCCGCGCTCCATGTTGGCATGCCCGCAACGATCAAGCCCATCGGAATCGATCGCAGCTTTACGGGCGCGGTGCGGCTGGTCTCGCCGGTGATCGACCCCCAGTCGCGCCAGGGCGAGGTTCGCATCGCCGTCGCCTACGACCCGGCGCTGCGGCCCGGCGGGTTTGCCGAAGCGCGGATCAGCAGCGGCACCACGACCGCGCCACTTCTTCCGCAAAGCGCCGTGCTGAGCGATGACAGCGGCAATTACGTCTACGTCATCAATCGTGAAAACAAGGTCGAGCGGCGGCCGATCAAGATTGGCGCGGTCGATGATTCGGGCGTCACGATCGCCGAGGGTCTCGACGGACAGGAAGCGGTCGTCCTGTCGGCCGGCCCGTTTCTCAACCCCGGGCAAAAGGTTTCGCCGAAACGCCAGGCCGCGCGCTGATTAAAGCCGTGAACAGAAGAGCTAGAGCTACATGAACTTCCGCAACATCTCATCGTGGTGCATCCGCAACCCGGTCTTTCCGATCGTGTTGTTCGTCGGGCTGATGCTCGCTGGCCTGATCGCCTTCTCTCGAATGCAGGTCAACAACGCGCCGGACATCGACTTCCCGGCGGCGATCGTCTCGGTCTCCCAGCCTGGTGCGGCGCCCAACGAGATGGAAACGCAGGTCACTCAGCGCGTCGAATCGGCTATACGCGGGATCGCCGGCGTCGATGAAATCAACAGCACGATCAGCGAGGGCAACAGTTTCACCTTCGTGTCCTTCGAGCTCGGCACGCCGACCGATCGGGCGGTGAACGACGTCCGCAATGCGATCTCGCAGATCCGCGGCAGTCTTCCCGAAGGCATCGTCGAACCGCAGATCACCCGGGTCGACGCCGAGGACGAACCGATCATGGTGATGTCAGCGCAGACGGTCGATATGACCCTCGAGCAACTCAGCTGGTACATCGACAACAATGTCGCCAAACGGCTGCTTGGCGTCGAGGGCATTGCCGCGGTGCAGCGCGGCGGCGGCGTCGATCGTACGATTCGCGTAATCCTCGACCCCGCGGCGCTCCAGGCGCAGGGGATTACCGCCGCCCAGGTCAATCAACAGCTACGCCAGAGCAATATGAACGGCGCTGGCGGCCGGGCGGAAATCGCCGGTTCCGAGCAGTCGGTACGGGTGCTCGGCAACGCTCCCGACGCCTACCAGCTGTCACAAACCCAGATTTCCTTGCCTGGCGGCCGGTTCGTCAGGCTCGTCGACCTCGGCCAGGTCAAGGACAGCAACTCCGAGCAGCGTTCGATCACCAAGATGAATGGCCATCAGGTCGTCACCTTTTACGTCCAGCGCGCCAAAGGCTCTTCCGCGGTTACCGACTACGCCGCCGGGATGGCCGAGCTGAAGAAGCTGGAGAAAGAGAACCCGAAGGTCCGCTTCACGGAGATCGTCAACCGGATCGACTATACCAAGGCCCAATATACCTCAGCGATGGAAGGCCTGATCATCGGCGCCGTCCTCGCCGTGTTCGTCGTCTTCCTGTTCCTTCGCGACATTCGCGCGACGCTCATCTCCGCGCTCGCCATCCCAATGTCGGCGATCCCTGCCTTTGCCTTCATGAGCATGATGGGCATCACCATGAACTTCATGTCGACGATGGCGATGGGCCTGGTCGCCGGCGTCCTCGTCGATGACGCGATCGTCGAGATCGAGAATATCGTGCGACACATGCGGATGGGAAAATCGGCCTATCAGGCCTCGCTCGATGCGGCCGACGAGATTGGTCTCGCCGTCCTGGCGACCACCATGGCGATCGTCGCCGTCTTTTTGCCGGTCGCCCTGATGCCCGGCATTGCCGGCCAATATTTCAAGGCGTTCGGCTTCACCATTGTCCTTTCCGTGATGATGAGCCTGCTCGTCGCGCGCATGATCACCCCGCTCGTCGCGGCCTATTTCCTGCGATCGCGCGGCGTCCAGGACCACGCGGCATGGAAATGGATGGACGTCTATCTCAAGGTGCTCAACTGGAGCCTCGACACGTCCAAGGCCAATGCGCTGCTCGCACGGTTGCCGAAGCCGGCGCGAAAGGTCGGTTATTATTCCGTGGGTGCACTGCTCGTGCTGCTCATCCTCGGCGCGTTCGGAGCCGGAACTGCTGGCGCGATGAAGCTGCTCGGCACGCTGGGCTGGAACGGAGCGATTACATTTGTGATCGCGCTGCTCGCCGGGGGCCTTATTGCATACGGCGTTGGCAAACTGATCGGTTTCCTCGTCCAGATGGTCGGTGGGAATTTCGCGGAGTGGCAGGCAAACATGGCGGCGCGCTGGAAGGCGCGTCTGCAAGACCATCGATTGACAATGGTCGGCGTCGGCATCGCCACCCTGCTCTTCAGTATCGCCCTGTTCGGGACGTTGCCGCTATCGTTCTTCCCGCCGGAGAACGACGACTTCGCGCGGGTCAACATCACCTTGGCGCCCGGAACTACAATCAAGCAAACTGAGGTTGTGGTCGACAAAGTCGCGGCGATCGTGGCCAAGGATCCAAGTGTCGATCGCGTGTTCGAGCGGGTCAATGTCGGCAATGGCCGAGTCAGCATCGTTCTCAGGAAAGACCGCAAGCTGACCAGCACCGAATGGCAGCGCCAGCTCTCGCCAACCCTGGCCGAAATCCCCGATGCCCGAGTTAGCTTCGAAAGTAAGCAAGGTGGCGGGCCGGACCCCGATTCGCGCGACATCCAGGTGTACCTCGGCGGCGACGATCCGGTGCAATTGACCGCCGTCGCCAACGAGCTCGTTAAGGAAATGGCGGGCGTTCCGGGACTTCGAGCGCCGCGGATCGGAAGCAATCTGGCGCAGCCCGAAATCACCATCAAGCCGCGCTTCGACCTCGCCGCCGACCTTGGCGTCACCACCGCGGCGTTGAGCCAGACCATCCGCATCGCGACGCTTGGCGATATCGAACAAAATAGCGCCAAATTCTCGCTGTCCGACCGGCAGGTGCCGATCACCGTGTCGCTTTCCGAAAATGCTCGGCGCGACATCCAGACTCTCGAAAACTTGCCGGTCCCGACGTCGTCCGGCAGCTCGATTCCTCTGAAAGCGGTTGCGGATATCGGCTTTGGAGCCGGGCCGACGGCGATCAACCGTTCGAATCAGCTGCGCCGGCTGTCGATCGGAGCGGATTTCGCGCCGGGTGTCGTCGAAGGCGACGTGTCCGCCAAGGTCGATAATTTGCCGACGATGAAGCATTTGCCGCAGGGCGTTCAGAAGATGAACCTCGGCAACCAGAAATGGCAGTCGGAGCTGTTGTTCAACTTCGCCATCGCGCTGATGTCCGGCGTGCTGTTGGTTTTCGCAGTCCTAGTCCTCCTCTACCGCCGCTTCCTCGCCCCGTTCGTCAACATGGGATCGCTGCTGCTCGCCCCGCTCGGCGCCGCAGCGGCGCTGCACATCGCCAACCAGCCAGTGTCTCTGTTCGTTCTTATTGGCATTCTGATGCTGTTTGGAATTGTCGCCAAAAACTCGATCCTGTTGGTCGATTTCGCGGTCGAGATGATGAACCACGGCATGGCCAAAAACGAGGCGATCTGGGAAGCCGGGCACAAGCGCGCCCAGCCGATCGTAATGACTACCGTTGCCATGGTCGCCGGCATGTTGCCGACCGCCATCTCGATCAGCGGCGACAATAGCTGGCGCGCGCCGATGGGCATCACGGTCATCGGCGGATTGATTTTCTCGACGATCCTGACGCTGCTGCTGGTCCCGTCCTATTTCTCGATCGCGATTTCGATCGAGGCGCGCATCGGCCGCCTGTTTCATCGGTTCGTCGGCGAGGACGCCCACCGCGGAGGAGACGCCGTCCCGGCGGAGTGATTTCGGCTATCGACGCCGCTATGGCGATCCGATGAGCTCCGTCGCCCGCAACCGCTTCAACCCGTCACAGCCCGGCGCCGCGGGGATGAAGGCAGCTGCCACCGGCTTGCTAGTGGCGATGGCGCTGGTGTTTTTGGCCGCCCGCGCGTTCGAGCCGGCCTACGCCTGGTTGGGTTTGGTCAAGGCATTCGCCGAAGCGGCGATGGTCGGCGGCCTGGCCGACTGGTTCGCGGTCACTGCCTTGTTCCGCCACCCGCTCGGCCTGCCGATCCCGCACACCGCGATCATCCCGCGCAACAAGGACCGCATCGGCGAGGCGCTGGCCTCGTTCCTCAAGGAGAATTTTCTGATTGCCTCGGTGGTGGCGCGGCGGATGCGGAACATCGACATAGCCGGCGCCGCCGGTCGCTTCCTGCGCGCCCCCGAAGGCGAAGGGACCCGCATCCGCCACGGCGCCTCGCGGCTGATCGCCGACATCTTCGAGGGCCTCGACGACGAGCGGCTCGGCGGCATCGTCAAGAGCGCGATTTCGTCGCGGCTCAAGTCGATGGAAGTATCGCCGCTGTTCGGCCACGCGCTCGCGTCGGCGATCAACGAGGACCGCCACGTGCCGATGCTGGAAGCGGTCATCCGCTGGTCCGCACGGGTGCTCGATTCGAACGAAAGCCTGATCCGCGAGATGGTCCGCAAGCGTGCCAACTGGGTGCTCAAACTGGCCGGGCTCGACACCAAGCTCGCCGACTCGATCATGGATGGACTGCGCAAGCTGACGGTCGAAATGTCGACCGACCCGGCGCACCCCGTCCGCCAGAAGGTAGAGCAGGCGCTGGCCCAGCTCGCCAACGATCTCCAGACCAAACCAGAGACGCGCGAGCGGGTCGAGGCGATGAAGGACGAGCTGCTGGCCAACCGCTCGGTCAGCCTGTGGCTCGACACATTGTGGCAGAAGGGCCGCGAGGCGATCATCCGTGCCGCCCGCAACCCCGACGCTGCGATGGCCGGAAAGTTGGGCGAAGTCTTGAAATCCATGGGTACGACGCTCGAGGGCGACCCGCGGATCCGCTCGGCGATCAACCAGTTCGCCCGCCGCACCGTTGCCGGCTTGGCCGCAAGCTACGGCAGCTCGATCGTCAAACTGGTGTCGGAAACGGTGCGCGGCTGGGACGCCCACACGATCACCGCCCGCCTCGAAAGCGCCGTCGGCCGGGACCTCCAATACATCCGCATCAATGGCACGCTGGTCGGCGGGCTCGTCGGCGTGATCCTGTACACGCTGGACCGCCTTTAGCCGCTGGTCCGCCGCTCGATGGTGGCGCCGACGGCGGAGAGTTTCTCTTCGAGGCGTTCGTAGCCGCGGTCGAGGTGGTAGACGCGTAAGACCTCGGTCTCGGCATCGCCGGCCAGGCCGGCGAGGACCAGGCTCATCGAGGCGCGCAAGTCGGTTGCCATCACCGCGGCGCCGGTCAGGCCCTTGACCCCATGGACCAGCGCCGAGCGGCCGCGAACGTCAATCTCGGCGCCCATCCGGCGCAGCTCCGGAACGTGCATGTAGCGATTCTCGAAGATCGTTTCCTCGAGGAAGCTTTCGCCCTCGGCGAGGCACAGCATGGCCATGAACTGCGCCTGCATGTCGGTCGCGAAGCCCGGAAACGGGGCGGTCGACAGCGACAAGGGCTTCAAGGCGCCGTCGGCGGTGACCTTGATGCCTTTGTCGTGGAACTCAAGAATCAGGCCGCATTGCGCCAGCGCGTTCAGGGTCGCCCGCATGTCGTCGGGCCGCGCGCCGATCAGGTCGATCGAGCCGCCGGTGATCCCGGCCGCACAGGCGTAGCTGCCGGCCTCGATACGGTCGGGCATGACGTCATAGGCGGTGCCGTGAAGCCCTTCGGCGCCGTCGATGATTAGATGGCCGGAACCAATGCCCCCGATCCTGCCGCCCATCGCCACCAGCAGATTGCACAGGTCGATGATTTCCGGCTCACGCGCGGCGTTGAACAATTGCGAGCGGCCATTGGCCAGAACCGCGGCCATCAGCGCATTCTCGGTGGCTCCGACGGACACCACGGGAAAGCTGAAGTCACCGCCGGACAGCTTTCCTTGGGGAGCCGACGCCTTGACGTAGCCGGCAGCGAGCTCGATCTCGGCGCCGAGCGCTTCTAGCGCCTGCAAATGGAGGTCGATCGGGCGGTCGCCGATCGCACAGCCGCCGGGCAGCGACACCGTTGCCTCGCCGGCCCGAGCGAGCATCGGCCCGAGGACGAGGATCGAAGCTCGCATCTTGCGGACCATGTCATAGGGCGCGACAGTCGAGGCGATCTCGGCCGCCTGGAGCGTCATCCGCCGGCCGATCTCGCCCTTCTTGACGCCTTCGATCATAGTCGAGACGCCGAGCTGGTTGAGGAGATGGCCGAAGCTGTCGACGTCGGCCAGCCGGGGCAGATTGCCGAGCGTCAGCTTTTCATCGGTGAGAAGCGCGCACGGCAGCAGGGTCAAAGCGGCGTTCTTGGCCCCGGAAATGGGGATTTTACCTTCGAGGCGCTGGCCGCCCTTGATCCAGATGCTGTCCACCGCCGCGCTTTAGCGGCTCAAGGCGGACTCGCAAGCTGGGCGCTTAGGCTTTCTCCAGCGTGCACTGCAGCGGGTGCTGGTTCTCGCGGGCGAAATCGACGACCTGAGTGACCTTGGTCTCGGCGACTTCGTAGGTGAACACGCCGCAGATCGCGACGCCCTGCTGGTGGACCTGGAGCATCACCCGGGTCGCGTCTTCGATGCTCATCGAGAAGAAGCGCTGCAGAATGAGGACGACGAACTCCATCGGCGTGTAGTCGTCGTTGAGCATCAGCACCTTGTAGTTGGACGGCTTCTTTGTCTTCGGGCGAGTCCGGGTGGCGACGCCGGTCTCGATATCCTCGAGACCGTCGCCCTGACCGGGCTCGTTCGCCGTCATCGTCCAACGCATGCTCATCTTCGTCCCATGAATATGGCAACGGCCTATCACGCCGCAAGCTGCATCCCGTTACCGCCGAAATGAAAAAAGCGGCCGCCCTTGGGGAAGGGCGGCCGCCAGCATCACCTGACTAAAAGGAGGGGAGAGGGTCAGGCAACGATATTGTTGATGCGCTCGGCGTTGGCGGTCGCGCGCTTCGACAGCGGCTGAACAGCCTTGCCGGCCAGCTTGACCATCGATTCGGTCCAACGCGAAGTCTCGGTGACCAAGCGATCGAACGACGTGCGGGCGAGCTCGCTCTGGAGCTGGACGAACTCGGTCGGCGACTTGGCTTCGGTCAGCGAACGGATCGCGTCGGCGGCCTGCTCGGCGCCTTCACGGGTGCGAGCGACGGCGTCCTGGCCGATCGAGCGCGCGCCTTCGCTGGCAAGGCGGCCGGCTTCGACGATAGCTTCGACGTTGGCGCGGGCGAGGTCAGTCAGCTCCTGAGCAACCGTTTGCGACTTCTTGACGGCTTCCTGGCCGCGCTCACCGGTCTGGGTGAACATCGCCTGGAACGGCGAATTGCCGGTGAAAGCGTTGAAGCCTTCGAACAGGTTGGGGATCGAATTCATGGTCGGGGTCCTCGTGGCGAAAGCGGCGGCGGCGGGCTTCCGCGCTGCCGTGCGGGGGGTGCGAACGGTCTTCGAACGACGGGCCTTGCGGGCGGTCGCAACGGCCGGCTTGGCGCGCTTGGTCGAACGCTTTGCAGCGCCACGCTTGGCGGCGGTCGAGCGCTTGGCCGTCTTGGCGGCCTTGGCCGTGTCGTTCGCCGCCTTGTTGGCGGTGTCGGCGATCGCCTTGACGACCTTCGCAGGTGCGTCAACAGCGGCGTCAGCCTGGATCTGTGATTGGGTGTTCATTTGAAAGTGATTCCTTTGTTTGCTGCAGTGCACAATAAACATTGCATTGCGGCATTTCAAGCAAAAAATGGTGCACTGCAGCAAATGCCCGCGGAAATCAGCGGCGCTTGACGGCTACGGCTTGCCCGAAGCAAGAGCGGACATGGACCTGCCGACCGACGATCATGAAGGGCGCCGCCGCCGCGGACTTCTGATCGTATTGTCGTCGCCATCTGGCGCCGGCAAGTCGACGATCGCTCGAATGTTGCTCGAATCCGATTCGGCGATCAGCATTTCGATCAGCGCGACGACGCGACCGAAACGGCCCGGCGAGCGCGACGATGTCGATTATCACTTTGTCAGCGATGCCGAGTTCGACGCGATGATCGCCGCCAGTGAATTCGTCGAATGGGCGCCGGTTTTCGGCCACCGTTACGGCACGCCCAAGTTACCGGTGAAAGGAGCCCTGAAAGACGGTCGCGACATCATGTTCGACATCGATTGGCAAGGCGCACGGCAGCTGGAACCCGACTTTGGCGAGCATCTCGTGACGATCTTCCTGTTGCCGCCATCGATGCCCGAGCTCGAGCGCCGGCTGCTCGCCCGTGGCACCGACAGCAGCGAGGTCATCGCCGACCGGATGCGCCGGGCAGCGGACGAGATCAGCCACTGGGCCGAATATGAGTATGTGCTGGTCAATCAGGACAGCGAGCAGTGCCTTGCCGATGTCCAGGCGATCGTTGCCGCCGAGCGGCTCAAACGGTCCCGCCAGACCGGCCTGATCCAGTTCGTCCGCGACCTCGCTAGGCCGCAGCCCTAGGCGCCAACAAGGTCGAGGAAGCGGGCGGCGGCGAGGAAATCCGCACGCCGATTGGCAAGCGCCGCTTCGGCCTCGGCGTCCGCGCCCCATTTCTCGATCTGCCAGCGCTCGTCGATGCTGACGGCCTGCCACGCCTGCTCATCGGTCAGCGACTGCTCCAGGACGGCGAGGGCTGCGACCAGCGACCCGCCAATCGTCACCAGCGGTGACAGGCCGGCAAGGCGGAAGGGGTCGAGCTCGGCGACTGCCTGGATGAGCCGAGCGACGGTCGCTGCCGGCTGGTCGACGTGAAGGATCCCCGTTGTCGTGACGAAATCCACGTCATAGCGGCGCCGCGCCCAGCCCAGCAGTGCATCCCAATGCTGGCGCTGCCAGGCGACCAGCGTTTCGGGCCCATCCGCGCGATAGCAAGCCAGGTCGCCCTGCGCATATTCGCCGAGCGTGGCAGCATAAGCGGAAGGGTCGGGCTCGATGCGGTCCAGTGCCGCGTTGGCCAGGCCCGTCAGGGGCATCGCCCGAGGCTTGATCGTCTCCTCGGCACTCGCCCATTCGCGCGCAATCGCCAGCCCGAGCGCTTCGGACGGCACCGCCAGCACTGTCCTGCCTGGAGTCAGCAGCGGTGCCGCGTCCAGCGTCACCCCCCATCCCGTTTCAACCGGCACCGCCAGGGCAGTTTTCCAGAAGCGTTTCACCGCCAAAGCTGAGTCACTGGGCGTCCTCGCGCTCCCATTGCTTCTTGAGAATCTTCGGCGCGAACACTGCATCGACGACGCCGATGACCGCCACGACGACGCCGACCGCCGGCCAGCCGCCGTCGCGCACCAGATCAGTGTAGGCGATCGCGACGCCGAGGAAGATGGTCGCCAGGCCAGCCAGCCGAACCAAAGCGAAAATGTGAAATCGGCGCTTCCAGACGACGTCGTCAGCCATAGAGTTTTTCCCCGATTGGCCCGATCAAGGATGGAATCTCAAGCGGATGATCGGCGACCGCCGCTGCTCCGGCTGCGATCAATTCCTTGTCGTCATGGTAGCCCCAGCCGGCGCCAATCGCGGTCGCGCCAGCCGCTCGGGCCATGCCCATGTCAAACGACGTGTCGCCGATGACGACGGTCGTGGCGGGCGCGGCGCCGGCGTCGGCCATTGCCTGAAGCGCCATCGACGGGTCGGGCTTGGAGGGGTGCAGGTCGGCGGTCTGAAGCGAGACGAAGCGCTCCGCCATGCCGTGGCTGGCGAGGCAGTGGTAAAGACCGCGCGCCGATTTGCCCGTTGCAACCGCGAGCGACCAGCCGTCCGCTGCCAGCGCGTCGAGTAGCTCGGCGATGCCGTCGAACAGCGGCTCCTCGACGCGGCCCTCGGCACGGGCGGCGACGAATTTGGCTTTGTAGGTTTCGGTCAGCCGTACATGCTCGTCACGGCTCGCCTCGGGCAACAGTGCTGCCATGGCTTCGATCAGGCTCAGGCCAATCACCCGCCGGCTCTGTTCGAGCGGCGAGACTGGCAGCCCATGCTCCGCGAAGGCCTCTGCCAGCGCGGCGTGGATCGTCGCGCTGCTGTCGACGAGAGTGCCGTCGCAATCGAAGATCGCCAGCCGGTTCATTGGCCCGGGGTCCGTTCGCGAATCGCGGCCGCGATATCCTGGCGGCCCGCGGCGGTCTGGCCGGCAATGTTCGCCTCGACGTCGGCCGCCGGCTTGTGCTGATTGAACTTGCGCGTGCCGCGAATATCGCGTGGCTCAACTTCGAAGCCGACAATCGCCTGGACCATCGATTCGAACTTCCCGGGCGTCATTTTAGCGCGAGTCCATGGCGCTTCGGGCGACCAGCGGCGCTCCATCACTTCGGACAGGCGATCAACCTGGGCGATCAGCTCCTGCTCATTCAGCTGCCGCGCATAGCCTTCGATCTCGACGGTTTCGTAAAGCCAGGTCGGCACCTGGTCGTCCGAAGAGTACCAGTTGGCGCTGTGATAGGCGTCGCGGCCGGCGATACTGATCAACACCGGGCTGGCGGCAAATTGGCCTGCCGCGCGGTTGCGGCGCGACACATGGAATTGCACACGGCCGTACTCGGTCACGACGATCGGCGCGTGGGCCACGAACACGCCGTCCATGTCGGCGGTGAAGATGTGAGCGAATGCGTGAGACCCGGCGAACTCGAGCATCGCCTGGCGATCGTCCCAGCGAAAAGCGCGATTCGGGTGCATCAGCGGCGCCCGCCGCGGGTGGTCTTGGCCGCGCCGCGGCTGCGCCTTTCGCCCTTGCGGTCGCGGCGGCGGGACTTGGCGGCGGCGGCCTCGCGGCGCTGCTTGACCTCCAGCGACTTGGCCGGATCGGGCCGGTCGAGCGGCAGCATGTCGCCAGCCATCGGCTCGAAACCCAGTGTCGCCAGCGTCTCGGCAAAGTGCGGCGGGACTTCGGCGGTGACGTCGATCGCCCCGCCGCCGGGCGAGTCGATGCGGATGCGGCGGGCGTGGAGGTGGAGCTTACGGCTGATCCCGCCAGTCAGGAACGCCTCCGGTCCGCCATATTTGGCGTCGCCAACAATTGGGTGGCCGATTGCCGCCATGTGCGCGCGAAGCTGGTGCGTGCGGCCGGTCAGTGGCTGCAATTCGACCCAGGCGGTGCGGTTGCCGGCGCGTTCGATGACTCGCCAGCGGGTCTTGGCCGGCTGCCCGGCCTCCTCACTGACGTGCATCTTCTCGCCGCCGGTGCCGGGCTGCTTGGCCAGCGGCAGGTCGATCAGCCCTTCCTCGAGGCTCGGCACGCCGACGATCAGCGCCCAATAGACCTTGCGCGCGGTACGCCCGGCGAAAGCCTTGGCGAAATGGCCGGCTGCCCTCGCCGTCCGCGCGACCAGCAGCGCGCCCGACGTGTCCTTGTCGAGCCGGTGGACCAGCTTGGGGCGCGCACCGTCATCATCGGCGAGGCCGTCGAGCAAGCGATCGAGATGCTGGTGGGTCTTGGTCCCGCCTTGCGTGGCGAGGCCCGGCGGCTTGGCGAGAACAAAGGCGTGCGGGTCGCGATAGATGACCATTTCGCGCACCAGCTCGGTTTCTTCGGGCGTCAGCAGTTCGACCTTGCGCTGCGGTCGAGCGGTAGTCGCTGGTGCGGCTTCGGGTGGCGGCACGCGGATTTGCTGCCCGGCCTCGATCCGGTCGCCGGGCGTCGCGCGCTTGCCGTCTACGCGAAGCTGCCCCGTGCGGGCCCAGCGCGAGACGATGTTGAAGCTGGCTTCGGGCAGGTTGCGCTTGAACCAGCGGTCGAGGCGGATGCCGTCGTCGTCCTCTGTGACGGTAAAGGTGCGCGGATCGGCCATCGCCGCGCGCTTAGCTTCTGCGTCTCCAATAGTCGAACGCGCGGGCCTGGAGCTTATCGACCAGGCGCTTCGCCTGCGGGCCGTCCCACGGGCCGGTATAATCGTGGCTCACCGCGCCGCCATCGACCCACCAGCCTTGCCCAGGCATGCCGTCCGACTGGCGGACGACCAGCACCGCAAGCTCGGGCTCGCCGCGCTCGGCGCCGTCACGATCCACCGATCCCAACACTTTGCACAAAGCGCGCATCTTCGGGCGGGTGAACTCGTGGCCCAACTGATTGAGCAACTCGGAATAAGTGATCGATGTTCCAGCAGCCGCAGCGGCCAGCAAATGGGCGCGAACCTCCACCGGGTCGGCAAGCCGCCCGGCCGAGTTCATTCGGGCTGGTCGGCGACCGGAGTCAGCTCGAACACATCGAGCTTCGACGTGCCCTGCGGCCATGGGATCACCAGCCGCCAGCGAAACGGGCCAATCCGTTCGAGCACGCCGGCCATATCGCGCTTGGGATCATCACCATAAGCCAGCGGCTGCTGCTGGTCGCCGAGCGCCAGGCTGCCGAGGAAGACCAGCCGGTCGGGCTGGTCGTCCTCCCAGAGACGACCCGCCGGGCGCTGGCTGCCGGTCTGCTTGACGATGGTCAGCAGGTCATCCTCGACCTGCACATAGCAAAAGAATGGCTTGAAACGCTCGAACGCCACCGACTTTGCGGTGGCTTTGCCGATCTTGATCAGGCGGCAGTAATAGCTGCCGGGCGTCGGCGCCGGGCGCGGCAGCGCGGCGCGCGGCTCGAGGACCGCGCCTTCGCGCCGGAGGTCGCCGGCAAAGCCCCGCCTGGCGTCCGCAAGCGCCTGCTGCCACGCCAACCCCAGCCGCGAGATCCGCGACACGTCCGCCGCCGTGGCGATTTGCATCCAGGCATCGGACGCAGTCGGGGCCTCGACGACCACGCTCGCCCCCAGCCGCTTGACCGGCTTTGGCTGCGCGGCGCAGCCGGCGATGGCGGCGACAAGGCCAAGAAGGGGGATAGTGCGCAGGCGAGCGTAAGGGATTGGCAAGGGTATCGGACCTTTGACGAAACGCGATAGCGCAACCTGACAGGGCGCGGGCGCGGTTTCAACCAACGCCGCGTTCAGCACGCGCTTTCACTTCGCGCTGAGCGCGGCTAGGCGCGCGTCGAATGAACGCCAACGCGACATCCGCCCCGCCCCACCCCGATAGCCGGCGCGGTTTCGCTTTCGGAATCGCCGCCTACGGGCTGTGGGGCGTCATGCCGATCTACTTCAAGGCGTTGGGCGGGATTTCCTCCGTGGACATCGTCGCCCACCGCATCTTGTGGTCATTGCCGTTCCTCGCCTTGCTGTTGCTGGTCAGCCGCGGCTGGAGCGAGGCCAGGCAAGCCCTCCGGCGCCCGCGAACGCTGCTGCTGTTGCTGACCACAGCCGTGCTGATCGGCGTCAACTGGCTGCTCTACGTCTATGCGGTCACCAGCGGTCATATCCTCGCCGCCAGCCTCGGTTACTATCTCAATCCGCTGGCCAACGTCCTGCTCGGCCGGTTCATCCTCAAGGAGCGGCTGTCGTGGTTGCAATGGATCGCGATCGGCATTGCCGCGGCCGGGATCCTGGTCCTCGCCGTTGGCGCGCTTGGTCAGCTGTGGATCAGCCTGACCTTGTGCGCCAGCTTCGCCACCTACGGCCTGCTGCGCAAGATTGCCCTCGTCGATGCGGTCGCCGGGCTAGGGATTGAAACCGCTTTGCTGTTCCCGCTGGCGACCGGCTGGCTGGCGTGGCGCCACGCGGTCGGCGTGCCGATTCTCGGCGCGACCAGCGGCGATGCGGCGCTGCTCGTCGCCGCCGGCGTGGTTTCGACAACCCCGCTGCTGCTGTTCACCGCGGCGGCGCGACGCCTGCCCTATTCGACGCTTGGCATGCTTCAGTTCCTCGCTCCGACGCTGCAATTCCTGTGCGCGGTCTGGCTCTATGGCGAACCGTTAACGCGCGCCCATGCGATCGCCTTCGGTGCGATCTGGACGGCGCTCGCGCTCTACGTGTTCGAATTGATCCGGGCGCCGCGGGCTTGCCCGGAGCCGCAAGCACCGGAATGAAGGAACTGGAAGGGCTCTTCTGCATTGCTGACCGCATGACACGGATAGTCTTTGTCGGCGCTGCGGCGCTGCTGCTCGCCGCTTGCGACACCCTCCCCCTCGGCCAGCCGAACTCGGCGCCTTATCCCGGCGACGCATATCCGCCCGCCGCTTATCCGCCGGGACCCGCCTATCCGGCGCAGGCTCCCTACCCGCCCGCCTACGCTCCCGGACCGCAACTGACCTGTCCGGCGACGTCGTCACGGGAGTGGACCGCATGGGTCAACGCCATGCCCGGCCCGGGCGTCCGGCCGACGCTGATCGTGACCGGCAAGGTGGTCACCCAGACCGGCGGTTATCAAGTGAGCTTCGATCGCTCGCTGCAGATCCGCAAGACCTATCCGGTGCAGGCGTTTGCTACGGTCACCGTCTTCCCGCCGATGGGTGAGGCGAGCCACGCACTGGTCACGCACCAACTGCGCGGCGAGTGGCCGCTTAACCAGCCGATCGGCACGGTAGAAATCCGCTGCGGCAACGAAACGCTGGCGACCATCACGCCTGTAGCCACCGCCCATTAGCTGCTAAGCAGCAACCATGTTGAACCTCGCCTCGCTGATCATCGGCGTCATCGCCCTCATCTTTGCAGTGGTCGCATTCCTGCCGCTGCTTGGTTGGGCCAATTGGTTGATCATTCCTTTGGCGGCAATCGGCGCCGCCGTCGGCTTGGCCTCGCGCGGCAATGCGGGCCGCAATTTGAACCTGTTCGTGATTGTCGTCGGCATCGTCCGGCTGATGCTGGGCGGAGGGATTTTTTGAACCGCGAGCCGCGGATCGACGCCTACATTGCCCGCGCGCAACCGTTCGCGCAGCCGATCCTCGATCATGTCCGCGAGCGGGTGCAAGCGCTGCTCCCGGATGCCGAGGAGACCATGAAATGGAGCGCCCCGGCTTATACCGTCGGCGGCAAGATCCTCCTGATCATGGCGGCGTTCAAAGCGCACGCCGCGCTCAACTTCTGGCGCGGGCAGGAATTGCGCGGGCAAGCTGCGGACTCCGACGCAATGGGCCAGTTCGGCAAGCTGACTTCCGTTGACGATCTGCCTTCGGATCAGGAACTCGACGCGCTGATTCTGAAGGCGGCCAAGTTGGCAGCATCCGCTCCGGCGCCGCGCCAGACCAAGCACGCGCCCAAGCCGCCGCCCGAGCTTCATCCCGACTTTGCTGCCGCGCTTGCCAAGGCGCCTCATGCAAAAGCGGCGCTCGACGGCTTTCCACCGAGCGCGCAACGCGATTATTTCGAGTGGATCTCAGAAGCCAAGCAGCCTGCCACCCGCGCCAAACGCATCGCAACCGCAGTCGAGTGGCTTAGCGAAGGCAAACGGCGGCACTGGAAGTATCAAAATTGCTGAAGCGGGCTAGCGCTCCTTGACGTAGCGGCCGGGGGCGTCCTCGATCGACTTGACCTTGCCCTTGCCGGGGATCCGCGCGCCCTTCACGTCGACCGTCTTGGGATCCTGCGCCTTCAGCCACGCCATCCAGTCCGGCCACCAACTGCCTTTATGCTCGGTCGCACCGTCGATGAATGACTCGAGCGTGCCGCACGGCTTGTCATTGACCCAATATTGATATTTTCCGGCGGCCGGCGGGTTGACGACGCCGGCGATGTGACCCGAGCCCGCGAGCACGAAGCGCTTGTCGCCGGCAAAATAGTCCATCATCTTCCACACGCTTTGCGGCGGGGCGATGTGATCCTCTCGCCCGGCCTGGATATAGGCCGGCGTCTTGACGGTGGTGATGTCGATCGGCGTCCCCGCGACCGCAATCCCGCCTTTCTCGACCAGCTTGTTCCCCTGGTACAGCGCCTCGAGATAATTGCGGTGCCAGCCCGCCGGCAGATTGGTGGTGTCGCTGTTCCAATGCAGCAGGTCGAACGGCGGCGGCTCCTCGCCCAACAGATAATTGTTGACCACATAGCTCCAGATAAGGTCGCGGCCGCGCAGCAGATTGAACGTCGCGGCCATGTAGCGGCCGTCGAGAAATCCCTTTTCGGTGGTCAATTGTTCGAGCAGCCCCATCACTTCGGGGCCGAGGAACAGCTTGAGGTCGCCGGCTTCGGCGAAATCGACCTGGGCGGTGAAGAAAGTCGCCGATTTGACCTTGGCCGCCTCGCCCTTGGCAGCAAGGTAAGCAAGCCCGGCGGCGAGCGTCGTGCCGGCCACGCAATAGCCGATGGCGTGAACACTTTCGACGCCGAGCAGGCTGCAGATGGTGTCGATTGCGTCGATTTGTCCCTTGAGTACATAATCGTCGAGGCCCGTGTTCGCGATGCTCTCGTCGGCCGATTTCCAGCTGACCATGAACAGCGACACGCCTTGGTCGACGCACCATTTGACGAAGCTTTTCTCCGGGCTGAGGTCGAGGATGTAGAAACGGTTGATCCACGGCGGAAACACCACCAGCGGCGTTGCCAGCACCTTGTCGGTGGTCGGCGTATATTGGATCAGCTGGTACAGCGGCGTTTCGTGGATCACCTTGCCCGGCGTCGTCGCGAGGTTGCGGCCGACTTCGAACGCGCCCGGCTTGCTCTGCGTCATCTGCCCGGCGGCGACGTCCTTGAGCATGTTGGCGAGGCCCTTGAGCAAATTGTCGCCACGGCTTTCGATCGTTCGCTTGAGGACTTGGGGATTGGTCAGCGCAAAATTGGACGGGCTCATCGCGTCGACGAAATTCTTCACCGC
>JBDSXT010000149.1:0-8670 GCA_039925985.1 Sphingomicrobium sp.
GCCAGCCAATAGTTGATGCCGCCGCCGAAATTCATCATCGCGAGCGTCAGCGCGATCGCGTAGAAGATCGTCGGTTGTTCCATCAGATGGTTGTAATTGTGCGATGGCCACTGCGCTTCGTCCGGCGCCTTGCCGTCGAGGTTGGCACCGCGCGAGCCAGCCGGAATATTGCCCCAGTTGATCCCCATCTTGGCAAACGCGCGGCGGCGGGCGACGGCCATCCACACCATCACCACCAGAGTCCACGCGACGAGCGCGACGACCGGCGCCAGGATCGGGCTATAGTCCATGATCTCTCTCCCCCTCAGGAAGCGGGGAGTGTGGGGCAGATCATTCGGTCGCGCAACTAGTCGAACAGCTTGGCGAAGCGGCGCTTCTCGCGGGTTTTCCACGCGCCACGATGATAGGCGTCGCTGGCCAGCAGCGGCAGCACCGAGGTTGCTTCGGCAAACACCATCTGCTCCTGTGCAGTCGACACCTTGCCCCAGCTTGCGGCCTCCTGCAGCGTCGACGACGAGCAGGCGCCGTCGCGGACATCGGCGACGGTGATCTGGACCGCATATTTGTGCACTTCGACGTCGTGGTGGCCGAGGATTTCAGCGCACACGACCGTGTCCTGGGCAAAGTTCTTGGGTACGCCGCCACCGATCATCAACAAACCGGTGGTGCCGGCCTTGATCTTGATGTCGGTCAGCTCGCGGAAGTCGGCGATGGCGTCGAGCACCATGTAATGCCCGCCGCGCTTCATCGCGTCGACCTGATGCTTGACGAGGCCGAATCCGGCGGATGAATCGACGAATGCCGGGCAGAAGATCGGTACGTCATGCTCATAGGCGAGCTCGACCAGGCTGCCCTCCTTCTTCGCGTTGCCCTCGGCGAGCCACTTGCCCATCTCGCGGATGAAGGCGCGGCTGGAATAGGGGCGGGGCTCCAGCCCGTCGGCGATCTTGCCGATCGTGAAGTCGCAATCCTGCAATTGCGTCTCGTCGATATAGGTGTCGTAGATGCGGTCGATGTACAGCGAACGCAAAGTATCATCGTCAGGAATTTCATTGGCTTGGTAGTGTTTGTGGCCAAGCGCTTCGAAGAAATCCATATCGACGATGGTCGCCCCGGTGGCAACGATCGCATCGACCATGTTGGATCGCACCAGCTCGGCATAGAGGTCCATGCAGCCGCCGGCCGAGGTCGAGCCGGCGATGACCAGGATGATCGAGCAACCTGGGTCCTCGAGCATCGCATTGTAGATGCCGGTGGCACGGGCAAGGTCGCGGCTGGTGAAGCTCATCTTGCCCATCGCCTCGACGATCGGGCGCGCGTCGAAGCTGGTGATGTCGATATGCTCGACAATGCTCGACAATAGCTCGGCCTTGCGGGTGTCGTTGAGCTTGGGCTCGATCAGCATTTCGGTGGTCATTTGCGTCTCCGTTCCCCTCCCGCTTGCGGGAGGGGTTAGGGGTGGGATTGAGGCAGTCGCGGGGGTGGACACAGGCCCACCCCCAGCTCCTCCCGCGAGCGGGAGGGGAGTAAGGCTACCGCTTGATGGCGTTGGAACGCTTGCGCTCCGTGGCGGCTCCATAGAGGCTGGCCATCGGCTCGTCGTCGACGATTTCGGCGCTGTCGACGCCAAAACCGTTGAAGCCGGTGCGCATCGCGCAGCCGTAGGCGCCGAGCATACCGATCTCGAGGTAATCGCCGGCGGTGACGTCCGCGGGCAGCTCGAACGGGCCGGCCATATGGTCGAGGTCGTCGCAAGTCGGGCCGTAGAAGCTGAATTCCATCGGCCGAACGGTCGATTGCGCGTCACGCAACAGCCGCACCGGGTAACGCCAGCCGATGTGCGCGGCGTCGAACAGCGCGCCATAAGCGCCGTCGTTGATGAACAGCTCGGAGCCTCGGCGCTTCTCGACACGCACGACCAAGCTGCCATATTCGGCGCACAGGGCGCGCCCAGGCTCGCACCACAGCTCCGCCGAGTAACTGATGGGCAGCGCCTCGAAAGTCGCGTGAATGACCTCGAAATAGGCTTCGAGCGGGGGTGGCTCCATGCCGGGATAGCTCGACGGGAAGCCGCCGCCGACATCGACGATGTCGACCGTGACGGACGCCTCGACGATCGCGTCGCGGACCTTGGCCATGGCTTCCGAATAAGCCGCCGGCGTCATCGCCTGGCTGCCGACATGGAAACAGATGCCAAGCGCGTCGGCCGCCTGGCGGGCGGCGAACAGCAGCGGCTTCACATCGTGCGTCTCAGCCCCGAACTTGGCCGCCAGGCTCAGCCGGGCGTGCTTGGAACTGACCTGCAGCCGAACGAGCAGGCTGAGATCCGTCGCATCGCCGGTCGCCCGCATGATCTTGTCGAGCTCGTCGAGCGAATCGAGGCTGAAGGCGCGAACGCCATGATCGAGATAGGCCTCGGCGATGGCCTCTTCGGCCTTTACCGGGTGCATGAAGCAGATCACCGCCTGCGGCAGCGTCTTGGCAACCAGGCGCACTTCGCCGATCGAAGCGACGTCGTAATGCGTCACGCCCTCGTCCCACAGGATCCTCAGCAGGTCCGGCGACGGATTGGCCTTGACCGCATAGAGCGACCGGCCCGGAAACTTCTCGACGAAGAAGCGGGCGGCGCGCCGGGCGGCGTGCGGACGAAGCAGCGTGACCGGCTGGGCCGGCCTCACCTTGGCGATATCGGCACCGTTGCGGGTGCCGGTCGGGGCGGTCGCTAGCCCCAGCGCGCGATGATGTTTGTGCAACTCAAGGGACCTCCAACAGGTAAGAGACAAAGCTGCCTTGCGGTTGGAAGTCCCATGGGGCAGCGGGAGCGCGATATATGGACGGGGGTCGGTTAAGTAAAGGTTTTTTGAGTTCGCAACCCGAACGCCAGGATCGACCCATCCCCGTTACGCCACAGCCCGGCGAGTTTTTCATACATTCCAAGAGGTTGGATAAGTGATTGAAGTTAATCGAAAAGACGTTCTCGACGCCGCCGACCGGATCGTTGGCCAAGCGGAACGAACGCCGTTAGTTAGAGCAATAATCGCCGGGCACGCGGTGTGGCTGAAGTGCGAGTGCCTGCAGACCGGTGGTTCGTTCAAGCTGCGCGGCGCGACCAACCGGCTGATACAGCTCGACGCCGAGCAGCGCCGCCGCGGCGTCGTCGCTTTCTCGTCGGGCAATCACGCGCGCGGCGTCGCCATTGCAGCAAGGCGGCTCGGCATCGCGGCGACAATCGTCATGCCGGCGGACGCGCCGCAGGTCAAAATCGACGGGACGCGCGCGGAAGGGGCCGAGATCGTCTTTTACGACCGGCGGAGCGAAGACCGCGCTGCGATTGCCGCCAAGCTGGCCGGCGAGACAGGCGCCACGGTGGTGCCGAGCTTCGACGATGCGATGATTGTCGCCGGCCAGGGGACTGCCGGGCTGGAAATCCTCGGCCAGCTGGCGGAGCTGGCCGTGCCTCCTCCCGCACGGATCGTGATTCCCACCGGCGGTGGCGGGCTGGCCTCCGGGATCGCGCTGGCATGTCCCGACGCGGAGGTCGTCTGCGTCGAGCCAGACGGCTGGGACGACATGCGTCGATCCCTCGAGCTTGGCGAGATCGTACCCGTCGCCGAGGACGCCCCACCGACCCTGTGCGATGCGCTCCAGACGCCGCGCGTCTCGCCGATCACCTTTGGCATCCTCGCCGCACGGCGGGTGACGGCAGTCGCCGTCAGCGAAGACGAGGTCACGCAAGCGGTCCGTTTCGCCTGGATCGAGCACCAGTTGGTCGTCGAACCGGGCGGAGCCGTGGCCCTGGCGGCTTTGCTGTCGGGTAAGGTCGAGCCCGGCGAGGGGACGGTCGCGCTTCTGTCGGGAGGCAATGTCGACCCGGCGCTGCACGAGCGGATCGTCGGCGACGCTCAGCCGGCGGAGGCCCGATAGTCGCTGGTCTCGAAGTGCGGGTTCGACCGCTCGACGGTGCGGGTCAGCTGCTCAAGCTCGGTCGCCAGGATCCGCAGCTCGGCGGCGAGCGCCTTGGGATCGGTTTGCGCCATGCTGTCGGAAGCGGCGAGCAGCGTTTCGAGCATCATCGCGATGCACGGCAGGATCGTCTCCTCGATCCGGTCGAACGCCTCTTCGAGGCGCGCCTGCTGCTGGGCTGTGGCCATCGCCTTGAATTTAGGCCGGGATCGTTAAGCGTTGGTGAAGGCAGAGGCAGGATCGCGCCTAGCGCTTGAGATCCTTGGCGAGGCGCATGTCGAGATAATCGTCGACGCTCTTCATCAGCAGGTCGAGCTCATTGGCAAAATGGTGATTGGCGCCGGGGATGGTGTCGTGGTGGATGGTGATGTGGCGCTGGGTGCGCAGCTTGTCGACCAGCTTCTGGACCGCGCCCTGGGTGACGACTTCGTCGGCCTCGCCCTGGATGATGATGCCCGACGACGGGCACGGCGCGAGGAAGCTGAAGTCGAACATGTTGGCCGGCGGCGCAATCGAGATGAAACCCTTGATCTCGGGCCGGCGCATCAGCAGCTGCATGCCGATCCAGGCGCCGAAGCCGAAACCCGCGACCCAGGTCGTCTCGGCCTCGGGGTGGATCTGCTGGACCCAGTCGAGCGCACTCGCGGCATCCGACAGCTCGCCGATGCCATTGTCGAACAGGCCCTGGCTCTTGCCGACGCCGCGGAAATTGAAGCGCAGCGTCGCAAAGCCGCGGCGGACAAAGGTCTGGTAGAGCAGTTGCACGATCTTGTTGTTCATCGTGCCGTTGGCGTTGGGGTGCGGATGAAGGATCATCGCCACCGGCGCGCGCGGGCGGAGACCGGGATGAAAGCGGCCTTCGAGGCGGCCCTCGGGGCCTGGAAAAATGACTTCGGGCATGGAAAATCGGTGCTCGCGTAAGAATTCGGGTGCTTCGCGCCGACGGGTGTGCCGCGGCGGCGGGTCCTATATAGGGAGCGGGCTTCAACTGGCAATCGGCAGGAAACCTTCACTTCTCATGGCTGGCGACCGAATCTACCTCGACCATGCGGCGACCACGCCGGTGCTTGCCGAGGCGCGGGCGGCGATGACCGATGCTCTCGATGTGTGGGCCAATCCGAGCTCGCCGCATGCCGAGGGGCGTGGCGCCCGTGCGGCTTTCGAGGCGGCCAGGACGGCCATCGCCGAAGCGCTCGGCTGGCGGCATGACGTCATCCTGTCCTCGGGCGCGAGCGAGGCGATCGCGATCTGCGCGGCGAGTGCCAAGGCCGAGCGGAGCCTGATTGGAGCGACGGAACATGACGCGGTGGTTGCGGCCATGGGTACCGAAGCCCAGGCACTTGCGGTCGACGAGCAAGGCCGGGTCGAGTTGGCCGAGCTCGAACGAGCGCTTGCGGGCGCGCCGGCCTTGGTCGCCGTCCAGCAGGTCAATAATGAAACGGGCTTGATCCAGCCGATCGCCGCGATCGCGGCGATGGTCCGGACAGCGGGATCGCTTTTACTCACCGACTGCGCGCAGGGCGCGGGGAAGATCCCGCTTCCCGACGCCGACTTCTTCGCCGTGTCGGCCCACAAGCTCGGCGGGCCGCCGGGAATGGGCGCAGTGCTGGTGCGCGACATCAACATGCTGACGCCCAGCGGCGGGCAGGAAAAGGGCTATCGCCGCGGGACCGAGAATTTGCCCGCTGCCGCCGGATTTGCCGCAGCCGTGCAGTCGCGCGCGTTCGTCGACGCGATGCCGCGATTGGCCGAGCTTCGGAGCAAGTTGGAGGAAGCCATCGTCGCAGGCGGTGGGACAGTGGTCGCGGCCGATAGCGAGCGCATCGCGACAATCGGTGCCTACGCCATGCCCGGCGTATCCAGCGCCAGCCAGCTGGTCCAGTTCGACCTCGCCGGCATTGGCGTGTCGGCCGGCAGCGCCTGCTCGTCGGGCAGCATGAAGCCAAGCCGCGTGCTCGCGGCCATGTGCGTGCCTGCCGAGATCGCAGGCACCGTCATCCGGGTCAGTTTCGGGCCACAGACCAGCGAGGATGACGTTGATCGCTTTGTAACAGAGTGGCATCGCATCGCCGGACGGGCTGGATTGCGCGCCGCATGATTTATCTCGATTATCAGGCGACGACGCCGCTCGCGCCCGAGGTCGCCGACGCGATGCGGCCGTGGGCGGAGGATCATTTCGCCAATCCGCACTCGCCGTCGCGCGCCGGGCGCGAGGCGACGGCGGCGATCGAGGTGGCACGGGACCAGGTCGAGCGGGCCATCGGGCTCGGCTGCGGTTCGCTGGCGTTCACTGGTAGCGCGACCGAAGCGATCAACTGGGCGCTCAAGGGGACGATCGAGCAAGCCCGGGGCCGCACCCGCGTCGTCACCATCGCCACCGAGCATGCCGCGGTGCTCGACAGCTGCGAATGGCTCGAAGCGCAGGGCTGTGAGGTCGTTCGATTACCGGTCGGTCCCGACGGGCTGGTCGCGCTTGCCGACGTCAATGCCGCGCTCGATGCGCGAGTCGCGATCGTCGCGGCAATGCTCGTCAACAATGAGATTGGCGTAATCCAGCCCGTGGCTGAGATCGCGGGGCTGGCTCATGAGGTGGGGGCCGTGATGCTGTGCGACGCCGTGCAGGGGCTGGGACGGGTGCCGATCCCCGCCGGGCCAGACCTGGTTGCGGTGTCAGCGCACAAGATCCACGGCCCCAAGGCGGTTGGCGCGCTATGGATGCGCAAAGGGGCCGAGCCGGCGGCGCTCATTCATGGTGGCGGGCAGGAGCGGGGGCTGAGGTCCGGGACGCTGTCGCCGGCGCTGTGTGTTGGCTTCGGCGCGGCGGCCAGCCTCGCTTCCGAGGACGGCGACCATGTCGAGCGGCTGTTGCGAGCGGCGCTCGCAGTGCTGGGCCCGGATTGGATCGTCAACGGCAGCATCGACCGGCGCTATCACGGCAATCTCAACATCCGCCGCGACGGGCTCGACGCGGCGCGGCTGATTGCCGATTTGCGCGACATCGCATTTTCGCTCGGATCGGCTTGCGCCAGCGGCTCGGGCCGTCCGAGCCATGTGCTGCGGGCGCTCGGTCTGTCCGACGCCCAGGCGCGCTCGTCGATCCGCCTCGGCTTTGGGCGCTACACGACCGAGGAAGAGCTGATCGGCGCAATTACGCGCATCGACGCCGCGGCGCGCTCGCAGCAGCACATCGCCGCGTGACCCTGGTCCGCTTCCACAAGGCCGACGGCACGTTGGACAAGGAAGTCGAGGCGCCGGCCGGCCAGCGGCTGCTCGACGTCGCCTGGGCGGCGTCGCAGCCGCTCGAAGGGGCATGCGAGGGCGTCATGGCCTGCTCGACCTGCCACGTCATCGTCGATACCGGGGATTTCGACCGCCTGCCGCCGGCCAGCGAAGAGGAAGAGGATTTGCTCGACATTGCCGCGCACGTCACGCGCACCTCGCGCCTCGCTTGCCAGATCATGCTCAGCGAGGAGCTTGAATCGCTCAGCGTCCGGATGCCGCCGGGATCGCGCAACTGGATGGGCCGCTAGCCACGGCTTGAGAAATTCGGCGCCATCAACCATATGCGCCGCGGGAGTCGGGCGGACGGAGTTGTCGCCAACCTGGTCAGATCCGGAAGGAAGCAGCCACAACGATTTTGCTTCGGGTCGTTCCGGCTCCCACCCGCTCGCAATGGCCGGGCTCACCGCCTAAACCCGGATCGATGGAAACCGAATCACCTGGCCTTGGCCTCGATGAGCCGCCGCAGCCACTGAAGGCCGCGCCTTACCGAGTACTCGCCCGCAAATACCGGCCGCAGACGTTCCGCGAGCTAATCGGCCAGGACGCGATGGTGACAACGCTCGGCAATGCCATCGAGCGCGGCCGCATCGCCCACGCCTTCCTGCTCACCGGGGTGCGCGGGGTCGGCAAGACCTCGACCGCGCGGCTGGTGGCGAAGGCACTGAACTGCATCGGCCCGGACGGGCAGGGCGGTCCGACCATCGATCCGTGCGGCGTGTGCGAGCATTGCGTGGCGATCGCCGAGGGGCGGCATATCGACGTTATCGAGATGGACGCCGCGTCGCATACTGGGGTCGACGACGTTCGCGAGATCATCGAAGCAGTGCGCTACGCCTCGGTCAGTGCCCGCTACAAGATCTACATCATCGACGAAGTCCACATGCTTTCCAAGAACGCTTTCAATGCGTTGCTGAAGACTCTTGAGGAACCACCGGAGCATGTGAAGTTCCTGTTCGCGACCACCGAAGTCGCCAAGGTGCCGGTGACCGTGCTGTCGCGCACCCAGCGCTTCGACCTGCGCCGGATTCCCGCCGATACGTTGGTTGCCCACTTTGCCGAGATCGCCCGGCTCGAAGAGGTCGAGGCGGAGCCCGAAGCGCTGGCGATGATCGCCCGCGCGGCGGAAGGTTCGGCCCGCGACGGCCTGTCGATCCTCGACCAAGCGATTGCGCTGGGCAGCGGCAGTGTCAGCGCAATCCAAGTCCGCGACATGCTCGGGCTCGCCGATCGCGGACGGATCCGCCGCTTGCTCCAGCTGGTCCTGTCGGGCGATGCGACGGGGGCACTGACCGAACTTGACGAATTCTACGCGCTTGGCACCGATGCCGCATCGCTGCTGCGCGGGCTGATGGAGGAATTGCACGCGGCGACGCGGGCCAAAGCGGGGCCAGCCAACGCCGCGCTGCAGTCGGCCGAACAGCGCCA
>JBDSXT010000150.1:0-5493 GCA_039925985.1 Sphingomicrobium sp.
TTGCTTCGCTTTGCCGCCACAGATGGCGTTCCTTCTCATCCTTGAAATGCACCGGCGGCTTTGCCCGCCACTTCTCGAACTTTGCCAATTCGCGCTCGACCAGTTCGCGGGCGGGGAGCCCGGCGCGCCAGCGCACGAATTCGCGGATGGCCGGTTCGGCTTCGCTCTCATCCTCTATGGAGATCAGCGCCCATGACGGGCTCGCTGCCAAGGGCTGATCCGCCGGAGGTATTCCTTTTGGCACTCCACCCAAGGGTATCAGCAGAAGCACCTCGTCGATCCCGTCAAATCGCAGTACCAGGGCGCCAGCCCCGGACGCGTTCACGACTTTTTGCATCTTGACCGGACGATTCCATTCCACGCGCCATCCAGCCGCGTGTCGTGGGGCCGTCTCCCAATCGATGATCAGCGCCGGGCGCTCAAATCCAAACGGCATGAAGAAATAGCCGCGGCCATTAGCGCGGCGAACCCGGATGACATGCGAGTTGTCGACATATTCCGCAGTGGTCGCCTGTCGAGGGGCGCCCCAGCCAAGCTTCTTGATGAAGTTGGCCGCCTCGACCCCTTCGCCCAAAGCGTTGGCTGGGTCGGCGCGGAGGAAACTGTAGGGATGGGTGTAGAACTTTGTCGCGATTCCGCTCTCAGGGGCCACCACCGCGAACCCAAAGCCATTTCCCGTCACCAGAGGAGACGCCGCACCCGGCGTTGATAAGGCAAACCAGACGCCAATTGCTGCGAGGACGCGGAAGGCAATTTGGACAATCGAATCGAGCATCAGCAAACCTATGCCTCGGGACGCCCGAGGCTTCGATCTTTGGACGGAGAATCGGCTAAACAAGGTTCAGTGCAGGCTCGCCGCGCGCCACCGCAAAGGTGGCTCGCTTGCTGATTTGGCCCCCCGCTGTGCTCACCCGGTCGACGACCATGAAATCGCTGCGCCATTCGTCGGGCGTGACCTCGCAGGCGAGATAGCCGCGCTGATTGTTGATGAACTTCAATTGCGGGTTGTTGGCGAGATAGGTTGCGGCGAACTGCGGCGCGTCCTGGCCGTCGCCGTCGCTCGAGATCGAGGTGCAGACGAACTCGGCGGCTACGGGCTGGTCGCGGTCGTGAAGCAGGCCGGCATAGTTGGTATGTTCGTCGCCGGTTAGCACGACGACGTTGTTGAGGCCGCGCATGCGCGCCAGCAGCCGCTTGCGCTGCGCCTCGTAGCCCGCCCAGCTGTCGAGGTTGAGGAGCTTGCCCGACGCGCCATCGGCCGGTTTTCGCCAATCCAGCGACATCATCATTACCTGTTGCGCGACGACGTTCCAGCGCGTGTCGCGACGTCCAAGGTTGCGACCAAGCCAAGCTTCTTCCTGGGCGCTGACCATGTGCGCGCGCGGAGATCTCACTCGCGGGCAGGCGATTTTGTAGCCGTCATCGCATGGTTGATCGGTCCGGAACTGGCGCGTGTCGAGAAAATCGAATTCGGCAAGATTGCCGAAGCGCGCGCTGCGGTAGAGCTGGATCGAGGAGCCTTTCGGCAATTGGGCTCGTCGGACGGGCATATGTTCGTACCATGCCTGGAACGCGGCCGCCCGGCGAAGGCGAAAGATTTCGGGAGGAATGCCGGCTTCGTCGCGGTCGCCGGCCCAATTGTTGGCGACCTCGTGATCGTCGAGGGTCATAAAGAAGGCGTGGGCGGCGTGCGCGGCCTGGAGGTCGGGGTCCATCTTGTACTGGCCATGACGGCGGCGATAATCGTCGAGCGACATGATGGGGCCGCCGATGTGCTTGCGAATGGCGTCGGTCCCGGGGCCATATTCATAGATGTAGTCGCCATAGTGGAACACGAACGCCAGGTTCTCGGCAGCGAGGTAGCGATAAGCGGTGTAATAGCCAGCTTCGTAATCCTGGCAGCCCGCAACTCCGAAGCGCAGGTGCTGAGGAGCGGAACCCGCAAGTGGTAGTGTGCGGGCATGGCCGCTTATGCTCCGCTCGCCCCGGCAGGCGAAGCGATAGAAGTAGGACCGACCCGGCTTTAGGCCCGCTACCTCGACGTGGATCGAATGGGCGAGCTCGGGCAGCGCCACAGTATTGCCGTGCGCGACAATGACATTGAATCCTTCGTCAGCGGCCACTTCCCATGTCGCCGGCACTGGCTCGATCGGCATGCCGCCATGCGGCTCGACCGGTTCGGGAGCGAGGCGGGTCCAAATCACGAAACCATCGGGGGCCGGGTCACCCGATGCGATGCCGAGGCTGAACGGATTGGCACGCCAACGAGCCTGCGCTTGGACAATCGCCGGCGCTCCGACGAACGCCGCGGTCCCAGTCCTGAGAAAATCACGTCGAGTGAACACGGCCAATGCGTTTAGCGGCCCTTTGGTGCGGCTTCGAGTCCTTAACGAGACTGTGTTTGCCGTGCTTCCAGGATGCTTCCAGGAACGAAACCCGGCGCAAAGTCGGGACACAAAAAAACGCCAGGCCTTGCCTAGCGGTCATTTGTTGGTTGCGGGCGTAGGATTTGAACCTGCGACCTTCAGGTTATGAGTGCAATGAACTACGCAGCGCCAAAGCCGGCGCCTGCCAAACCATCCTCGAAGCCAACCAAGCGGTGAGCAGGCCAAAACGTCCGAAAGATTGTGCCCGGCGTCGGCAAGCAGCGCCCTGGAATTTCCAGGTAAGGATTTGCGTCGGTCATGAAGTGAGCTGAAGGACTTGCGTTTTGTCCCCCGGAGCTAGCGACTCGGCAAAAGGCAAGCGACGGATCAGGACATGGGCCCTGGCCAAATTTGCTTGCAAGCCACTGTCCTGGCTTTCGACAGGAGTGACTTGCGGTCGTCCTTCCGCATCGGTGAAAAACGTCGCGCGAAGGTACTGCTCACGCAGCCCGTTGGCTGGTATGCGGGCCGCCGCGAAGGCAAGCTGGAACCCATATTCCACTGAACGCCCGACCAGCGCTTGCATCACCGGAAGAAGCAAGAGGTGGGCGCAGACATAGGCGGAGGACGGGTTGCCTGGAACGCCGAGCAAAAGAGTCGCCACGTCCGAGCGTGCATGCCAGCACGGTTTGCCCGGTTGCACGGCGATCCCTTCGAAGCGGAAATTCACATCAAGGGCTGCCGCGACTGCCGGCCGCATGAGGTCACGCTTACCAACCGAAGCGCCACCGATGCACAACAGAATATCGCACGACTGGGCGGCCTCGCCGAGCACCATCGCAATGTCACCCAGCCGATCCGTCAGGATCGGGTAAAGCTGCGCCACTCCGCCCCAGCGACCAATCAGCGCACCTAGTGCGTGGCTCGCGCTATCGACCGTCTGGCCGGCCTCTAGTATCGAGCCCGGTCCGACCAGTTCGTCGCCCGCGGTCACTATCGCCACGCGCGGCCGTCGCACAACCTCGACCGTCGCGCGATTGGCGGCCGCGATCATGCCGACTTGGGCCGGTCCAATGATCGTTCGGCGATCGAGCAGGCCGTCGCCGGCTACAAAGTCCGCGCCCGCGTCGCGAACAAAGCGTGCCGACCCCGGTTCGCCCTCAAGCGTAACCAGATCGCCTGTAAAGCTGAGAATTTCTTGGGGAAGGACCCGTGTCGCGCCGTCTGGGACGATGCCGCCGGTCGCGATGCGCACCGCTCGGCCCGGCTCGAGCGGGCCGGCGGACGGAGCACCCGCCAGCGCTTCCCCGGCAAGTACCCAATGATCGCCGGGCACGGGCGCAACGGCGGCGATTGCAATCCCGTCCATTGTCGCGCGCGGCTCCAGTGGCTGGGTGTGAGCGGCGACGACCGGTTCCGCCAGAGTCCGGCCGAGTGCCTCGTCGAGCGACACGCATTCCGCAGCCAGCGGTTGGACAGCTTCGAGCAGCAATGCACGCGCCTGGTCGAGGCTGATCAGGCTCACGCCCGCCGCCAGTCGCCCGACCGACCACCCGATTTCGACACCAACTCGACCCGCTCGATTGTCATCCCGCGGTCGACCGCCTTGGCCATGTCGTAAATCGTCAAACAGGCGACAGAAACGGCCGTCAGCGCCTCCATCTCAACGCCGGTTCGACCGACGGTCGCAACCCGCGCGAAGACCCTGATGCCGGGAACGTCTGGGTCGGCCTCGGCGATCACGGCGACCGCGCTCAGCGGCAATGGGTGGCACAGCGGTATCAAGTCGCCGGTGCGCTTGGCCGCCATGATCCCGGCGAGCTCGGCGGTGCGCAGGACTTCGCCCTTGTCAGTCACCCCCGCCCCGATTGCATCGAGCGTGGCTGCCTCCATCCGCACCAATCCACGCGCTTCCGACACGCGTTCGGTTTCCGGCTTGGCCGACACATCGACCATCCGCGCGCGCCCGTCCGGCCCGAAGTGCGTAAGGTCGCTCATTGTTCGCTCAGCCGCGGCATGATCTCGACGAAATTGCACGGACGGGTCGAACGGTCGAGCTGCGGGCCGATAACCTTGGTCCAACCGTCGCGCACTGCCCCGTTCGATCCAGGCAGGCAAAACACAAAGGTGTGATCAACAATCCCGGCGCAGGCACGCGATTGCAGGGTCGACAGGCCGATGCCGTCAAAGCTGATTCGGTGCCAGACCGGGGCGAAGCCATCGATTACCTTGTCGAACATCGGCAGCACGGCCTCGGGCGTCACGTCGCGGCCAGTGAGCCCGGTCCCGCCGGTCGAAATGATCACGTCGACCTCCGGATCGGCCGCCCAGCGGCGCACCGCCTCGCGAATCGAGTCGATATCGTCGCGCACGATTGCCTTGCCCGCCAGTCGATGCCCGCCCGCTTCGGCTGCGCCCGCCAGATAAGCACCCGAACTGTCGCTTTCCTCGTCGCGCGTGTCGCTGATGGTCAGGACCGCGATGCCAACCCGCTGGTCAGTCATCGCTGGTCACCCATCGCTCGACGTCGGCTCGATCGGCATCGCTCGCCTCGAGCCAATGCTCGTTGCCGTCGCGGCGCTCCTTCTTCCAGAACGGCGCCTCTGTCTTCAACCGGTCAATCAGTTCGTCGAGCGCACGCAAGGCCGCGCGCCGATGCGGCGCGGCCGTCGCCGCGAACATGATCGGCTCGCCCGGCTGCATCGTCCCGTAGCGATGAACTACCGTTGCGGCGGACAATCCGTGACTGGTGATCAGGGCGTCGACCACCCGCGCGATTTCGGCCTCGGTGAAGCCGGGATAATGGTTGAGCGTCAGTGCCTCGACCCCGCCGTCGCCGCGGACGATACCGACGAAGCTGGCAACTGCGCCCTGACCGGCGCCGGCCATGAATGTTGCCAGCGCCTCCGCCGGATCGAACGATGCTTCGAGAATGCGGATCATCCGCCGCTCATCGGCGGCAGGAAGGCGACTTCGTCGTCCTGGCCGATCGGCACCGAGCCGTGGATCAAGGTGCGATTGACCGCAATTTTCACGGTTGGATCGTTGAGCTCAGGCCATTGCTCGCCAAGATGCGTTCGCAATGCCGCACTGTCGGATATCGACGACGGAATCGTCGAGCCATCGA
>JBDSXT010000151.1:0-7614 GCA_039925985.1 Sphingomicrobium sp.
CGCCTGCCTGACCTCGTGGAGAGGTGGCCGAGTGGTTAAAGGCAGCAGACTGTAAATCTGCCCGCGCAAGCGTACGCTGGTTCGAATCCAGCCCTCTCCACCACGGCACTAAGCAGCTGAAGACGAATTGAAGCAGGTCTTCGCTAGTTTCGAGGGTCAACTTACCGCGACATTGCACTTGGACGAGGAGGACTCGCCGATGGTCAACGGCTGCTTCCGACGATCGAGGCCAACGTCGGCCGGATCCTCGCCAATGGCTAGCCGGCGGGAGTCGAAGTGGCCCCCGCGATAGTCCATGGCGGGCCGTTCCCGGCAACGTCGGACGGGCGCTCGACCTCGGTCCGTCTGGTCGCCGACGCGTTCCTGTTGGGCCAACGCAAGGAAGTGGCCGCTTTCGAGGAGAGGAACGACCCTAATGGTTGTGGCGCGGGACGCCGATGGACTGGGCAATACGCTGATATTTTTCGGCCCCTTCGAGGATTGCGCCCGACTGGAGCTGGCCGACAGTCGCGCGCTGAATCTCCTGCCATGGCGTCTGACTCGGGGGATAAACGTAGCCGCCCGCGGCCTCGAGCGCGGCCCGTCGGCGCGCGATCTCCTCCGGCTCGACGAGCATGTTTGCCTCGCCGGTGTTAAGGTCGATCCGCACCCGGTCGCCCGATCGCAATAGGGCGAGACCGCCCGCCGCGGCGGCCTCCGGCGACGCGTTGAGAATCGATGGCGAACCCGACGTCCCCGACTGGCGACCGTCGCCGAGGCAGGGGAGCGCGTGGATGCCGTCTTCGATAAGCTGGACAGGCGGGCGCATGTTGACCACTTCGGCGGCGCCTGGATAGCCGATGGGCCCGGCGCCGCGCATCACCAGCATCGTGCGATCGTCCGCGCCAAGGTCGGGGCTGTCGATCCGCGCGTGATAATCCTCGGGGCCGTCAAACACGATCACCTTGCCTTCGAACGCGTTGGGATCGTCGGGGTCTGACAAATAGCGCTGGCGAAACTCAGGAGAGATCACCGACAGTTTCATAATCGCGCTTTCGAACAAATTGCCGCGCAGGATCGAGAAGCCGGCAGCTTCCTTGAGCGGCGCGTCGAAGCGGCGGATCACCCGCTCATCCTCGATCGTCGCGTCGCGAACCCCGTCCGCGAAGGTCGCGCCAGTCACGGTGATGGCGTCCTCCATGATCAGGCCCTGCTTGAGCAGTTCGGCGGCGACCGCGGGAACGCCGCCGGCCCGGTAATAATCCTCGCCGAGATATTCGCCCGCCGGCTGGAGATTGACCAGCAACGGCACGTCGCGGCCGAGCCGCTGCCAATCGTCGAGCGGCAAATCGACCCCGACATGACGAGCGATGGCGGCGAGGTGAATTGGGGCATTGGTCGATCCGCCAATCGCGGCGCTGACGACGATCGCGTTGTAGAATGCGCTCAGCGTCAGGATATCCGACGGCTTGCGGTCGGCATGGACCATCTCGACGATCCGCTTGCCGGTTTCGTAGGCACACTCCTGCCGATCGCGATAGGGGGCGGGAATCGCCGCCGACCCGGGGAGCGACATGCCGAGCGCCTCAGCAAGCGAATTCATCGTCGTCGCGGTGCCCATCGTGTTGCAATAACCCGTCGACGGCGCTGATGAGGCCACCAGTTTGATGAAGCCCTGATAATCGATTTCGCCGGTCGCCAGCAGCTCGCGCGCCTTCCACACGATCGTGCCGGACCCGGTCCGCTCACCCTTGAACCAGCCATTGAGCATTGGCCCGACCGACAAAGCGATGGCGGGAATATTGACAGTCGCGGCCGCCATCAAACAGGCGGGCGCCGTCTTGTCGCAACCGATCATCAGCACGACGCCGTCGAGGGGATAGCCGAACAATGTCTCGACAAGGCCAAGATAGGCAAGATTGCGGTCGAGCCCTGCCGTCGGCCGCTTGCCGGTTTCTTGGATCGGGTGGACCGGGAATTCGATCGCGATCCCGCCGTCCTCGCGAATGCCTTCGCGGACCCGCTCGGCAAGGACGATATGATGGCGGTTGCACGGAACCAGGTCGCTGCCCGTCTGGGCGATACCAATGATCGGCTTGCCCGACTGGAGTTCTTCCAGCGACAGGCCGTAATTCATGTAACGCTCGAGATAAAGCGCGGTCATGTCCGGGTTCGAAGGGTCGTCGAACCATGCCCGCGAGCGGAGTGGACGAGTGGCCATGTCAGTCACGCTTTGGAAATTCCCTCGTCCTGCACTGGCGATGTTCGGGCACAGTCACTGCCGCATCACCAACACGCGCTTACTAACTCAGCGTTGCACCGACGAGCAAATATGATTTTCCGGTCCTCCACGATATAATCAGACAAATAGGATGAGGAAGGCGTCTGGGCAGGCGAAGACTCTAACATTCGAAACCGCCACTTCTTGCCTGACAGGCTGCTCGCAACCTCTTCGAATCGTCTTTTCCCACGCTTTCCGCTCAATTCCTCAGATTTCCGCGGTTTGCGAGGCTAACCCGGCGCGTCCGTGCTACAAAGACGATACACGCAGAGACATGACCGAGGCACGAGTCGGCGGTTTCTTCAGCAGGCGAGAGCAGCGGCTTCATGATCCGCGTGTCCGGGGGTTCAAGTCCCTCCTCCGCTACCAACCCAAATTACTGAATTTTCCCCGTTTTCTTACCTGACTGGTGGCAGGAGACTTCACGTTGCTTCACGAACGTTTTCGCAGTTGTCCGTGGATCCTAAGAGGCTCAGTTTCATTCATCTGGGCACAGATCGCGGCGGAACCATTCGTGAATTGCCGACGGACGACCGGAGACTGGTCTGGCAGGCCACGTTCGCCGGTCGCCGGCGCAGACTTAGTGGACGGCTCCGAGTCCAGCGAAGGGCCCGATGACGCGCACATATTCGGCTTCCGCGACGCCGTAGGTCTCGCCCGCGAAAGCCTCGAGGCCTGGGCGATCGCTTATGACGATTACTCCCCGCGTGGACCGGATCAGTCGCTCCCCTTCCAGAATGTGCAAGGTGTCCGTCACGCTGGCCCTGCGAACGCCCAGCATCACGCCCAGCTGGTCATGCGTGAGATGGATTTCGTCGCCGCCGAGGCGGTCGTGATTCATCAGCAACCAGCGAGCAAGGCGCCTTTCGATGGGATCGCGCAGATTGGACGTAATCGTCCGCGCCATCTGGCTCATAAAATATTGCACATAGCGCAGAAAAAGCGCGTTGAGCCCTGGGCGATCAGAGCAAGCGCGCAATAGCCGCTCGGTCGGAATGGAGAGGGCGCCGCCGCCACCGATTGCAATGATTGCTTCATGGGGGGAGCGGTCGCAACCGAGCAGGACCGACCAGCCCGTCATTCCTTCGAAGCCGATGATGCCGACGCCCACGCGGCTGCCGTCGCGCAGCACCTCGTGAACGGAAGCAATGCCGCTTTCGAGAAAGAAGACCGACGCAATTGGAGTGTGTGGATCCACTAACACCTGGTCACGGGCGAGCTGGGCGCGCTCGAACGGCTGGAGGCACGCGACATCGTCAGCGGTCAATTTGCTGAGGAGCACATTGTTGAATTGTAACCGGCTTCGAGGGGCCACTCCGACTCTCTGCTGCCGCCCTTGCTTCTTGTCAACAGGAGGGGCGCGTCGCCCGTACGGTACCGTACAGCGGCAGGAACTCGGTTAGTAAATTATCGTTAACTTTGAACTGCCGCAGCGGTTGTCGACCAAGGGAGAAGTGAACGCCGTGTTGCCGCGCCGACAGCTTTTCAAAGCAGGTTTTTTGCCGGCCGAAGGTGTCATGACCAGTACCTTCGCTGGCGCCGTTCTGTCGCTCCTGCTTGCCGCTTGCACCACCCTGCCCATCCCCCCGACGACCGCGCCTGGGCCAAACTTCCTCGCCCGCAATGCGATCGCCAAGCGGGTCGTAACCACGCCGAGCGGCCTTCAATATTTCGTGCTCCGCTCGGCTCCAAAAACGAGCACGCGCCCACGCGGCGGCGACACGGTCACTTTCGATTATGAAGGAAAGCTCGTTACCGGCGAGACTTTCGATAGCAGCTACGAGCGCGGAGTGCCTCTGACGGGTCCTGTCGACGGCTTCGTCCCCGGGTTTACGGAAGCGCTGAAGTTGATGCGCCCAGGCAACGAATGGCTCGTGTGGATTCCGCCGGCGCTTGGTTACGGCGATCGCGATAGTGGCCCAATTCCCGCGAACAGCGTCCTGCGCTTCAAGCTTGCCCTCCACAGCGTTGCGTCGGCCGGCTAGTGCGCCGCGCCTGCAAGTTCGGTCCAACTTTCCCAGGCCGCAGCCAAGGCAGTCGGAGGCATTGTAGTTCCACAGCGAATTATTTCCCGCGCCGTGCATCCGCCGCGCAAATGCTGTCGTACCTCGTGTTTACCGGCATCTTTTGCCTCGGGACCGACAGGACAGGTCAATGATGCGAAGCCTGACCAATTTGAATGTCTGCACCAACCCTGCGCGCGTACACCGGCCGCTCATTGCGGCGCGTCGGACGCATTATGCCCCCGCCGACAATCACGCTACCGGAGGATTTGCCGGAAATTCGCCCTCGATGGGGTTTCGCGGAGAGCGCAACGCGCTGCTCTGCAAACTTGAGCGGTTCGCGAGATTGAGCTTCGATGAAGTCACTGCAGTCGAGACGCTATCCGAGCGGCCGAAATCACTCGAGGCGGAGCACACGCTGTTCCGCGACGGCGAACTCCCTTTACATGTGTGCCTGATCGTCGAAGGATTCGCCTATCGCTACAAGCTGACCGCCGATGGTCGCCGCCAGATTCTCGGGTACCTGCTTCCAGGCGATCTGTGCGACGTCGAGTTCGCCGACGGCAATCGCTCCGATCATAGCGTCGCCGTGTTGGGCGGTGCCCTGGTGGCCTCGATCACCCTCACCAGGATTAACGAGCTGCGAACGCTGCACCCGAGGATCGAGCGCGCGTTCCTGCTTGCGTCGCTGGCCGAACGCTCAATTCTTCGCGAGTGGCTGACGAATGTCGGACAGCGCAGTGCGGTCGAGGGGATCAGTCACCTGATTTGCGAAATGCTCGCCCGGCTTCGGGCGATCGGCCGCTTTAGCCCGGGACTGCCCATCGAGTTGCCGGTCAGCCAGGCGGCAATGGCGGATTCGATCGGAGTTACGACCGTTCACGCCAATCGCTCGTTAAAACTGCTCCGCAAAGAAGGCTTGATTGCCATACGCCGCCAGAAGTTGACTATTCTCAATCCGGAGCGCCTGGCAAGAATTGCCGGCTTCGACCAAGGCTATCTCGGTCTCGATCGATCCCCCGGCTGACAGGGACGCGCGCCACGCAGGTTTCATGGCTCAACTAGCGACCTCAAAGCCGACCGAGCGTCTGGGCGCGCTGACAGCGGTGCTCGTGCTCCACGCGTTGGCGCTCGCACTCGTGCTCATGCACAGGAACTCCGCCCAGCGACCGGCGACTGGCGGGCCCTTGCACACCGTGATGCTGGAAGCCGCGGCGGCCGAGCAATCCCCACCGCCGCCGCCGACGCTCCCGAGCAAAATCGTCCGGGAGGTCCGACCCGAGACCCAACTGGCCGTGTCGACTGAAGCGGCTGCCGATCCAATTGCCGGCCCCCCGGGCGGTTGCGGAACCGCCGAGCGAGTCCGGCTGGCGATCCTGGCCGACCCGGCGGCGATTCAGTCCGTTCTTCTGGCCCCGCCGGAGACGCGCTCGATCGCGGATGCGATCGTCATCTGGAACGTCGGCTGGAGCACCGTGGCCGATACCGATATTGCGCCGCTGGTGGCCGCCCGATTGGCTGTCGAGCGATCTTTAGCCTCGGTGGAAAGCGCCTGCCTAGATGAGCCAGTCGCCGGGCCCAGGTTGATTCCGATACCTGCCCAAGCCGGCATGACCACCTTTTTGGTCTTCGGTTCCGGAAATTGGACGTGGAGGAACGTCGCGCAGAGCCTGAAGCCGTTCGAACCCGCAGCGAGCATGCCCCAGCAAAACGGTTAGCCGCGACGATTTCGACGGCATCGCCGCTAGGTCTAGGTCGCGCCCTCAAGCTTGGCCGTGGCCAGTGCATCGCGAACCGGATCGAAGCGCACTTCGGTGACCAGCCGCTTACCCTCGCGGTGGCCAAGCTGGATGACAATATCGACCGTGTTTCGGACGTATTCGACGATCTCACCACGATTCAATTCGGTGCGTGCCGAGAGCGACATCATCGCCATCTGTTCGATTGCGCCATCGGGGGAGCTGGCGTGGACCGTAGTGATCGACCCGGGGTGACCGGTGCCCACCGCTCTCAGCCAGCTGATCGCCTCGGCACCGCGGATCTCGCCCATGATGATCCGGTCGGGCCGCAGGCGAAGCGCCGCCTCGACGAGGTCAGCGGGACTGACCGAAGCTTCGCCCAGCCGGCCCCGAACCGCGATCAGGCCGACAGCGTTCTGATGCGACAACTGGATTTCCGGCGTATCCTCGATGAGCACGAAACGCTCTTCGGCGGGGGCCTCCTTCAGCAAGGCGTTGAGGAAAGTGGTCTTGCCGGTTCCGGTAGCGCCGGCGATCAGGATCGTCTTGCGCTCGCGCACCGCCGCTGACAGGAATTCGGAGGTTTTTCCGGCCGCGAGCAGGCCGCTCAGTGCTTCATCGACCTCCTCACGGGCCCGCCCTGCACGACCGACCTCGCCGAATGCTCCGTCATCGTCATAATCGGAAAGGCGAAGATCCGGCATATTGTGCTTGCGGATCGCAACGACGACATTCCCCCGCGTTGCCGGAGGAGCGCAGATCTGGATGCGGGCGCCGTCGGGCAAGGTCGCGGCCAACAGCGGATGTTCGCGGTTGATCCCTTGGTCCGAAGCCGCAGCGATCTGCCGTGCAAGCCGCCACAAGGCGGCGTCGTCGAGTTCGTCGATGTCGTGCCGCTCGACGCCCGTTGACGTCTCTAGCCACAGCTCGCCCGGGCGATTGATGTAAATATCGGTGACGTCCGTGCGGGACAGCGATTCCGCGAGAGGAGCCAAAAATGCGTCGAGATAGACCCGGTTGCTGGCGTTCATTGGACGGCGCCGACCCGACTGAAGTCCAGGTCGCGAGCGACGAAGACGCGCACGGAAGCGCCTTGGCGCGTGGTGATCGTCGGTGGAATTTCGTTGCTCTGCGTTGCCTGGCCAGCGAGACTGGCCGCCTGTCCCGCGCTCCCGACGATGATCGTTGATCCGCCAGACAAAGCGGCGGCAGCGGCATTGATTCCACCGCTCAGCACCGATGTCAGGATCGCGCCACCGAAACGCTGGAGGAAGTGGCGATTGACCTTGCCACCCAGTCCGCCGCGGCCAAGGTCGTCGACAGCCGGCGATGCGAGCTCGATCGACACGCCGTCGGAGCGGATCAGCCGCGTCCACAAAACGAACACGCGCGATGCACCCTGCGCGACCCCAGACTTATATTGACCGATCAAGCGGCTTCCAGCCGGAATCAACACTGCGCTGCCGTCGAAGCTGTAAACGTCACGCTGGGTGACCGCGCGCGCATAGCCGGGCAGGTCCGAATTGAGCGCTGTCTCCATCACCGCGCCGATGATCGCACCCTGCGGCACAAGCCGGTCGAGCCCGGTGATTTGCTTGGCTCTGGCGACCTC
>JBDSXT010000152.1:0-9693 GCA_039925985.1 Sphingomicrobium sp.
GTCGTCATTCGCAAACATCCCGCCATGCTCATGACCAAGCGCGACAATCATCGCCCCGGTCAGCGTCGCGAGGTCGACGATCTGGGTCGGCGCGTATTCCTTCTGGACGAAAGTCAGCGCATCGCACAACACCAGCCGCCCCTCGGCGTCGGTGTTGATGACTTCGACCGTCTGCCCGGACATGGTGGTGACGACATCGCCCGGGCGCTGGGCGTTGCCCGACGGCATGTTCTCGACCAGGCCGCAGATGCCGACGACATTGGCCTTGGCCTTGCGCCCGGCGAGCGCCTTGATCGCGCCAGCGACAGCGCCTGCGCCGCCCATATCCCACTTCATCATTTCCATGCCCTGGGCGGGCTTGATCGAGATGCCGCCGGTATCAAAGGTGACGCCCTTGCCAACCAGGGCGAGCGGTGCGGCGCCCTCCTTGCCGCCGTTCCAGCGCAGGATTAGCAGGCGCGGATCGCGGACCGAGCCTTGCGCGACGCCGATCAAGGCACCCATGCCGAGCTTGGTCATCGCCGCGCCGTCGAGCACTTCGAGTTCGATGCCAAGATCGGCGAGATGGCGGCAGCGTTCGACGAACGTCTCGGGATAGATGATGTTGGCCGGCTCGGTGACCAGTTCGCGGGTCAGCTTGACCCCTTCGAGCACCGGCTGCCAGCGCTGCTCCCAGCGCTGCTGGGCGCCGGCGTCCGCGCCTACGATCGCCACTTGGTCGAGCGTAGGTTTTTGCTTGTCCTTGAGCTTGGTGCGGTAGCGGTCATACCGCCACGCGCGAAGCGCAGCGCCCAGGGCGACACGGGCCGCCGCGTCCGCATCATAGCCAAGCCCAGTAAGATCAATCGCCGCATGAGTTTCGCCGGAGGTCAGCAATCTCGCGGCGACCGTGCCGCCGAGCTTTTCCGCGGCCGCGGCGGGGGCCACGCCCTTGCCCGTCCCGACCACCAGCAGCCGCTTCGTGCCATCGGCTGGGAACAGTTCGACGGCGCTGCCCGCATCGCCATCGAAGCGCTGTCGCTTGAGCGCCGCCGCGACCGCGCTGCCAAGCCCCTTGATCGCATCAGCATCAATGCGGTCGGCAGGAACCACCAGCGTGTAATCCTCGTCGGGCAGGCGGTCGGCGAAACTGACTTGCATGGGTAGTCCTTGATGGAAGCTAGGTTGGTGCGTCCTTAGGGCGCGAGTGCCGAAAGGGCAAAGCAAGCCCAAGTCGGATTGTCGCACGCGGCACGAGGTGCGATAGGCGGTCTCGGGTTGGCCAGGTGCGGGGCAAGAGTTTTGCGTAAGGGATTGGTCTGGTGGTCGGCGCTGCCGATGTTGCTTGGGGCACCGGCCAATGCCCTCGCCCAGCCAGCCGCTCCGGACGCGGCCGCCGACCCGAGTCCCGCGACGAATCCGACGCCGGTCGTCAACTTCAGCGCCGACCAGGTCAGCTATGACAACGACGGCGAATCCGTCACCGCGACCGGCGCGGTGCGCATGTCACGCGACGGAAATTACCTCGCCGCCGACCAGGTCGTGTGGAACCGCAAATCGGGGGAAGTGCGGGCCACAGGCAATGTCGTCGTCGTCAATCCGCAGGGCGACAAGCTGGTCGGCGACAATGTCGTGCTGTCCGACACATTGCGCGATGGCACCATAGAAAATCTGTTGGTGGTGCTCGATAGCGGCGGGCGGATTGCGGCGGCGCGCGGAACCCGCAACGGCGACACCACCACCCTCGACAACGCGATTTACTCGCCATGCCCAGTCACCAAGCCAAGCGGCTGCCCGCGCAAACCAAGCTGGTCGATCACCGCCGCTCGCGTCGTCTACGATCCCACCCGCAACAAGGTCCGGTTCCAAGGCGGGCGGCTACAGCTGTTCGGAGTGAATCTGCCACTGCTGCCGGTGTTCAGCATCGGCACCTCTGCAGGCGGCGGCGCGGTGAGCGGCTGGCTGGTCCCCGAAATCAGCTTGTCGTCGCGCAACGGGCTCGAAGTGGCAATGCCATATTATCAGCGGTTCTCGGCCAACCGGGACCTGACGCTGACGCCGCATCTTTATAGCGGCACCTGGCCCGCGTTCGAAGCGCGATACCGCCATCTCGATAGTCTCGGCGCGTTTCAAATCGGGGCTTTCGGGACCTACGCGCGCATCGAGGACCCCGATGCCAACGATGTGACGCCCGACAAGCGCAGCGGCTTTCGCGGTTACTTTGAAGGCAATGGCAAGGCCCAATTCAATCCAGAGTGGAGCCTGACCTCCGCTTTTCGAGTCGCCACCGACAAGACCGTGACCCGGCGCTATGACATATCGCGCGACGATCGTTTGCGAAGCTTCGTCAATGCCGAACGGATCAATCCGACTTCATACATCAGCATCGCCGGCTGGGCATTCCAGGGTCTTCGTGTCGACGATGTGCAGAAGCAGATTCCGATCGCGCTGCCTGCGATCGACGCCCGCTTTCGCCTCGATGGGCCGGTGGTTGGCGGCAATGTTGAGCTGCAGGCGAACAGCCTCGCCATCCTCAGGATCGACGGGCAGGACACGCAGCGCGCCTTCGTCGGCGCCCGCTGGGATCTGAGGCGGCTGACCAATTTCGGGCAGCAGCTTGTGTTCACCGCTTATGCCCGCGGCGATCTCTATCACACGGAAGATTCGGCCAGCACCCCGGTGCCAATCTACCGCGGCACCGACGGCTGGCACGCGCGCGGGATCGCAGCCCTCGCCGCAGACGTCCAATGGCCTTTTGTCAGCCCGGCGTTCGGCGGCTTTCAGCGCCTCGTGCCTCGGGTCCAGCTGGTGCTGACGCCGCCCACTCCGAACCTTTCCATTCCCAACGAGGACGCGCGCGCGGTCGACCTCGAGGACAGCAATCTGTTCTCCCTCAACCGTTTCCCCGGTTACGACCGCTGGGAAGACGCGTCGCGCATCACCTATGGCGTCGATTGGTCGCTTGAGCGGCCCAATGTCTCGATCAGCACGACCATTGGTCAAAGCTATCGGCTGGTTCGCCGCGAGGGCATCTTCCCGGAGGGCACCGGCCTGTCCGACCGCTTTTCCGACATCGTCGGGCGAACGCGCATTCGCTACGGCCGCTTCGTCGACCTGACCCACCGATTTCGAATCGACAAGAATGGGCTCGCTTTTCGCCGCAACGAGATCGACCTGACCGTCGGGACTGACCAGACCTATGTTCAAATCGGCTATCTCAGGCTCAATCGCGACATCAGTGCAGCCGTCGAGGATTTGCGCGACAAAGAGGAGCTGCGGTTCGCCGGGCGATGGAAGTTCGCCCGCTATTGGTCGGTGTTCGGAGCGACGGTTCTCGATCTTACCGATAGCGCTGAGGATCCACTATCGCTGGCCGACGGCTTCCAGCCGGTTCGGCAACGGCTCGGCATCGCCTATGAAGATGAATGCCTGGAGCTTGGCCTATCGTGGCGGCGCGACTATGAGCGGATCGGGGACTTCCGAAAGGGAAGCACTTTCTCGCTCCGGATCGCGCTGAAAGGGCTTGGCCGATAGCCTAAACAAAAAGGGCCGCTAAGCTTGCGTTCAGCGGGCCTGGATGAATGGCAATCGATTCAAACGTTGGTTTTGCAAGGATTTGACAGCGTGGCAGCAGGTTCTGAACTCTTTTCGACGCGTGCCCGATTGGGCGCGGCCGCCCTCATTCTGGCGATAGCCGGGACGGCCTTCGCGCAGGAGGCTGCGCCGCCTCTGGAAGCCGGAAGCACACCCAACAGCACGGCGGCGCTGCGGCTGCCCGAAAATCCGCAGCTGTTCGGCTCGACCATGCCCTCGGTGGTCAAAGCGACCGCCATCGTAAACGGCGAGATCATCACCCAGACCGATATCGACCAGCGCCTGGCTTTGCTGGTCATTGCCAATGGCGGGCGCCTGCCGGCCGATGAAGTCGAGCGCCTCCGCCAGCAGGTGCTCCGCAACCTGATCGACGAATCTCTTCAGATCCAGGCCGCAGCAGCTGAGAAGATCACGATCAAACCGGCCGATATCGATCGAACGCTGGGCCGCGTTGCACAAAGCAACAAGCAATCGGTCCAGCAGCTTTCGGCGCTGCTCGAAAGCCATGGTTCGTCGATCAACTCGATGCGCCGCCAAATCGAAGGCGAACTGGCCTGGACCCGGCTCCAACGCGCCAAGATCGAAAGCTCCGTCAGCGTCGGTGACGATGAGGTCAAAGCCGTCCTCGACCGAATGAATGCGGCCAAGGGCACCGAAGAGTTCCGAGTCGGCGAGATTTTCCTGTCGGCCAATGCCGCCAATGAAGGGCAAGCGATCGCCAGCGCCAACAAGATCCTCGAGCAATTGCGCAACGGCGCGTCGTTCGCCGGTTACGCCCGGCAATATTCCGAAGCCTCGACCGCAGCCGTCGGCGGCGATCTTGGCTGGGTACGTCCCGAGCAATTGCCCGAGCCGATCGCGGCGATATTGCGTCAGATGGGACCGGGCCAAGTCAGCAACCCGATCCCCGTGCAGGGCGGAATCTCCATCGTTGCAGTCCAGGATACCCGCAAGGTGCTGATGGCCGATCCGCGCGATGCGATCCTCAGCCTTAAGCAAGTCTCGGTCAGCTTCCCAAAAGGCACCAGTCGGGCCCAGGCCGAGCCGATCGTCGCCCGGTTTGCCGAGGCGGCACGAACCGTTGGCGGTTGCGGCGGCGCCGACAAGATCGCTGCAGACTTCAACGGCGAACTGGTCCAGAGCGACCAGGCCAAAATCCGCGACCTGCCCCCGGCGCTGCAGCGACTGATGTTGCCGATGCAGGTCGGCCAGTCCACCCAGCCGTTCGGCTCGATCGATGAAGGGGTGCGGATCCTGGTGATCTGCGGCCGCGACGAGGTCAATGCCAACGCACCGACCCGCGAAGAGGTCTTCGCCCAGATCAACGAAGAGCGCGTCAACCTCCGGGCGCGGCGTTACCTGCGCGATCTTCGGCGTGATGCGGTGATCGAATTCAGATAAGGCGAGCGCCCATGACGCGCGTCGCCCGAGCTAAGGAATGACAGAATATCCCAACGCGCCGCTGGCGGTGTCGCTCGGCGACCCGGCCGGCATCGGCGCCGAGATCATTGCCAAATGCTGGGACAATCGCGGGCACTTTGAGCTGCCGCCGTTTGTCGCCATCGGCGATCCACGCTCGATCGCGGCGGTGTGGGACGGCCCAATTGAAGTCATCGACGGACTTGATGAGGCGGATTCGGCATTCGACGTCGGGCTTCCGCTTATCCAGCTGGCCGCGCTGCAACCGGACACGCCCGGTCATCCGAGCGTGGCGGGCGCGCATTGCTCACTCGATGCGCTCGAACTGGCGGTCGGACTGGCGCGCTCCGGCTCGGCGGCCGGGGTCGTCACCGGCCCGGTGTCCAAGGAGCAGCTCTACGGAATCGGCTTTTCACACCCCGGGCAGACCGAGTTTGTCGCCGAGCGCTGCGGCGTCGCCGCGACCAACGTGGCGATGATGCTCGCCGGGCCGACGCTGCGCACGGTGCCAGTGACCACCCACCTGCCGCTCGCACAGGCGCTCAAGGAATTGACGACCTCGCTGATCGAATCGCGGGCACGGGCGGCCTTGCGCGGCCTTCAGCGCAACTTCGGGATCGAGGATCCACGGCTGGCCGTCGCTGCCCTCAACCCGCACGCCGGCGAAGGCGGCGCGCTTGGCCGCGAGGAGATCGAGATTATCGAACCGGCGATCGCCGCGCTGGTCGCCGAAGGATGGCGCGTGACCGGGCCGCATCCCGCCGACACCATGTTCCACGCCAGCGCCCGCGCGAAATATGATGCGGCTCTGTGCATGTATCACGACCAGGCGCTGATCCCATTGAAAGCGTTGCATTTCGAAGATGGCGTCAATTTGACCCTTGGCCTGCCGATCGTCCGCGCCGCGCCCGATCACGGCACCGCGTTCGACATCGCCGGACAGGATCGCGCCGATCCGCGGGCAATGGCTGCGGCCATCCGCCTCGCCGCCCAGTGCAGCGCCCACCGCGCGCCGGCTTCATAAAGGCACCATGAGCACCGACCTGGAGCCGCTTCGCGAGGTGATTGCGCGGCACGGCCTCCAGGCCCGCAAATCGCTCGGCCAGAACTTCATCCTCGACCGCCAATTGCTGGCCCGGATAGCCGCAGTGCCCGGGCCGCTGGCCGGCGCGACCGTCTATGAAGTCGGGCCGGGTCCGGGCGGACTGACGCGGGCGCTGCTCGATGCCGGCGCCAAGGTTGTCGCCGTCGAGCGCGATCGCCGTTGCCTGCCGGCGCTGGCCGAGCTGGAGCAGGAATATTCCGGCCGGCTTCGCGTGATCGAAGACGATGCGATGAGGATCGATGAGGCGGCTGAGGCCGGCGATGGCAGCCACGTCGTCGCCAATTTGCCGTACAATGTTGGAACGGCGCTGCTGCTGCGTTGGCTCGGCAACGACTGGCCGCCGTGGTGGCGGTCCCTGACCTGCATGTTCCAAAAGGAGGTCGCGGAGCGGATCGTCGCCCGGCCCGACACCGAGCATTACGGCCGGCTGGCGATCGCCGCTCAGTGGCGCTCGTCGCCGACCATTGCGATGACGGTCAATCGCTCGTCGTTCGTGCCGCCGCCCAAAGTGACGTCGGCAATCGTACACATCGTCCCGAAGGCCATGCCCGTGGGCGTTGGATTGGCCATTTTGGAAAAAATCACGGGGGCGGCGTTCGGCCAGCGCCGCAAAATGCTGCGCTCAAGCCTCAACGGCGTTTCGGGAGCGCTCGGAGCCTTAGAGAGCCTTGGGATCGACGCGACTAGACGCGCCGAAACGCTTAGCGTCGAGGATTTTGTCCAGATCGCGCGGATGCTTTCGTCATCGCGGCCTTGAACCGGGATCCGCTTTCGTTAGCAGGCAGTTTGTCAGGCAGACCCCGGATCGCGTCCAGGGTGACGGCCTGTGGGGCCCGTTAGTTCGACTTGGGGACGTGAACCGGCTTGGCAGCTGCGACCGTCGGTCCGCGGCTGATCGCCGCCGACAGCATCGCCAGTTGCTGGCATCCGGCCGGGCACAGCTTCTGCAGCTTGGCGAGATTGTCCCGGGCGCGCGGGACGGCGCCCAGTTCGACCATCGCTTCGCCCTGGACGGCGAGCGCATCGCGATCACCGGGCTCGAGCGCCAGCGCCTTGTTGGTGAAGCGGATCGCCTTGCCGAACAGTTTCTGCTTCTGAGCAACGCGGGCCAGAACGACGAAGGCAGCGCGGTTGCGCGGGTCGACCGCGAGCGCGGTTTCAAGGGCATCGTCGGCAGCTTCCAGCTTCCCGGCAGCGAGCAGCGACTGGCCCTGGACGAGCATTTGCTGCGATTTCGGCGCGACCTGATCGTCGGGCTTTTGGCTCGCCAGCGGCGACGCGAACATCGCTCCACTTGCGCCAACCAACAACACACGGTGCAACAGATGCATCAACGTCTCCAATCCGCTTGCCCTCGCCTAGCATGGCCGACGCAGGCGCGCGACGAAAAAGCCATCGGTGCCGTCCTGGCTTGGGACCAGAAGCCGACCGCTGCCCGTCATACGCCCGGCCGCGATAGGCGTTTCTTCGGCAACCCACGATGAACGGCCGCCGAGAAATTTGACAACCTGTGCCTCCCCTTCGGCCTCGAGGATCGAACAGACGGCATAGACCAGGGATCCGCCGGGTCGGACCAGCGCGGCGGCGGTCTCCAGCAAGCTGGCCTGGACGCCGATGACGCGATCAAGCCTGTCGGGCGTCAGCCGCCAGCGGCCGTCGGGATTGCGCCGCCAAGTGCCGCTGCCCGAGCAAGGCGCATCGACCAGGACAATGTCTGCGGTACCGGCCCAGTCCGACAATTCCTCAAACTCACGAGGCGGGTTGAGCAGCCGGATATCGATCCTCGCACCAGCTTTGTCGGCGCGCGGCGCAAGCTTGGAGAGGCGCGAGCGATTGGTATCGGTGGCGAGGATCGTCGCGCCCGGAGCAGCGGCCGCCAAGGCCAGCGCCTTGCCCCCGGCCCCGGCGCAGAGGTCGAGGATGCGCATCCCACCCGCCGGATCGCAGGCCAGCGCGATCAGCTGGCTGCCTTCGTCCTGGACCTCAACGAGACCGTCGATAAAGGCGGGATGGGCATCGATTCGGCTGTCGGCCGGCAGCCGCAGGCCCCACGGACTGATCCGGGTCGGTTCGGCGCCGGGGAATTGCTCCAGCATCGCGTCGCGATCCGAGCGCGCCGAATTGACCCTGAGGTCGAGCGGCGCGCGCTCGAGCAGCGCCGGCCACTCATCGGCCTTAACCAAGGGGGAAATGTGCCGCTCGAGCCAGGCGGGGACGACGCGCGCCGGGCTGCCCTGCTCGCCGTCGACGATGGGTACCGGTCCGCGCACTTGGCCGAACAGAGGGAGGAATTCCGGTTCGTCGTGCGCCAGGCCGAGCATTGCCGGGCGGCCGCTGGCGGGCAGCTCGGCCGAGCGCCGGATGGCGCGGAACACCAGTTCGCGCACCGCGCGGCGATCTCCGGACCCGGCATAGCGGCGAGTCTTGAAATAGCGCGTGACGATGATGTCGGCGGGGGGCCCGTCGTCGCGGGCGGAAGCGATCACCTCGTCCAGAATTTCGATCGCCGCCTGCAGCCGCGCCGCCGGAGTCATGGCCTAGCGGGTCGGGTAATTGGGCGCCTCACGCGTGATGGTGACATCGTGGACGTGGCTTTCGCTCAAGCCGGCGTTGGTGATGCGGACGAACTTGGCGCGCTTTTGCAATTCGGCGATGCTGCTTGAGCCGGTATAGCCCATCGCGGCTTTGACCCCGCCGACCAGCTGATGGACGATGTCGCGGACCGGGCCCTTGTAGGGCACCTGGCCTTCGATGCCTTCCGGCACCAGCTTCAACTGATCCTTGATGTCCTGCTGGAAGTAACGGTCGGCCGAGCCGCGCGCCATCGCCCCGACCGAGCCCATGCCGCGGTAGGATTTGTAGGTGCGGCCCTGGTAGAGAAAGGTTTCGCCCGGCGCTTCCTCGGTGCCGGCAAGGAGCGAGCCGACCATCACCGTCGATGCGCCCGCGGCGAGCGCCTTGGCAATGTCGCCGCTGGTCCGGATGCCGCCGTCGGCAATCACCGGTACGCCGCTCTTGGCCGCCGCCCCGGCGGCCGCCAGGATCGCGGTCAGCTGCGGCACGCCGACGCCGGCGACAATGCGCGTGGTGCAGATCGATCCGGGGCCGATGCCGACCTTGATCGCGTCGGCGCCAGCGCCGATCAGCGCTTTCGCCGCTTCGGCGGTGGCGATGTTGCCGGCGACCACCTGGACGGAGTTGGACAGCGATTTGACGCGTTTAACCGCGGCCGCGACCTCGATGTTATGGCCGTGCGCCGTGTCGATGACGATGCAGTCGCAGCCGGCGTCGATCAACGCTTCTGAGCGCGCGAAACCGCTATCGCCCACGGTCGTTGCCGCGGCGACCCGCAGCCGGCCTTCGGCATCCTTGGTCGCGAACGGCGCGGCGACCGATTTCTCGATGTCCTTGACGGTGATCAGGCCGACGCAATGATTGTCGTCATCGACGACCAGCAATTTCTCGATCCGCCGCTGGTGGAGAATGTGCTGGGCTTCCTTCTGGCCGGTGCCGAGCGGGACCGTCGCCAGATTGTCCTTGGTCATCAGCTCGCTGACCGGCTGCTTCGGATTTTCGGCGAAGCGCACGTCGCGGTT
>JBDSXT010000153.1:0-9010 GCA_039925985.1 Sphingomicrobium sp.
CCAGCGGCCTTCGAACCAGTCGGCCTTGTTCGGCAGGTAGGAAACTGCTGCTTGAAAATCCTCCTCCAGCTCGGCGACATGGTCGGCGGTGACACGGTCGATCCACGCCTGGTCGACCTGACCTTCCTCGATCAGCCGTTGTCCGTAGATCTCGCTGATTGGGGGATGCGTCTTGATAGCCGCATACATCAGCGGCTGGGTGAAACTGGGCTCGTCGCCCTCGTTGTGCCCGAACCGGCGATAGCACCACATGTCGATGACGATGTCGCGATTGAACGCCTGCCGGAACTCGATCGCCAGCTTGCAGCAGAAAGTCACCGCCTCGGGGTCGTCGCCGTTGACGTGGAGGATCGGCGCCTGGATGCCCTTGGCGACGTCCGACGGATAGGGAGAAGAACGCCCGAACTGCGGACTGGTGGTGAAACCGACCTGATTGTTGATGATGAAATGGATGGTGCCGCCGGTTGCGTAACCGGGCAGACCGGAGAAGCTCAAACACTCCCACACCACACCTTGCGCGGCAAACGCGGCGTCGCCGTGGAGCAGGATGGGGAGAACGGTGTCGCCCTCACGATCGCCCTTCAGGGTCTGCACCGCGCGCGCCTTGCCGAGCACGACCGGGTCGACAGCTTCGAGGTGCGAAGGGTTCGGCAGCAACGACAGATGCACCTTGATGCCGTCGAACTCGCGGTCCGACGACGTGCCGAGATGGTATTTGACGTCGCCCGAGCCGCCGACGTCGGCGGGGTTGGTCGCGCCGCCTGCGAACTCGTTGAAGATTGCTTGGGCTGGCTTGCCCATGACATTGGAAAGGATGTTGAGCCGTCCCCTGTGGGACATGCCGACGATGATCTCCTCGACGCCCATTTGCCCGCCATATTTGATGACAGCCTCTAGGGCCGGCACCGCGCCTTCGCCGCCGTCCAGCCCGAAGCGCTTGGTCCCGACATATTTGCGGGCGAGGAACTTCTCCCACTGCTCGGCGTGGATCACCTTGGTCAGGATCGATTGCTTGCCTTCCGACGTGAACTGGATCGCGGCCTCCTTGCCCTCGATCCGCTCCTGCAGGAAACGCCGCTCCTCGACGTCGTTGATATGCATATATTCAAAGCCGACGTGGCGGCAGTAATTGGCCTGGAGGACGGCGACCAACTCCCGAACCGTCGCCTCCTCGAGACCGAGCGCCCCGCACACCCAGATCGGCCGGTCGAGGTCTCCCGCGCCAAAGCCGTGATATTCCGGCGTAAGATCGGCCGGCACCTCGGGACGGGCCAAGCCGAGCGGGTCGAGGTTCGCGGCCAGATGTCCGCGCACCCGATAGGTGCGGATCAGCATCATCGCACGAATCGAATCGTCGGCGGCGCGACGGACCGCCTCCGGGTCGGCGCCCGCCGCTTCGGCCCGCGCTTGGGAGGCCGCGGCGACCTTTTCGATTACCGCTTCTGTCGGATCGAGCCCAAGGTTGAGTTCGTCGAGCTCCGCCAGCGGCCAATTCGCCCGCGCCCAGCTCGGCCCGGCGTCTTTTTGGCTACTGAATGCGTCCATGGTCGGAGTACTAACTCTCCAAAAGCTCTTTGAGCGTCCTGCCGAGCTCAGATGGGCTTGGGCTGACCGTAATTCCAGCCGCTTCCATCGCCGCGATTTTGTCCTCGGCGCCGCCCTTGCCGCCGGCGACGATCGCGCCCGCGTGCCCCATCCGCCGCCCTGGCGGCGCGGTCAGCCCGGCGATGAAGCCGACCATCGGCTTCTTGCGCCCGCGCCTGGCCTCGTCCGATATGAATTGGGCGGCATCTTCCTCGGCCGACCCGCCGATCTCGCCGATCATGATCATCGACGTGGTTTCATCATCGGCGAGGAACAGCTCGAGCACGTCGATGAAATCGGTCCCGTTGACCGGGTCGCCGCCGATGCCGACCGCGGTCGATTGGCCGAGCCCCTCGTTGGTCGTCTGGAACACGGCTTCATAGGTTAGGGTGCCCGAGCGGCTGACGACGCCGACACTGCCCTTCTTGAAAATATTGCCCGGCATGATCCCGATCTTGCACTCGTCGGGGGTCAGCACCCCGGGGCAATTGGGTCCGATCAGCCGCGACTTCGAGCCCGTAAGCGCGCGCTTGACCTTGACCATGTCGAGCACCGGAATGCCCTCGGTGATGGCGACGATCAGCGGCACCCCCGCGTCGATCGCCTCGAGGATCGAATCGGCGGCGAACGGCGGCGGAACGTAGACCACAGACGCGGTTGCTCCGGTCGCCCCGACCGCCTCACCCACCGTGTCGAACACCGGCAGCCCGAGATGCGTCGTCCCGCCCTTCCCCGGCGTCACCCCGCCCACCGTCTGCGTCCCGTAGGCCAGCGCCTGCTCGGTATGAAAAGTCCCGGTCTCGCCGGTCATCCCCTGCGTGATGACCTTGGTGTTGCGGTCGACGAGGATGCTCACGAGAGACTGCCGTCAATCGCCTTACACGCCACGAGCAGCTCTTTCACAGCCTCGACGCTGACCTCGAAATTTGCCTTGGCGGCGTCGTCGAGCTGGATTTCGACGATGCGCTCGACACCGCCTTCGCCGATCACCACCGGGACGCCGACGTAAAGGTCGTCGACGCCATATTGGCCGGTCAAATGCGCGGCCGCTGGGAGCACGCGCTTCTTGTCCTTCAAGAAGCTCTCCGCCATCGCGATCGCGGCCGTCGCCGGCGCGTAATAAGCGCTGCCGGTCTTCAACAGCGCGACGATCTCGCCGCCGCCGCCGCGGGTCCGCTTGACGATCGCGTCGATCCGCTCTTGCGTCGTCCAGCCCATCTTGATGAGGTCGGGGATCGGCACGCCGGCGACGGTCGAATATTCGACGATCGGGACCATCGTATCGCCGTGGCCGCCGAGCACAAATGCCGTGACGTCCTCGACGCTGACCTTGAACTCGTCGGCGAGGAAATGGCGGAACCGCGCGCTGTCGAGCACGCCGGCCATGCCGACAACGCGGTTGTGCGGCAGGCCGGAGAACTCCCTCAGCGCCCACACCATCGCGTCCAGCGGATTGGTGATGCAGATGACGAAGCTGTCGGGCGCGTGGGTCTTGATGCCCTCGCCAACCGCTTTCATCACCTTCAAATTGATGCCGAGCAAATCGTCCCGGCTCATGCCCGGCTTGCGGGCGATGCCGGCGGTGACGATGCACACGTCGGCCCCGGCGATATCGGCATAGTCCGACGAGCCCTTCAAGTTCGCGTCGAAGTCGTCAACCGGCCCCGCCTGGGCAATGTCGAGCGCTTTGCCCTCGGGAATCCCCTCGGCGATGTCGAACAAGATGATGTCGCCCAGTTCGCGCATAGCCGCGAGGTGGGCGAGCGTGCCGCCGATCATTCCGGCGCCGATTAGCGCGATTTTCCTGCGAGCCATGGCGCGGTTGCTTTCCTCTGTTGTTCCGGACGCGCCGAGGACCGGCACCGAGAATTGGCGGCGCTCTAGACCGACGCGGAGAGTCGGGCAACCGCCCCGCGCAGCTCTGCTGCGCTACCTTCGAACAAGCAGGGCGGCTAGCCCTCGCTGCCCTCGAACAGGCTGAGGATGTTGCCGTCCGGATCCTTGAACCACGCGGTTTTCATGCCTTCGGCGACGTACAGATCGCCTTGCTTCTCCAGGCCGGGCATATCGTAGCTTTCGAAAAACACGCCTTTGTCCTTTAAGTCGCGGACTTCGGCGCCAATGTCGTCAACATCGAACGTCAGCGCCGTCGCTTGGTTGGTCCCGGCGAACTCCGAGCGATAGACGTTGATCGTCGTCTCGCCGCTCTTCACTTCGAGCACCTCGCCGCCCATCTCGTCCTTGGTTTCGAGGCCGAGCGTGCCCTCGTAAAATTCACGCGCGCGGTCGATATCCTTGACCGCGATCATCGGCGTCGCATTTGCTTTGCCAAGCATCGGGATTCTCCATGTTGTGAAGGATGGGAAACGGCTGGCGTTCCAGCTTCGTTCCCCCGGCCCGGACCTAAATCCTTGCCCTTGGATGAACGCGGCAACTGGCCTTCCAGACGTTTGTTGAGCCACGGACAGGGAGGCGAAGCGCCGATTAACGCCGCTTCGTCGTTTTCGATCGAAAGGACATGATAATGAAGATGCTTCTCGCTTTGACGGCGGCCGCGGTCGCCTTCACCGGCGCTCCGGCCGAGGCCAAGCACTACAATAATCACCATTCGCGGATGGTCTGCACCAAATGGCGTCACGGCCAGTGCGTCGCATCGCGGCGCGTCGGTCTGAATCGCGCTCAGTGGGTCCACCAGCGCAACCAGGCGCGGCGCCAGGCGCGGTTGTTCGCGATGGGCCAGCGGGTCCCCCGCAACTACGGCTACTGGACCCCATACAACCAGATCCCGCAGAACTACGTCACCCAGTACGATCTCAATTCCAATTACCGCTACATCAATCGTGGCGGCTATATCTATGTCGTCGATCCGCAGACCTACGCGGTTCGCCGGGTGATCGAGGCGCTGACCCGCTAAACGGACAGCATCGAACCTTCAGAAGGGTCGCCGGGCATCGCTCGGCGGCCCTTTTCTTTGCGTGGCGCGGCATGCTAGCGGCTCACCCAGCAAGGAGTATCCCGCTTGGCCGAGTTTCGACTGCCGAAGAATAGCCGGGTCACCAAGGGGCGCGAGCACAAGCCCGAAGACGGCCAGCGCCTGAAAGCGTTCAAAATCTATCGCTACGACCCCGACAGCGGCGCCAATCCGCGCTTCGACACTTACACCATCGACCTCGACAAGACCGGACCGATGGTCCTCGACGCGCTCATCCGGATCAAGAATGAGATCGACCCGACGTTGACCTTCCGCCGCTCATGCCGCGAAGGGATTTGCGGGTCTTGCTCGATGAACATGGACGGCCGCAACGGTCTTGCCTGCACAACGACGATCACCGACATCAAGGGCGAGGTGACAATCACGCCTCTGCCGGCGATGGACGTTGTCAAGGATTTGGTCCCCGACCTCACCCATGCCTATGCCCAATATGCGTCGATCCAGCCTTGGCTGAAGACCGCGACTCCCAATCCATCGAAAGAGCGCCTGCAGTCGCCCGACGATCGCGCCAAGCTCGACGGCCTCTATGAGTGCATCCTCTGCTTCTGCTGCACGACCAGTTGCCCCAGTTACTGGTGGAACCAGGATCGGTTCCTCGGCCCCGCGGTGCTGCTGCAGGCTTATCGCTTCCTGGCCGACAGCCGCGACGAAGGCACTGGCGCGCGCCTCGACGATCTCGAAGACCCGTTCAAGCTCTATCGCTGCCACACGATCATGAACTGCGCCAATGTCTGCCCGAAGGGGCTGAACCCGGCCAAGGCGATCGCCGAAACCAAGAAACTGATCGCCGAGCGGGTTGCTTGATGACCCGCCAGCGGAGACTGGTCGCCTAGTGGCCCTGCCTTCCGGAGTCAGTGAAGATCCCGAGCACCCCGGCTGGTACAGCTGGGGCGAATTTCCGGTCGGCAGCTTCGCCGCGGCGACCGGTAAATTGCTGTTCAAGCCTGACGGGGAAGGTCGCGCGCGCTGCCGCATGTTCCCGACCGAGGCGATGCTCAACCATGGCGGCTCGATCCACGGCGGCGCGGTGATGAGCTTTATCGACATGGCGATGTTCGCCGGCGGCCGTTGCGCCGGCATGGCCGAGGGGCATTATGTGACCCTCGAATGCTCGGTCCGGTTCATTGGGCGCGGCCGCGCCGGCGTTGCGCTCGACGCCGAGGTCAATCTGGTCAAGCAGACCCCGGGCGGCCATGTCTTTTTCAACGGCACTTGCGAGCAGGACGGCGAGCCGACCCACAGCTTCTCCGGCACATTGAAGAGCGTCCGCACCCCCAACCGCCCGGCATGACCGGCCCGGTTGGGCAAGCCTATGTTGCGCTGGTCGCGGCAGGGGAGCTCAAGCCCGACCCCGCGCAAGCCAACGCGGTTACTGCCCTCGACCGCCTCGCTGCCACCGCCGAGGCTCACCTCGGAATACTCGCACGCCTTCTCAAAAAGCCCAGCCGAGCCTGCGACGGCGTTTATCTGTGGGGCGGGGTTGGCCGCGGCAAGTCGATGCTGATGGACCTCGCCTTCGATCATATCGACATCGAGCCCAAGCGCCGGGTCCATTTTCACTCCTTCATGCTCGAAACTCACCAGCTGCTGCGCGAAGCCCGGGCGAGCGACGACGGCGACCCGATCAACGAGGTCGCCGAGCGCATCGCCGACGAAGCCCGGTTGCTCGCCTTCGACGAAATGATCGTCAACAACCCCGCCGACGCGATGATCGTCTCGCGGTTGTTCGGCAAATTGCTCGCGGCCGGGGTCAAGGTGGTCACGACCTCAAACCGCCCGCCCGGCGATCTCTACAAGGATGGCCTCAACCGCGAGCTGTTCCTGCCCTTCATCGACTTGATCGGCGAGCGGATGGAGGTCGTCGCGGTGGACGGGCCGACCGATTACCGGCTCGACCGGCTGGTCGGCGTCGAGGTATGGCACGTCCCCAACGGTCCGGCGGCGACCAAGGCCTTGAGCGACGCCTTTTTCAGGCTCACCGATTATGCGGTCGAAGATCGCGCCAAGGCGCCGTCGGAGGAACTACCCGTGGCGGGCGGGCGCACCCTCCACGTCCCCAAGAGCTTGAAGGGCGTCGCGGTCTTCTCATTCAAGCGACTGTGCGGTGAAGCGCGCGGCGCGGCCGACTATCTCGCTATCGCCCGCCGCTTCCACACCGTCATCATCGTCGGTATTCCCGTCATGACCCGCGCGATGCGCAACGAAGCCTCGCGGTTCGGGACGCTGATCGATTCGCTTTACGAGCATCGGGTCAAGCTACTGGCCGCCGCCGACGCCGAACCCGCCGGACTTTACCCGGAGGGCGATGGCAGCTTCGAGTTCGCCCGCACCGTCAGCCGTCTCGAGGAAATGCAGAGCGCCGACTATCTTGCCGAGGGGCATGGCGCGACCTAGTTTTCGAAAACTCACGAAAGGGATTGCCCATGCGCCGCCTTGCACTGCTGCTCGCTTGCCTCTCCGCTTCGGCCGCCGCCGCGCCGAACCCGGTCACCCAGCCGACCAAGCTCGACCCTGCGTGGCAAGCGAAGACCCGAGCATTATTCAAGCAGGCCATCGAGATTCCGACCGTTCACAACCGCGGCGAAATGCCGCGCATGGCGAAGCTTCTAGCCGACCAGTTCCGCGCCGCCGGCATTCCCGAAGCTGACATCCACGTCATGCCTTACGAGGCGCTTCCAGGCGACAAGACCGTGGCGCTGATCGTTCGCTGGCGATCGCCGCATGCGACCAAGAAGCCGATGCTGGTCCTCGGTCACATGGACGTGGTCGAGGCCAAGCGCGAAGACTGGAAATACGATCCGTTCGTGTTCCGCGAAGAGGGCGGCTATTTCCTCGGACGCGGCACCAGCGACATGAAGAACGGCGACATTGCGACGACCTTGGCCGCGGTCAAGCTGATGGGCGCGGGGTTCAAGCCGACCCGCGATATCATTTTCTTCTACAGCGGCGACGAAGAAACCATGGGCCGCGGCGCGACTCTCGGCTCGACCGAGTGGCGCAACCTGACCGATGCCGAATTCGGGCTCAATGCCGATGGCGGCTGCGGCGCGTACGACCATGATTTTCGCCCACTCGGCTGCGGCATCTCGACGGCCGAAAAGACCTTCCAGACCTATTTCTTCACCGCTCACAACCCGGGCGGTCATAGTTCGCGGCCGCGGCCCGACAATGCCATCTATGAGCTGGCTGATGCCCTGAAGGCGCTGCAGGCGCATCGCTTCACGCCGATGCTCAACGATACGACGCGCGGCTATTTCGCCGAGCGCGCAAGGCTGGAGGGCAACAGCGCTTTGGGGCAATCGATGCGGCGCTGGCTCGCCAATCCGAACGATGGCGCCTCGGCCGACCAGATCGAAGCCAATCCGCTGGAGGTTGGGCTCACCCGCACGCGCTGCATTGCGACGATGCTTGCGGCCGGCCATGCCGACAATGCGCTTCCGCAGAGCGCTCAGGCGACGGTCAATTGCCGGATCTTCCCGGGGGTCCAGCCAAAGGACGTCCAGGCCGAGCTCCAGCTGCTCGCCGGGCCCAAGGTCGCGGTAACCCCGGATCCCAATTACATTGGCGTGCCAACACCGCCCTCGCCACTTCGCCCCGATGTGCTCAAGGCGGTGACGAAAGCGATCCAGTCGATCCACGGCCCGCAAATGCATGTGACGCCGATCATGTCGACCGGGGCGAGCGATGGCAGCTTCTTCCGTGCCCAGGGGGTCCCGGTCTACGATGTCGACGGGAGTTGGGGCATTTCCCCAGACGACGAACGCGCCCACGGCCTGGACGAGCGGCTGCCGGTGCGGGCGATGTACGACGACGTTCTGCACTGGGAGATGATATTGCGCGATCTAGCGGGGAAATAGCGGCTCACTTGACCGGCGCGACGCGAAGCGTAGCGTCGGCATTTATTCTGGGGGGAAACTCATGCGCAACATCGCCGCCATTCTGCTCGCCTGCCTGCCTGCCGCGGCCTTCGCTGCCCCGGCCAAGCCGGCACTGACGCCGGCACAGCGCGCCGCGACCCACGCCATGTTCGAGCACGTCATCAACACCCCGACCGTGATCGGACGCCACAATGTCCCGGCAATGGCGCAATATGTCGCCGACCAGTTCACTGCTGCGGGCTTTCCCGCCGCCGACGTCCACGTCATGCCCTATCACACCGGCAGCGCGACCACCGGCGAGGACGAGACGGCCGCACTCATCGTGCGGTGGCGGGCGGCTGGGACTTCCAAGGCCCGTCCGATCATGCTGATGGGCCACATGGACGTGGTCGAGGCCAAGCGCGAGGATTCGACCACCGATCCGTTCGGACTGACCGAAAAGGACGGCTATTATTATGGCCGCGGCACGACCGATATGAAGAACGGCATCACCGCGGTCACCCAGGCGTTGATCAATTTGAAAGCAAGCGGCTTTAAGCCCAAGCGCGACATCGTC
>JBDSXT010000154.1:0-15446 GCA_039925985.1 Sphingomicrobium sp.
CCCAGTATCGCGGACGCGCCGCGACCTCCCAGAAATCGGATCAAAATCACTCTCTTTGCTCTTGGCGGCTGGTCCGTTCAGCGTCGCGGCGTATCTCGCTGCGTTGCTGGACCGTCCGTCTTGCCCGGAGCCGGCGGCAGAAGCGCCCTTGGCTCACTCGCTCTTGAATTCGTTAACCGGGGAGATACGGTGTTTTGATTGGAATCCAACTCGTCTGCGGCGAAACGAGCCTGCCGTGGGATGGAAACCGGAACTCTTTCAATTCATTCAGTTTTCTCGACCGTTTCGGCGCATTTCGCGGCCATCTACCGTCCCGTAACGGGACTTTGTAGAGGAGGCGCAAAGGAGCAGACGATGGCGCATTGGCTGATGAAGTCGGAGCCCGCGAGCTACAGCTGGGACGATCTGGTCCGCGACGGCGGCACGACATGGGACGGCGTGCGCAACAACGCCGCGCGGCTGCACCTCCGCGCGATGAGGCCCGGCGACCAGGCGTTCCTCTATCACAGCATGGCCGACAAGGCGGTGGTCGGGATCATGGAGATCGTTGGCGCCGGCGAGCCCGACGGGCCGGATGGCGCTTGGGTCAAGGTCCCGGTCAAGCCGGTGCGGGCGCTGGCCAAGCCGGTGACGCTGGCCGCGATCAAAGCCGAGCCGCGCCTGGCGAAAATGGAGGTGATCCGCCAGTCGCGGCTGTCGGTCGCGCCGGTGCGGAATGAGGAATGGGCGCAGGTGCTGAAGATGGGCGGCGAACGGGCCAAGGGGCGGAAAGGCTGAGCGGCGTCAAAACTCACACCGGGGTGAATTGATTTGGGGGTGTGTGAGTTTCGTGAGTTTCGGGAACCTGGTTGCGACGGCGGCCCGCGATTGGCGGCGGCAAGCGAGATAACGACTCGGATCCGGCTGCGTTCACGAGTCTAGACCATGAAATGGGTGTGTAGGAAAATGGTTTGTTCGGTGGCGAGTATCCGGCGATACTCGCTCCTTCGCTATGGCAGGATGCGCGCGCAAATGGGTTCCGGATTTCTCCGGCAGAAGTCGGGCGGCCCGCCGGTACGCCAATAGTCTAGCAGCCCGACCCGTTTGGCCAAGGCAAGAAAACGGCGGTCACGGCGTAGCGCCGCGGCAGACGGCGCCAACAGGATCCCGGTCGGATAGCTGTCGGGGTGTTCGAGCCACAGCATTTCCTCGTCCCGAGCGTTGCGGCCAACCAGACGGGGGTACATTTGATCTGCCAATGCGAAGGCACGGTCGAGCTCACCGAAATTGGCGAGAATGAGCAGGCACAGCATCTGGATTGCCGGATCCTCGGCGCCCGATTTGCAGATGCCCGTCGCTGGCGCCGCGTCGTGGGAACGCATTGCAGCAGCGACTTGCTCAACCGACGCCGGCATCGACGGCTTTTCGCGCGCGAACTTCTCGATCGCCGCGAAATCACCGCGCTCCATGAGGCCCATCAGGCGGGCCGAGGACACTCTACCGTTCTTCGGCCACCAGCGGACTGCCTGAGCATAAACGGCGTCGGCATCCCTCGTCTGCCCGGTCACTTCAAGCCCGCGGATCATTCGCGCCAGCTTCGCCGGCTTATACGGGTCATCGGCGATGGCAATCCGGGCGAACTGCAGAGCCTCTTCGAACCGCCCGGCTTCCTCGAGCAGCGAACTCAGAAAGGCCGACGGGAAGGGCGCGTCGGGATCGACCCTTATCCCGTGGCGAAGGCGCGCTTCGCATTCGGTCCGCCGAACCGGGCTGTGCAGGATGCACCACGGAATGTAGACGTCGCCAAATTCCGGGGCGAGCGCCCGAGCGCGATCTGATGCCCTACGTCCAAGCGCGACCGCGGCGTCCCGCTGATCGCGCGGCAGATCTGACACCGCAAACCCGGTATTGAACGCGAGAGCGACTTGCGCGATCGCCGAGTTGGGGACTTTGACGACAATCTGGCGCGAAATTTCGTACGCCCGCAGCATATCCCCACCCTCGACGGTAATACTCAACTGCCTGAGCAACTCGCCGGTAATCCGAGGGTCCGTCGGGTGACGACGATCGAGGATCATCAGTGGCGCGGTCCACGATAAATTGGCGGCAACCGAGGCGCCGATTTGTTCGGGGAGCGTCCCCGCTGCGCCCTCAGATTCATCGAAGCGGTGGGTGAAAATCACCTGGTGGTCACGCGTTTCCTCCATCCGCACGAGGGCCTGGATCTTCCCGGATGAGTGCTCAATGTCTCCGGAAATGACAAAGTCGGACCCTGTTTCGCCGGCGTTGGCGAGCCGGACCGGAAAACCGCCTTCGGCAAGCATGTGCGAAAGAGAGGCGCGAGCCGCCCGCGCGACTTCAGCCGCGGCCGGGTCTCCCGCCGGCACGCCAAACGACACGAGAGCCACCGTCGGAACCGGCGGTTCGCCCTGCTTTTGAGCCGGCGCTGCGACTAGCAAAGCAGCGGCTCCGGCGATGGCGGCGGCCCAGCCGATCTCCGTACGCCATTTCGCGGCACGGTGGTGGGGATCTTCCTTCTCCATCAGCCGGTAGCCGGCTTTGGGGATAGTTTCGATCGTGAAGCCGCCGGCGCGGGCGGCGAAGGTGCGCAGGACGGAAATCGCGTGGTTGATTACATCCTCGCCGACGATGCGGCCATCCCAGCACAGGTCGATCAGATCGGCTCGCGAGACGACCCGCCCTCGGCCACGGGCCAGCGCGACCAGCACTTTCAAATTCTGGGGCTGAAGCCGCTCCTGGCCGCCTGCAAAACTTGCCTCGCGCGAAACCGGGTCGATCGTCGCCCCGCCGATGCGCACGAGAGGCCCGTCCGAAAGGTCGACCCCTTGCAAGTTCAAGTTACGCGGACGGTCCATACCGCCTCCCCCAGCAGCGAAAATAACAGATTTCAGGAAAAAATCAGCTTTTTGCCATGGCCTCCGCCGCCACGTCGACCATCATTGGCCGTGGCGGGGCATGCACGGGCCAGTTGGCACCGGACAAAGTTCCCGATCCTGGAGGGAGCAAACATGAAAAATCACCGCAATTACGGGCGCTCGACCGCGATCAGCGTGGTCGCAGTCTCCGCATTGGTTGGCGCCGCTCTGTCAGCCGCGCCAGCGCTCGCGACACCGGGATCAGGTTTCGTCCCCTCACCCGTCGCAAACGGCCACTTCGGCACGCTCAGCATCAACACGGCGGGCGACAAGACGGACAAGTGGGGCATGGTTCTAAAGACGCTCGACGATACCGATGTCGGCGCCGACCGCCTAACCGTCCAGCCCCAAGGTTATAGCGGCTGGCATGCTCATCCGGCGCCGGTGTTCGTCACAGTCACCCAGGGAACCATCGAGTGGTTCGATGACGCCCTGTGCGCAGCCCACACTTACCATACCGGTCAGTCTTTTATTGAGCCCGCCTATCGCGCGCACAACGTGCGCAACCCCGCGGCGACCGGCGGGACGGTGGCAGAATTCATCGCCATAGTGGTCAAGCCGGCGGGCTTCGTCGGGCCGGCCTTCCGAATCAATCGGGACCAGCCGAGCAGCTGCTAGACGCCGCTACGCGGCCTTCGCCCTATTCGCCCTCTTCCGCTCATGCGGATCAAGGTGGCGTTTTCTTAGCCGGATCGACTTGGGCGTCACTTCGACCAGCTCGTCCTCGTCGATGTAGGCGATCGCTTGCTCGAGCGTCAGGCGCTTCGGCGGCGTCAACCGGATCGTGTCTTCCTTGCCGCTGACGCGGAAGTTGGTCAGCGCCTTGGCTTTCAAGGGGTTGACCTCGAGGTCCTCGGGCTTTGCGTTCTCGCCGACGATCATGCCTTCGTAGACCTGCTCGCCAGGCGAGACCATCAGCGCGCCGCGGTCCTCGAGCGTGTTGAGGGCGTAGGCGGCGGTCTTGCCGGCGGCGTTGGAGATGAGCACGCCGGTCTGGCGGCCCTCGATCGGCCCTTTGTAGGGGGCATAGCGCTCGAACAGGCGGTTCATGATGCCGGTGCCGCGCGTGTCGGAGAGGAATTCGCCGTGGTAGCCGATGAGGCCGCGGCTCGGCGCCGAGAAGACCAGGCGGGTCTTGCCGCCGCTCGACGGGCGCTGCTCGGTGAGGTCGCCCTTGCGCAACTGGATCTTGGAGACGACGGTCGAGGCGTAGGCGTCATCGACGTCGACGACGACGGTCTCGAACGGCTCCTCGCGGCCGCCACTCGCGGAGTCGGCGCCGTCGCGGAACAGCACGCGCGGGCGGCTGATCGATAGCTCGAAGCCTTCGCGGCGCATGGTCTCGATGAGCACGCCCAATTGCAGCTCGCCGCGGCCGGCGACCTCGAACGCGTCCTTGTCGGCGCTCTCGGTGATGTGGAACGAGACGTTGCCCTCGGCCTCGCGGGACAAGCGGTCGCGAATCATCCGGCTGGTGACCTTGGAGCCCTCGCGGCCGGCCATCGGCGAATCGTTGACGCTGAAGGTCATCGCCAGGGTCGGCGGGTCGATCGGCTGGGCGTAGATCGGCGCGGACACCGACGGGTCGGCGATGGTGTTGGCGACGGTGGCGATGGTCAAGCCGGCGATGGCGACGATCTCGCCCGCTTCGGCTTCCTCGACGGCGACTCGCTCGAGGCCGCGGAAGGCCATGATCTTGGTCGCGCGGCCCTCCTCGACGACCTTGCCGTCGCCGTCGATGGCACGGATCGGCATGTTGATCGTCAGCTTGCCGCTGGCGATGCGGCCAGTCAGCACGCGGCCGACGAAATTGTCGCGGTCGAGCAAGGTGGCGAGCATCTTGAACGGGCCGGCGTCGACCCGCGGCGCCGGGACGTTGGCGACGATCGCGTCGAACAAGGGTGCGAGGTCGCCCGAGCGGATGTCGTCGGTCAGGCCCGCGTAGCCGGCGCGGCCGCTGGCGTAGAGGGTCGGGAAATCGAGCTGCTCGTCATTGGCGTCGAGGTTGAGGAACAGTTCGAAGATTTCGTCGAGGACTTCGGCGGGGCGGGCGTCGGGGCGGTCGATCTTGTTGACGACGACGATGGGCCTGAGGCCGAGGGCGAGCGCCTTGCCGGTGACGAACTTGGTTTGCGGCATCGGCCCTTCGGCGGCGTCGACGAGCAGGATGACGCCGTCGACCATCGACAGGATGCGCTCGACCTCGGCGCCGAAATCGGCGTGGCCGGGCGTGTCGACGATGTTGATGTGCGTGGAGGTGCCGTCGGGACCTGGCCAGTCGACCGAGGTGCATTTGGCAAGGATGGTGATCCCGCGCTCTTTTTCGAGGTCGGTCGAATCCATCGCCCGCTCTTCGACGCGCTGGTTGTCGCGGAAGGTGCCGGACTGGCGGAACAGCTGGTCGACCAGCGTCGTCTTACCGTGGTCGACGTGGGCGATGATCGCCACGTTGCGAAGTTTCATGTTCAATCTCGGGAAAGGAGGTGGTGGCGCCCTAGCCGAAAGCGGCCATTGTTGCAACGCAACATGGTCGGAGCGGGGCGCAGGCTATGCGGTGTCTAACGTTCGAGGATTTCGAGCGCGCGCTCGATCGCGCGAAGCTCGCTGTGGGCAAGGCGGCCGAGCTGGCCCTCGAGCGCGGTGCCGGTGCTCGGGCGGTTGTCGAGTTCGCGGCGGCCGGCCTCGCTGAGCCGCATCGCGAGGCGGCGGCGATTGGTCGGATCGGGCGAGCGATCGACGAGGCCGGCCTTGACCAGGCTTTCGATCGAGCGGCTGACTGCGGGTGCGCCGCGGCGGACGGCGGCAGCGACCTGGTTGAGGGTCGCCGGCTCGTGCTTGCCGATGGCGACAAGCAATTTACGGCGGGCGCGGTCGGCGCGCTCGGCGGGACCGTCGGCGATGTAATTTTGGGCAATGGCGGTGAAGCGCGACGCGAGCGCCGCCGGCGATGATCCCCCGAACATGATTGCAGCTTAACAAATGTTCGCGGCGATGCAATGTTGGCGAGGTGAGTGAATCGAGCGCCCGGCCCCGCCTGCCCCGCAACGTCTGGATTCTTGGCTTCGTCAGCCTGCTCATGGACCTGTCGAGCGAGATTTATCACGCGCTGCTGCCACTGTTCATCACGATTACGCTGGGCCTGCCGGTGGCGATGGTCGGGGCAATCGACGGGCTGGCCGAAGCGACCGCCTCGTTCGCCAAGCTTGCATCGGGACGGCTCAGCGACCGCAGCCGCCGGCGCAAGCCGTGGATCCTCGCCGGTTATGGTTTGGCGGCGCTGTCGAAACCGCTGTTTCCACTGGCGTCGGGCGCGGTCGAAGTTATGGGCGCGCGCTTCGCCGACCGGCTCGGCAAAGGGATTCGCGGGGCGCCGCGCGACGGCATGATTGCCGACGAAACGCCGCCCGCTATCCGCGGCCGCGCCTTTGGCCTGCGCCAGTCGCTCGATACGGTCGGGGCGATGATCGCGCCGATCGCTGCGGTCGGACTGATGATCCTGTTGGCGGGAAATATCCGCGCCGTCTTCTGGATCGCGGTGATCCCGGCGGCTTTGTGCTTCCTGCTGGCGTGGCTGGCGCTCAAGGAGAAAGCCGCGCCGCGCGACGAACAACCGGCGCCCCGCGCGCCGTTTTTCGCGGGGTTTCGCGAGCTCAACCGGCCGACCCGCCGGCTGATTGCGGTCGGCTTCCTGTTCACGTTGGCGCGTTTTTCCGAGAGCTTCCTGATCCTGCGCGGGCTCGATGTCGGGCTGTCGGCGACGCTGTCGCCGCTGGTGCTGGTCGTGTTCAACCTGGCCTTTTTCATCCTCGCCTATCCCGCCGGGGCGTTAAGCGACGGCAAGAGTCCCAAGGCGATTCTGATGGCCGGGATGGCGGTGTTGATCGTCGCCGACCTAATTCTCGCCCAAGCGATCGGGCTCGTCGGTCTTGGCCTGGGCGTTGCGTTGTGGGGCGCGCACATGGCGCTGACCCAGGGCATTTTCTCGCGGCTGATCGCCGACAATGCGCCGCCGCATCTGCGCGCGACCAGCTTTGGCGCTTTCTATTTCGCCAGCGGAATCGCGACGCTGCTGGCCAGCCTGGGGGCCGGTCTGCTGTGGGACCGCGACGGCGCCCATGCGACCTTCCTCGCCGGGGCGGGCGCGGCTGCCGTGGCGCTGGTGATGCTGAGCCTGCTGCCGGCTGAGCGGCGGGTCAGCGCGTGAACTTCTCGCCCTTTTCTGCCTTGTCTAAAAGCAGCTTTGAGAAGCTGAAGTCGTCGCCCATGCGCGCTTCCTGGCGCTTCAGGCCTTCGACGATCTTGGCCGTGCCCTCGGTGTCGGCCCAAAACATCGGGCCGCCGCGGTAGACCGGCCAGCCGTAGCCGTAGACCCAGACTACATCGATATCCGAGGCGCGCTGAGCCATGCCTTCTTCGAGGATTTTCGCGCCTTCATTGACCATGGTGTAGAGCGTCCGCTCGATGATCTCCTGGTCGGAAATCTCGCGACGCTCGACGCCCTGCTTGGCGGCGAAATCGTCGATGATCTTTTGCACCACCGGCGACGGCGACGGGCGGCGCTTGTCGTCATAGTCGTAGAAGCCGGCGCCCTTCTTCTGTCCCCATCGGTCGATGCTGCACAAAGCGTCGCGGATGTTCTCGATGCGGGCGACGTCGCGGTGCCAGCCAATGTCGACGCCGGCGAGGTCGGCCATCTGGAACGGGCCCATCGGCATGCCGAACTCGACGTGGACTCGGTCGATCTGCTCCGGCGAAGCGCCTTCGAGCAGTAATTTGGTCGCTTCGACCTGGCGCGGCATCAACATGCGGTTGCCGATGAAGCCGTGGCAAACGCCGGCAACGACCGCGACTTTTCGGATCTTCTTGGCGAGCTGCATCGCGGTCATCAGCGCGTCGGGCGCGGTCTTGGCGCCGCGCACAATTTCGAGCAATTTCATGATGTTCGCGGGCGAGAAGAAATGCATGCCGAGCACGTCCTGCGGCCGCGAAGTGCTCGCCGCGATCTCGTCGACGTTGAGGTAGGAGGTGTTGGAGGCGAGGATCGCACCGGGCTTGGCGATTTTGTCGAGCCGCCCGAAGATTTCCTTCTTCACGGCCATGTCCTCATAGACCGCCTCGATGATCAGGTCGCAGTCGGCGAGCGCCTCGAAATCGAGCGTCGGGTTGAGCAGGCCGGTCGCCTTGGCGACCTGGTCAGCGGTCAATTTGCCCTTGGCGGCGGTCGCCTCATAATTCTTGCGCATCACGCCAGTGCCGCGGTCGAGCGCCTCCTGGCTCATCTCGACGATGGTCACTGGGATGCCGGCGGACAGAAAATTCATCGAAATACCGCCGCCCATCGTGCCCGCGCCGATCACGCCGACGCGCTTGATGTCGCGGGGTGTCGTGCCCTCGGGCAGATTGTCGATCTTGGCCGCCTTGCGCTCGGCGAAGAAGAAATATTGCTGAGCGCGCGCCTGCGTCCCGCTCATCAATTCCATGAACAGCTTGCGCTCCTCGAGCACGCCCTCGGCAAAGGGCTTTTGCGTGGCGATGCGCACCGCCTCAATATTCTTCGCCGGCGCATCGAAGCCGCGCAGCTTGCGACCATTGGCCTTGATGAAATCATCAAAGACCGACGAGTCGACGCCTTCGACCTTGTCCTGCCGCTGCGACGACAAGGGCATTGGCCGCACGTCGCGGACTTCCTCGGCATAACCGACCGCGTGCGGCACCAGCTCGCCTTCGATCAGTCGGTCGACCAGCCCACAGTCATACGCTTCCTTGGCGCCGATCGGCGTGCCCGTCGCGCACATTTCGAGCGCGTGCCCGACCCCGGCGACGCGTGGTAGGCGCTGCGTCCCGCCGGCGCCGGGCAGCAGCCCCAGTTTCACTTCGGGAACGCCGAGCTTGGCGGCGTGCACCGCAACCCGGTAATGGCAGCCGAGCGCGACCTCGAGCCCGCCGCCGAGCGCCGTGCCGTGGATTGCCGCGACCACCGGCTTTGCGCAATTTTCAATCCGGTCGACGACCTGCGGCAACATCGGCTGCTCGAACGCCTTAGGCGTGCCAAACTCCGAAACGTCGGCGCCAGCGAAGAACGTCTGGCCTTCGCAAGCGATGACCACGGCTTTGACCGCGTCGTCGGCTTCCGCTTCCTCGATTGCCGCCACGAGCCCCTGCCTGACGGCCGCGCCGAGCGCGTTGACCGGCGGATTGTTGGACGTGATGATCAACACGTCGCCGTGGCGCTTGGTCGAGATCGGATTGGTCATGATGTCACCTGCAGTTGTCCCTCGTCCGCTAGGCGGCGCCCGTTGGCCTTTCAAGCCCGCAAACCGGCATTGACGCTCGGCGAACGGCTCGCCACGCTGTGACCATGGCCGACGACAGCTTCCGCTCCGAGACCCGCGTCTGGCTTGAGGCGCATTGCCCGGCCGAAATGCGCGTGCCGATGCGCTCGGAGAAAGACGCCTGCTGGGGCGGACGCAACTGGACCTTCCAGAGCGACGCGCAGCGGCAGTGGCTGGAAGCCATGGCGACACGCGGGTGGACGGTCCCGGACTGGCCGACGGATTATGGCGGCGGTGGGCTGTCACCGGCCGAGTCCAAGGTCTTGAAGCAGGAAATGGCGGCGATTGGCGCGCGGCCGCCGCTGACCAGTTTCGGCATTTCCATGCTCGGCCCGGCACTGCTCAAGTTCGGCAGCGAGGCGCAGAAAAAGACGTATTTGCCGCAGATCGCGCGCGGCGAAATCCGCTGGTGCCAGGGCTATTCGGAGCCGGGCGCAGGCTCGGACCTGGCGGGGCTGCAGACCAAGGCGGAAGATCGCACGGATCATTTCCTCGTCAACGGCCAAAAGGTGTGGACCAGTTATGCCGACGAGGCCGACTGGATTTTCTCCCTGGTGCGGACTTCGACCGAGTCCAAGCACAAGGGGATCAGCTTCCTGTTGTTCGACATGGCCAGCCCCGGCGTGTCGACCAGGCCGATCTTGCTGATCAGCGGCAATTCGCCGTTCTGCGAGACGTTTTTCGACGATGTAAAGGTGCCCAAGGACCAGCTCGTCGGCGAGTTGAACCGCGGCTGGGATGTCGCCAAATATTTGCTCGGCCACGAGCGCGAGATGATCAGCGGCATGGGGCTCGGCGGCGGCGGCTCGCTCGGCAGTACAATAGGGCCGATCGACGACCCGCTGCTTCGCGCCGAAATTGCCGCGTTCGACGTCGATTCTCTCGCCTTTTCGGCGATGAGCGAGCGCTTTCTCGACCAGCTCAAAGCGGGAGAGGCGCATCCGGCGATGCCGAGCATGATGAAATATGCCGGGACCGAATTGAATAAGCGGCGCCACGAGCTGGTGATGGCGGCCGGCGGCAGCGACGCACTGGAATGGGACAGCGAGCGATCACGCGAAGGCAAAACCGCCCGCGACTGGCTGCGCACCAAGGCCAATTCGATCGAAGGCGGGACGAGTGAGATCCAGCTCAACATCGTCGCCAAACATATCTTGGGCCTGCCGGGCGCGTAACCATGAGCCTGCTGACCGACGACCAGAAAATGCTGCAGGACACGGCGGCGCAATTACTTGCCAAGGAAGGGTCGATCGCCAAGCAGCTGCGCCATCTGCGCGACACGGGGTGCTCTGACGGTTTCGGCACCGGCTTGTGGAAGCAGTTCGGCGAGCTTGGGCTGGCCGGCATGTGCATCCCCGAGGCGCAGGGCGGAATGGGTCTGGGCGCGACCGAAGCGGCGCTGGTGCTGGAGGAGATCGGGCGCAATCTGACCCCCTCCCCGTTCCTCACCACGGCGGTCGCCGCGGCGCGCGCGCTCGCAGGCAGCGCCCAGGCGGAACGCTGGTTTCCAGGCATGATCGCCGGCGAAACGGTGGCCGCGCTGGCGATCGACGAAGGCCCCCGCCACGCGCCCGAGCTGATCGCGATGCGGGCCGAACGGCAGGGCAATGGTTTCGTGCTCAACGGCGCCAAGCAGTTCGTCCTGCATGGTGCCTCCGCCGACGTCATCCTGGTCGCAGCGCGAACCGCCGGCTCGCCAAGCGAGACCGACGGTCTGACATTGTTCGCGGTGCCGCGCGGCGCGGCTGGACTGGCCGTCGAGAATGTCACTCTGGCCGACGCCTCGAAAGCGGCGCGGCTGACATTCGACAAGGTCGCGCTCGACGGCGACGCGGTGGTCGGCGAGGTTGACGGCGGCTGGGCGCCATTGTCACGCGCGCTCGATGCGGGGCGCGCCGGGGCCGCCGCCGAGCTTGTCGGGGTCGCGGCGGGCGCCGCCACAATGACCCTCGATTACCTCAAGCAGCGCAAGCAGTTCGGCAAAATGATCGGCGAGTTCCAGGCGCTTCAGCACCGCGCCGCGCATCTGTTCGGCGAGATCGAGATTGCCCGGGCCGCGGCGCTCAAGGCGGCCGAGCTGCTCGACGCCGGCGATGCCAATGCCGAGCGGATGGTGTCGGTCGCCAAAGCCAAGGCGGTCGCTGCGGCGGCCCTGGCGGTGCAGGAGGGGGTGCAGATGCACGGCGGCATCGGCATGACCGACGAGCATGACATCGGCCTGTACATGAAGCGCGAGGCGGTGCTGGCCGAGCTGTTCGGAGATGCACGCTTCCATCGCGCCCGGGCGGCGCAGCTCAGCGGTTACTGAGGCGCCTACGAGCGCGAACGGTCGAGCAGGAAATTCAGCCGGGCGCTGGAGATCGGGGAGGATTGCTCGGTCTGCCAGGCGGTCGCTTCGACATTGGCGATGCGGCTGCCGAGGCGCTGGATTTCGGCGCTGGCGAAGGTGTCGCGTGGAGTCCCGCCGCGCAAATAGTCGACGCTGACCGTGATCGGTTTCATCTCGACCGCAGGATCGCCGATTGCCCGCGCCAGCGTCGTGAAAGCAGCGAATTCGAGCAGGCCGGCAATCGCCCCGCCGTGGAGATAGCCTGGCCGCCCGACCACATCCTCGTCGAACGGCATGACCAGCCGCAGTTCACCCTCGGTTTCGTCGACGCGAAGGCGGAGCAATTGTGCGTAAGGCGGAAGCGGGTTCACCGATGCCGGTTTAACGGCTCGACCGGCTACGCCAAGTGCCTCAGTCTGTCGTCGCAGGTCCATAGTGTTTGACAGCCGGATTGGATTTGCTGGCCAGCATCACAATCAGGATGACAAGACATATGATGTAGATGAAATTATTGAAGAAAATCGCCATGAATAGCCCCATGGGCGGGGGCCCGCCGCTGCCTATCTGCGACTGAAAATAACCGAAACCGGCTAACCCAAAAAGAAGGAAGGGGAGCGGCAACAGACCCCACCAGCCCGAACTGCCGCGATCGTGAAGCCGGCGCACCACAGCGGCCGCAAGCAGGGCAATGAAAACTACGACGATCCCGGCCATAACCAGCAGAAGCGTGTTGAACATGTTCTCAACTTGAGGAGGCCCAGCGTAATTCGCGGAGTATTCGCCGGGGCCGGAAGCCACGTTGGCAGCTTCGAGATTGGCCAGCATCGCATGTTGCAATCTGCTCATTGCGGGGCTGATGCTCACTCCCCAGACAAGAAACACTCCCGCAACCACAGTGCCTGCAAACGGCCAGAATTGGTCCCTGCGATCGCGCCCCGAAAAGCGGGCGAGACTGGTTGTGCAATGCTGCAGCGATGCGATCCAAACATTCGCCATGTTTTTCTCCTTGCACCGAGCAGGTAGGCCTGTGTGGCATCCTAAGTCCCGATGCAGTGGAGACAAGGGGTCGCGAGATCGCAATCTGCCGGTGAGCCGCCGGTCAGCCCTTGTTTTTGAAACCGGTGATAATCCCGAGGATGAAGGCCGCGCACAGAGCGAGCTGGACCTTGCCGGTCGGGTCCTGCCAGCCGAAATATTGGGCGCCCCAGCCGAACAGCACGACGAACATGGCAATCGCGAGCCAGACCATCGCTTCCTCCCTTGAGCCGGACTTTCCGGCCGCGACAGCCTAGGCCCGCGACGGTAAAGCAACCGTAAAGGCTTGCCCGCCGAGCCCCGTCGCCATAGGAGCGCGGACCATGAAAGCCCGCGTCGTAATCACCCTCAAGCCCGGGGTCCTCGACCCGCAGGGCAAGGCCATCCACCCCGCGCTCGAAGGCCTCGGTTTCGCCGGGGTCCAGGACGTGCGCGCCGGCAAGCTGATCGAGCTCGACCTCGCCGACGGCACCAGCGATGCCGACATCGAGGCGATGTGCCGCAAATTGCTGGCCAATACGGTGATCGAGAATTTCCGCATCGAGCGGACGGAAAGCGCCCAGTGAAGACGGCGGTCATCGTCTTCCCGGGGTCCAATTGCGACCGCGATATTGCCGTTGCGCTCGAAGCGGTCACCGGGCGCGCGCCGGCGATGGTCTGGCACCGCGACAGCGAGTTGCCGCAAGGCACCGACTTCATCGCGCTGCCGGGCGGATTTTCCTACGGCGATTACCTCCGCTCCGGCGCGATGGCGGCTCGGGCGCCGATCATGCGGGCGGTGAGCGAAGCGGCGACGCGCGGCGTTCCGGTGATCGGCATTTGCAACGGCTTCCAGGTGCTGACCGAAGCCGGGCTGCTGCCCGGCGCGCTGATGCGCAACGCGGGACTGTCGTTCGTCTGCCGGCCGGTGGCGCTGACGGTGGAGAATAGCCAGAGCCTGTTCACTGCGGCTTATCAGGTGGGCGAGACGATCCGCGTGCCGGTCGCTCACCACGACGGCAATTACCAGGCCGATGAAGCGACGCTCGATCGGCTTGAGGGCGAGGGCCGGGTCGCCTTGCGCTACGCCGAACCGGTCAACGGGTCGGCGCGATCAATCGCCGCCATACTCAATGACGCCGGCAATGTGATGGGGCTGATGCCGCACCCCGAGCGCGCGTTCGAGCCGGCGCACGGCGGCACCGACGGGCGGCGGATGTTCGAGGGCCTGCTCGAAGCGGTCAGCTAATTGTCGAGTCCTCAAACGCCGGCGGCGACATTCGTCGCCTTGGCTTTCCTCGCATAAGCTCGGACGGCCGTTCGGCCTTGCGGCGCTTTGCGCCGGGACATAAGCCAGATCAGGGCGCCCGTAGCTCAGTTGGATAGAGCGCGAGCCTTCTAAGCTTGAGGTCGCAGGTTCGAATCCTGCCGGGCGCGCCAACTCGAGAGCGGGATTTACGAACTTGCTCAGTCTTTGTTTAAGCGGCCGTCCGGCCGCGGGGTTCGAATCCTGCCGGGCGCGCCATTCACAGTGATTGCACAAAGGAGGATCGGGACAATGGCGCATTGGCTGACCCGCACCGCAAATTTCGTCGAGGCGGGTGGGCGCTGATGCCGCGCGATCCGCAACTCGTCTGGGATATTGGCGCGGAGCTTGGCGAAGGGCCGATCTGGGTCGGTCGCGACCAGGCGCTGTGGTTCAGCGATATCAAAAAGCAGAAGATCCATCGCTTTATCCCGGCAACGGGGGACAAGCGCAGCTGGGATGCGCCCGAGCAAATCGGATTTGTCGTTCCGGCCCGCACCGGCGGCTTTGTCGCCGGACTGCAAAGCGGGCTGTTTCGCTTCAGCGAACAGGACGGCGCGTTCGCGCCAATTGTCGAGGTCGAACCGAATTTGCCGGATAATAGGCTGAACGACGCGGTCGTCGATCCGTCCGGGGCGCTGTGGTTTGGAACGATGGACAATCGGGAGCGCGCGAAGTCGGGCGCATTCTACCGGTTCCACGATGGCGAGCTGAGGCCAAGCGGCATCGCCGACATTGCGATCACCAACGGCCCCGCGGTGTCCCCCGACGGGCGCCTCCTTTACTATGTCGACACGCTGCGCGGGACGATCGATGTGTGCGATATCGCGCCAGGCGGGGCCTTGAGCGCCCCGCGGCCGTTCTTGCGGATCGATCCGGCGGAAGGACATCCCGACGGGCCGACGATCGACAGCGAGGGCTGCGTCTGGATCAGCCTGTACGCGGGCTGGGAAGCGAGGCGCTACTCGCCCGCCGGCGAGTTATTGCAGCAGGTGCGGTTTCCGATCGCCAATATCACCAAGCTGGCCTTTGGCGGGCCCGAGTTGCGGACCGCCTATGCAACCACCGCGCGCCAGCTTCTCAAGCCCGACGAGATCGGCCGCCAGCCGCTCGCCGGAGGCCTGTTTGCGTTCGAGGTGGACGTGCCCGGCATTGCGAGCCCGTTGATGGAGCTCTGAGGCGTCAGCTAGCTAGCGGACCAGCTTACCGGGGTTCATCAGGCCTTGCGGATCTAGCGCGCGCTTGATCGCTTGCAGCGCGGCGATGCGGCCGGGTGGCGCCAGGCGCTCCAGTTCGTCGAGCTTCATTTGGCCGATGCCGTGCTCGGCGGAGATCGAGCCGCCGGCCGCGGTGACGAGGTCATCGACCATTCGAGTGATCGTCGGGCCGTCATCGGCAGAATGGCCACCGAGGCGAACGTGAAAGTGGACATTGCCGTCGCCGAGATGGCCGAAGGCGCTGGCTTCGACGCCTGGGAAGGCGCGCTCAACCTCGGCAGCGGCGGCGAGCATGAAGCGCGGCATGTCGTCGACCGGCACCGAAATGTCGTG
>JBDSXT010000155.1:0-16432 GCA_039925985.1 Sphingomicrobium sp.
CTGCTGAGCCGCTACGGCAGCGAAGGCGACGGCGTCCCGCTCGACCGCTTGGGCGGCGAAGCCTGGCAGCGCCGCAAGTCGCGGATGAAGGAGCGAATCCGCGAGATCGCCGGCCAACTGATCAAGACCGCCGCGCTGCGTGCTACCCATCAAGGCACGGTGATCGAGCCCGATTCAGCCTATCCGCAATTCGTCGATCGTTTCCCCTACGAAGAAACCGAGGACCAGGAGCGCGCGATCGAGGACGTTCTCGCCGACCTCGGCGCGGGCAAGCCGATGGACCGGCTGGTGTGCGGCGATGTCGGTTTCGGCAAGACCGAAGTGGCGATGCGCGCCGCCTTCATCACCGCCATGTCGGGCCGCCAGGTGGCGCTGATCTGCCCGACGACTTTGCTTGCCCGCCAGCACTACGATCTGTTCGTCGAACGGCTCCAGGGCTTCCCGATCCAGGTCGGGCGCCTGTCGCGGCTGGTTCCGGCTGCGGAGATGAAGGCAACCAAGGAGAACCTCGCCAAGGGCCAGGTCGACATCCTTATCGGCACCCACGCGATCCTTGCGAAAGCGTTGGATTTCAAGCACCTCGGCCTGGTCATTGTCGACGAAGAGCAGCATTTCGGAGTCGCTCACAAGGAGCGGCTGAAAGCCCTAAAGGCCGACGTTCACGTTCTCACGTTGACCGCGACGCCGATCCCCCGCACCCTCCAGATGGCGATGTCGGGCCTGCGCGACCTGTCGGTCATCCAGACCCCGCCGGTCGACCGCCTCGCAATCCGCACCTACGTCACCCCATGGGACCATGTCGTCGTCCGCGAGGCGCTGCTGCGCGAACATTACCGCGGCGGCCAGAGTTTCTTCGTCGTGCCGCGGGTCGCCGACCTCGCCCAGATGGAGGAATGGCTCGCGGCCGAAGTCTCCGAGGTCAAGGCGATCACCGCCCACGGCCAGATGGGCGCGACCGCGGTCGAGGAGCGGATGAGCGCTTTCTACGACCGCAAATATGATGTGTTGCTGTCGACGACGATCGTCGAAAGCGGGCTCGATATTCCGTCGGCGAATACCTTGATCGTCCACCGCGCCGACCGCTTCGGCCTCGCGCAACTCTACCAACTGCGCGGCCGCGTCGGACGGGCCAAGACCCGCGCCTACGCTTATCTGACCACGCCCGCCGATCGCTCGATCACAGAAAGCGCTGACAAGCGCCTGCAAGTGCTGGCTAATCTCGACAGCCTCGGCGCCGGTTTTCAGCTTGCCAGCCACGATCTCGACATCCGCGGCGCCGGCAATCTCCTCGGCGACGAGCAGTCGGGCCACATCAAGGAAGTCGGCTTCGAATTGTACCAGGCTATGCTCGAGGAGGCGATCATCGAGCAGAAAGCCGGCGGCATTCCGCAACGCGAGGAGTTCTCGCCGCAGATCAGCGTCGATGCCCCGATCCTCATCCCCGAAACCTACGTTCCCGACCTCGACCTGCGCATGGGCCTCTACGGCCGCCTCGGCGACCTCGAGGATCGCCGCGCGGTCGACGAGTTCGCCGCCGAACTGATCGACCGCTTCGGCGACTTGCCGCAAGAATCCGCCAATCTGCTCAAGATCGTCGAAACCAAACTGCTGTGCCGCCAGGCGTGCATTGCCAAGCTCGACATTGGCGCGCGCGGCGCGGTCGTCACCTTTGCCGACGGCGGCTTTCCCGACCTCGCCGGGCTGCTCGCCTACATCGATCGCCTCAAGGGCACCGCCAAGCTTCGCCCAGACAGCAAACTAGCCATTTTCCGCGACTGGCCGAATGCGGAAGCCCGGCTTACCGGCGCGCTCCAGCTATCGCGCGGTCTCGCCCGCGTCGCCGCAGCGGGTGAAAAGAAAGAAACGTTGTTGGAGCCGGCCTAAGCGGCTTCGGCCATCGAGGCGGTGACGAAACGCATCAACTCGGTTTCATCCATCGGCCCGGCGCCGAGGAAGCCCTGGTAGAGGTCACAGCCCCAGTCGGCGAGCAGGATCAGCTGTTCGGTGCTTTCGACGCCTTCGACCACCACCTTCAAGTCGAGTTCGCGGGCCAGCGCGATCATCGCCTTGACGACGATCCGGTCGCGCTTGCCGCCGACGATATCGGCGATCAGGCCGCGGTCGATCTTCAATATGTCGAGCGGCAGGCTGGTGAGATAGGCGAGGCTTGCATAGCCGGTGCCGAAATCGTCGACCGCGATGCGTACCCCGGCGGCGCGCAGCACGGCCAGCCGGGCGGCAATGGCATGGCTGTCGGACAGCAAGGCGCTTTCGGTGATCTCGACCGTGATCCGCCTCGGATCGATACCCGCGCTGTCGATCTCCTCGAGCAGCCATTGCTCGTAGCCGCTGCGCGCCAGATCCTGCGGCAGTAGATTGATCGACAAATGGAGATGCTTGAGCGCCCCTTCCCAGGTCGCCGCAGCTCCCAGCGCCTTGCGCTGGATCATCCGTGACAGGCGCTCGGCCAGGCCGGCTGAGGCCGCCCGCGCGAACAATGCTTCGGGCGACGCAGCGCCTTCCCAGCGCGCCAACGCCTCGGCGCCGATGATATCGCCGTTGACCGGGTCGATTTGCGGCTGGAACAGCACCGAAATGCGCTGGTGGGCGATGACCGCTTCCAATGTGCGATCTCGTTTGGGCGTTGCGGGCGCCGGAACACTATGATCCGACGCCCGCTGCCCCGCTTTAAATCCGTTACGCCCGGAACCACTGAACAATTTGAACATGAGCCGCTGCTAACGTGTGTCGCATCGGGCTGGAAGCGCCCAGCCGGCGCCGCCCCACAACGGGACAGTGACGCCCGCCTTCAAAACCCCTATGTTCGCCAGCCATTTGTCACCGCAAGGAGCAGCCATTGACCGCGAGCGCGCCCAAACCGGCCGGCGATCGGGTCAAGCGCGACCTTGCCGGCCTCGGCATCGGCCTGATGGCGTCCGACACGCCCGTCGCGCAGGCGGCCGCGACCATGCTCCGCCGCCGCTACCACTGGGCTGATGTCGACCGGGCCGACACTCTGGTGGCGCTCGGCGGCGACGGCTTCATGCTCCAGACGCTTCACCAGATGCTCGAAAGCGGCACGTCGCGGCCGGTGTTTGGAATGAACCGCGGCACCTTCGGCTTTCTGATGAACGAATGGCGGATCGACATGCTCGCCGAGCGGATCGCCGCTGCCAAGGCGATCCGCGTCGCGCCGCTCGAGATGGTCGCGAAGACGCTCGCCGGCGAAACTCATACGCACGCCGCGATCAACGAAGTCTCGCTGCTTCGCGAAACGCGTCAGACCGCCAAGATCGAAGTGCTGGTCAATGGCCGCGTCGTCCTTCCGGAACTGGTCTGCGACGGAGTGCTGGTGGCCACGCCAGCCGGCTCGACCGCTTACAATCTTTCGGCGCGCGGGCCGATCCTGCCGCTGGCCGCCAAGATGCTTGCGCTGACCCCGATCAGCCCGTTTCGCCCGCGCCGCTGGTCGGGCGCCATCCTGCCCGACGACACCGCGGTATGCTTCCGGGTCATCGAGCCCAGGAACCGCCCGGTCTCGGCGGTGGCCGACCAATTCGAAGTCCGCGATGTCGCCGAAGTCGAGGTCAAGCTCGATCGCGAACGCTCATTGACCTTGCTGTTCGACCCCGAGCACGCCCTCGACGAACGCATCGCCATGGAGCAATTCGCAACCTGACTCCTTGCCTTTGCAGGAGCCTGCGCTATTTACCCGCCTCACTTCGCGAGAGGTGTTCCCCGGTAGCTCAGCGGTAGAGCGTTCGACTGTTAATCGAATGGTCGCCTGTTCGAATCAGGCCCGGGGAGCCACTTCCCTGAGAGGCAATTAGCCCTCGATCGCCGCCATTAGGCTGGCATTGCCACCGGCGGCGGTGGTGTCGATGCAGGTCACCCGCTCGGTGGCGAAGCGCGCGACGTAGTACGGCCCGCCGGCCTTGGGGCCGGTCCCGCTCAACCCCTCGCCGCCGAACGGCTGGCTTTCGACCACCGCGCCGATCTGGTTGCGGTTGACGTAGAAATTGCCGACGCGAGCGCGTTGCTCGACGAAATCGCGGACCGTGTCGATCCGGCTCTGGAGGCCGAGCGTCAGCCCGTAGCCGGTTGCGTTGATGGCATCGACGACCCTGCCAAGGTCTTCGGCGGCGAAGCGGATGACATGAAGTATCGGACCAAAGTTCTCGCGATTCAAATCGCTTAAGGACTTGATCTCATACATTGCCGGAGCAAAGAAATCGCCGTGCGCGGCCTCGGCAGGAAGCTCCAGGCGCGCAATCCGCCTGGCCCCGCGCTCCATCTCCTCGACATGCTTCTCGAGTGCTTCTCTCGCCTCCGCGTCGATCACCGGCCCAACGTCCGTATCGAGCTGCCGCGGGTCGCCCACCTTGAGGGCCTGCATCGCGCCCGCGATCATCGCGATCATGCCGTCGGCAACATCGTCCTGGACGAACAGCACCCGAAGCGCCGAGCAACGCTGGCCGGCGCTCTGGAACGCCGACGACATGACGTCGCGCGTCACCTGCTCGGGCAATGCCGAAGAATCGACGATCATCGCATTCTGCCCGCCCGTTTCGCCGATAAACGGGATGATCGGTCCGTCGCGCTCGGCCAATGTGCGATTGATCAGCCGCGCGGTCTCGGTCGAGCCGGTAAAGGCGACCCCGCCAAGTAGGGCATGCGACGTCAAGGCTGCGCCGACTTTGCCATCGCCAAGTGCCAGCTGGACGATGTCCCGCGCGAAGCCCGCCTGATGCATCAAGTCGATCGCCAAGGCGCCGATCAGCGGCGTCTGCTCGGCTGGCTTGGCGATCGCCGTATTGCCGGCGGCCAGCGCGGCGCCGACCGGGCCGATGAAGATCGCCAGCGGGAAATTCCACGGGCTGATGCAGGCGAACACGCCGCGACCGTGCAAGCGAAGCTCATTCTGTTCGCCGGTCGGGCCCGGCAGCGGTAGCGGGCGGCTGAACTTGGTCCGCGCCTCCGAAGCGTAAAAGCGCAGGAAATCGACGGCTTCCCGCACCTCCAGCACCGCATCGGGAAGCGTCTTGCCGCCCTCGCGGATGCACAGCGAAAACAGCTCGTCGCGATGCTCTTCGAACAGGTCGGCGGCGCGATCGAGCAACTTGGCCCGCGCTTCCCCGCCGAGCGCGTCCCACTCGGGCTGTGCAGCAACGGCTGCGCGCACCATGCGGTCGATGCCCTCGGGGGTCGCGTCGACCACCGACCCGACCGTAATCCTCCGGTCGAACGGCGATGTCACCACCCTGCCCCTGCCGTTGCCCCACTTGCGCGCGCCTAGTGCGCCCAGTCGTTCGAGGAGCGGCTCCCGCACCAGCGGATCGGATAGATCGACCCCGGCGCTGTTGTGGCGCGCTGCGCCGAAAATCAGCCGCGGCAAAGGGATCGCCGGGTTGCGCTTGAGTTCAATAGCCTCAAGCTCGGCGATCGGGTCGCGCACCAACTCGTCGAGCGACACCTGTTCGTCGGCGATGCGATTGACGAACGACGAATTGGCGCCGTTCTCGAGCAGCCTCCGGACGAGATAGGCAAGGAGCTCCTTGTGGCTGCCAACCGGCGCGTAGATCCGCACCGGCGTCGCGGCCTCGCCAAGCGCTTGCTCTAGCTTGGCCAGCTCCTCGTAGAGCCCCTCGCCCATGCCGTGCAGCCGCTGAAACTCGAACGGTGTTTCGCCCGCCAGTGCCTTGATGGCGCCGATCGAGCTGGCGTTGTGAGTCGCGAACGCCGGGTAGATAACGTCGCTCGCCCCCAGCAGCACCTTGGCGCAGGCGATGTAGGACACATCGGTGCCGACCTTGCGGGTAAAAACCGGGTAGTCGGGCAGGCCCGCGACCTGCGCCGCCTTGATCTCGGTATCCCAATACGCTCCCTTGACCAGGCGCACGAACAGCTTGCGGCCGTGCGCTCGGCCGGCTTTGGCGACCCAGTCGCACAATGGCACGGCCCGCTTCTGGTAAGCCTGGATGGCAAGCCCGAAGCCCGACCAATTGTTGGCGAACAGCGCGTCGTCAGCGAGTAGCGCTTCGAATATATCAAGCGACAGTTCGAGGCGGTCGGCTTCCTCGGCATCGATGGTGAAATGGACATCGGCCGCGCTCGCCTTGAGTGCCAGGCTGCGGAGCACCGGCAGGATAGCCGCCTTGACCTCTTCGGCGTGCGCGAACTCATAGCGGGGGTGAAGCGCCGACAGCTTAACCGAAATGCCGGGGGAGCCGGTGATACCGCCTGCCGCTTCCTTGGCGATGCGGTCGAGCGCATCCCCATAAGCCCTGGCGTAGCGCGCCGCGTCGTCGTGAGTCCGCGCTGCTTCGCCGAGCATGTCGAAGCTGTGGGTCAGCCCCGCCTCGCGGTCCGGCGCGGCGCGGCGCATCGCTTCGTCGATATCGCGGCCGAAGACGAACTGGCGGCCGAGGATCTTCATCGCCTGGGTGACCGCGGTGCGGACGACAGGTTCGCCAAGCCGGCCGACCGTCCGCCCCAGCACGCTTCGCCAATTGTCGCTGCGGTCGGCGGCGCCCTCGAGGACTTTGCCGGTCAGCAGCAGCGAGAAAGTAGCGGCGTTGACGAACGACGAGTGCGACTGGCCAAGCTTTTCGGTCCAGTCGGGGCCCGACAATTTGTCGGCGATCAATTCGTCGGCGGTATGCGCGTCGGGGATCCGCAGCAGCGCCTCGGCCAGGCACATCAGCGCTATGCCTTCGTCGCTGCCAAGATCGTAAGCATGCAGGAACGCGTCGAGCCCCGACGGTTTGTGGGCGCGGACCCCCTTGACCAGCGCCCGGGCGATCGCCGTGGCTTCGCCGAGCATTGCCGGTTGCAACCTCGCTTCGGCGATCCGCGCGGGCGCTATCTGTTCCTCGTCGGGCCGATAGGCATGGCGCAGCTTAGTGCGGTCGACCGAACCGACCAGCGGCGTCGAGGTCTTCGTCAGGCTAGCTGCCCGTGGCAATGCTTGTACTTCTGGCCGCTGCCGCACGGGCACGGAGCGTTGCGACTGACCGGTGCCTGGGCGAGCTCGCCCTCGGGCACCGGCATGTCGGGCCGCGGAATGCTCAGCGGCGGCAAGTTCGACATCACCGCGCCCGTCGCCGCGTCGATATCGGCACTATTGTCGTCGCCCGAGAGCGGGTCGAAATGCTGGGTGATGAAGTCGGGTAGCGACGGCATCGCCGGCGCTTCCAGCTGGACCTGCGCCCGCATCAGCACCCGCGTCACGTCCTCGCGGATGGCGATCAGCAGCCGCTCGAACAGCAGGAAAGCTTCCTGCTTATACTCGTCGATCGGCTTCTTCTGGGCATAGCTGCGCAAGTGGATGACCGTCCGCAGCGCGTCCAGAGTCGACAGATGCTCCTTCCAGAAATGGTCGAGCGTCTGGAGGAGGATGCTCTTCTCGGTCTCGTCCCAGCGCTGCGGATCGACGTCGGCAATCTTGGCGGCCATCGCCTGATCGGCGAGTTGCTGGAGCCGCTCGGTGATCAGCTCGGGCTCGACCGCTTCTTCCTCAAGCCACGCGTCGATCGGCGGCTGCAGCCCGAACACCACGTCGATGCTCTCCTTGAGCCCGTCGACATCCCAGTGCTCGGGATAGGTGCCCGGCGGGCAATGGACCGCGACCAGCGACTCCGCCGTCTCCGAGCGCATTTCGGCGATGATGTCGCCTACGCTGTCGGCGTCCATGATGTCGGCGCGCTGCTCATAGATGACCTTGCGCTGGTCATTCATGACGTCGTCATATTCCACGACCTGCTTGCGGATGTCGTAGTTGCGCGCCTCGACCTTTTTCTGCGCGGTCTCGATCGCCTTCGAGATCCACGGGCTGATGATCGCCTCACCATCCTCAAGGTTCTTGTTCATCAGCCGCGCGAACATCGTCTGCGGGCCAAAGATACGCAGCAGATCGTCGTCGAGGCTCAGATAGAATCGCGACAGACCAGGATCGCCCTGGCGGCCTGAACGGCCGCGCAGCTGATTGTCGATGCGGCGGCTTTCGTGGCGCTCGGTGCCGAGCACGAACAGCCCGCCGGCGTCGACGACCAATTGCTTCTGCTCCGCCACCTCTGCCTTGATCTTTTCGATCGCCGCGACGCGTTCCTTGCCTTCGGGTACATCCGCTAGCTCGTCCTCGATTCGAAAATCGACATTGCCGCCCAGTTGGATGTCGGTGCCGCGCCCGGCCATGTTGGTGGCGATCGTCACGGCCTTGAGCGCGCCCGCCTGTGCGACAATGTGCGCTTCCTTCTCGTGGAAGCGGGCATTGAGCACCTCGTGGGTGATGCCCTCCTTGGCCAGGAACTCCGACAGCATTTCCGATTTTTCGATCGACACCGTGCCGACCAGCACCGGCTGTCCATGGTCCTGCCGGACCTTGATCTCTTTGGCGATGGCGGCGAACTTGTCGGTGATGTTCTTGTAGAATTCGTCGTCGTCGTCGATCCGCGACACGCCGACGTTGGTCGGGATCGACACGACGTTCATCCGGTAGATGTCGAAGAATTCCGGCGCTTCGGTCAGGGCGGTTCCGGTCATCCCCGACAGCTTCGGGTACATGCGGAAATAATTCTGGAAGGTGATCGAGGCCAGGGTTTGGTTCTCGGGCTCGATATTGACCCCTTCCTTGGCTTCGACCGCTTGGTGCAATCCGTCCGACCAGCGCCGCCCGTCCATCATCCGGCCGGTGAACTCGTCGATGATGACGATTTTCTCGTCCTTGATGATGTAGTCGATGTCCTTTTTGAACATGACGTTGGCTTTGAGCGACTGGTTGAGGTGGTGGACCACCTGGGTGTTGGCGATGGCGTAGAGGTTGCGGCCTTCGATCAACCCGCCGTCCTCGAGCAGGCGCTCGGCCTTTTCGGTGCCGTCCTCGGTCAGGACGACGCTCTTCTGCTTCTCGTCGAGGTCATAATCCTCGGGCGCGAAGGTCTTCACTAGCGCATCGACGGACATGTAGAGCTCGGACTTGTCGTCGGTCGGTCCGGAGATGATCAACGGCGTCCGGGCTTCGTCGATCAGGATCGAATCGACCTCATCGACGATGGCGAAATTGAACGCTCGCTGGACCATGTCGGCGCGCGAATATTTCATATTGTCGCGCAAATAATCGAAACCCAGCTCGTTGTTGGTCGCGTAGGTGATGTCGCAATTATAGGCGTCGCGCCGTTCCTGGTCGCTCAAATTGGGCACGATGACGCCGACCGACAGCCCGAGAAAACGGTAGATCTGACCCATCCACTCGGCGTCGCGTCGCGCCAGATAGTCGTTGACGGTGACGACGTGGACGCCCTTGCCGGGCAGCGCGTTGAGATAGACCGCAAGCGTCGCCACCAGCGTCTTGCCCTCGCCGGTCTTCATCTCGGCGATTTCACCGCGGTGGAGCGCGATGCCGCCGATCAGCTGGACGTCGTAATGGCGCTGGCCAAGCGTCCGGGTGGCGGCTTCGCGCACCGTGGCAAAGGCTTCGGCAAGCAATTGGTCGGGTGTTTCGCCGGCTGCTAGCCGCTCGCGGAAGCGCTCGGTCTGGCCGCGCAGCTCGTCGTCCGACAAGGCCGAGATGGTCGGCTCGAACGCGTTGATCGCATCGACATGCTTGCCGAGGCCCCGGACATAGCGGTCATTGGCCGATCCGAAGATGCTTTTTGCCACTGCGGCGAACATGGAATTTCCTTAACGGCCGGAACGCGCCCTTAACCGGGCAGTCCGCTTGACTGCGATCCGCCTCGCCCGCGCGCGGGCAACTGCGGGCCGCGATGTAGGCAGCACCCCTGTTTTAGTCAATTGAACGGGCATTTCCTCTCCGGCATTTGGCCGGGAGGGGAACCACGCAGCAAAGACTGCACGGTGGAGGGGTACTTAAAGCTCTGCTTCCAGCCACTGCTGGATCTGGCTACGGGGCGCGGCGCCGACTTTCTGCGCGACCGGCTGGCCGCCCTTGAACAGCAGCATCGTCGGGATGCCGCGAACCCCGTAACGGCCCGGGACTTCGGGATTCTCGTCGATGTTGAGCTTGGCGATGGTCACCTTGTCGCCCAGCTCACTGGCGATTTCCTCGAGCGCCGGGGCAATCATTCGGCACGGGCCGCACCATTCGGCCCAGAAGTCGACGAGGACCGGCCCCTTGGCGCCCAGGACATCGGTTGCAAAGCTCTGATCGGTGACGGACTTGGTGGTCATGGCGAGAATATCTCCTGAGGGGTCGAGCGCCATATGGGCATTCGCTCGCTTCCGCTCAACCACCGAGTTCAAACAGCCGCGGGCCTGCCGTGTAGAGCAAAGCTGAACGGATCGTCCGGTCGGGGAAAATCACGCCCAGCGCGTCGGCATAAGCGGCCATCTGGGCGCGGTGGTAAGCGGGGATCTGCGCCTCATCTGCAGGCGCCCGCCCCGTCTTGAAATCGATCACCGACACATGGCCGTCCTCGACCAGCAACCGGTCGACAGTCCCGACGATGACGCGGCCGTCGGCAAGCGTCGCGGCGATCGGCGCTTCGGCCAGGGAACCGGGCCCAAACACGTTCGCAAACTGCGGGTCATCGATGATCGAACAGACGAGGTCCGTCAGCGCGCCGCGCTCAGCCGGCTCGGCAATTCCCGCTGAATGCTCTAGCCAGCGCAGGGCCGCGGTACGGCGTTCTTCGCGTTTAACCCCAGGCAAACGCTCGAACAATTGATGGATTACCGTTCCGCGTCGGGCGGCCGCGCGCTGCTCAGCGCTCGGTGCCGGCGCCGTCTCGCGATCCTCAGCCACCGCCGACGGAGCCAGTGGCCGCGGCGGACGGCTCTCGATCGGCGCCGGCCGTCGGGCCCAATCGGGCACTGCTAAGGCTTGGACTTCGACCCGTGGCGGTCTCAGCTTCGGTGTGGCGGCCGTCACGGTCCCGCGATACCGGATCGCCTGCCCCCAGGCCGAATCCTCCTCCGGCTGCGCGCCAAGTGCAACCAGGCCCCGCTCCACCCGGCTGTGCCAGCTGTTCTCGGCTAGCTGGCCATTGGGCTCGACCCCCGCGATCACCAGCCGTTCGATCGCCCGGGTCATGCCGACGTACAGCAACCGCATATGCTCCTGCAGGTCACGTTCCTGTTCGGCGGCCAGCAAATGATCGAACGGAAACACGCGCTCCGCTTTCCGCGGGCGGATCAGCGGTGCCTTCCCGGCTCCCGCCACCGGCAGGCCAAGCGTTCGCGCCACGCCGCCGATCTTCGCCGGGTCGGCGGTCGCGTCGGCAATGATCACATACGGTGCTTCAAGCCCCTTGGCGCCGTGCACGGTCATCACCCGCACCGCTTGCCCTGGTGCCGACGGATCGCGCTGGATCTCGACATCGCCGCGTCCGAACCAGGCGAGAAAGCGATCGAGCGACGGCGTCTCGTTGCGCTCAAACTCCATCGCGCTCGACAGCAGTTCATCGACAGGGTCGCGCGCCGCCAGCCCGAGGCGCCGGTACAGCTTGCGCCGCCCGTCGAGCGGTCCCGACAGGATCGTCTCCAGGAACCGCGCCGGGGTCGTGAAATCGGCCATTCGCAGAAGCGCACCGAGCTCCTCATGCGCTTGGGTGAGATGCGGCTGCTCTGACGCGCGCCGGCGCAACACGCGCCACAGCGGGACTTTCTTGCGGTCGTGGGCAAGGTCGAACAATTGCTCCTGGGTCCAGCCAATCAATGGCGAGACCAGCAGATTAGCAAGATTGAGGTCGTCGAGCGGCTGGACCGCGAACGTGACGCCGGCGAGCAAGTCGCGGACTGCGAACGGCTTCGACAAATGCAACCGGTCGATGCCGGCCACCGGCACCTTGGCCGCGAATAGCCGCGCGACGATCAGCGATGCCAGCTCGCCGCGGCTGCGGACCAGGATCAGGATGTCGCCGGCGCCCAACGGCCGCTGCGTCGAACCCAGGACCGGCGCCTCGTCAAGCCAGCGCTTGACCTGGTTGGCGAGCGCAATGGCATATTGGCGGTCGCGCTCGCCGAGCCAGCCCTCCTCGCCCCCGTCTGAGTCCTCCGCGTCCTCTGCCGCCTCAACGGCAAACGGCCTCCACAGCTCGACCATGCCCGGCCGGCGGTCGAAATGCGCCCGGTGAGGGTTGGGCTGGTCGGGCAGGCCCATCGCGCCGAAACCGATTTCGCCGATCACCGCATCGACCGCATCGAGGACCGCGGGCGCCGAGCGAAAACTGGCGTCGATTGACAGGTCGCGGAACTCGAGCGCCAGGCGCTGGCCGTCGTCGCCCTCATCCTCGGCATCGCGAAGCGCCGTCGAATGGTCGCGAACCCAGTCGCGCGCGCGCTTGAATTCATTGGGATCGGTGCCCTGAAAGCCGAAAATCGCCTGCTTGAAGTCACCGACCATGAACAAGGTCCGGCTGCGCCCCTCGGCCTCGCTTAACCCGCTGAAATACTCGCCGGCCAGCGCTTTGATGATGTCCCACTGGTCGCGGTTGGTGTCCTGGGATTCGTCAACCAAAATGTGGTCGGTGCGGCGGTCGAGTTTGTAGCGCACCCACTCGCCCATTCCGGGTTGCTCGAGCAATTGCCGTGCCCAACGGATGAGATCGTCGAAGTCGGCGACTCCGGCACTCCGTTTGGCGCTGCTATAGGCTGCAGCGAACGCCTGTCCCGCGCGAAGTCCCGCCGCCATGTCACAGGCCAGCGCCGCGCCGCGCTGGATGGCGATCAGATCGCCAATCATCGCCGCCAGATGCGCGGCGTGCGCTTCATAGTCGACGTGCGCGGCGCGCTGGCCGCTGGTAACCTGGCGCAAGCCGCCGTCGCTCTTGATCAGGATTCGAGCGAGGTCGCCGAGGCCCGCGCCGCGTTTCGCCACCGGCAAGGCGAGCCAGGCATCGGCGACGCTGGCATATTCGGTTCCGCTCTTGGTCCCCCAGCTGCGATTGGCGTTAGCGACCGCCTGCAGCATCGCGCAGTCGAAGCGATCGTCGCCGCACAAATCGGCGAGATAATCATCGACCGACCCTTCGGGCAGCCCCATCGTCTCGCGCAATCGCGCCTCGATCGCCTCGGGCGCGCCCAGTTCAGCCAAGGCTTCGCTCGCCCGTGCGCACTGCTTCAGATAGGCGATGGCGTCTTTCTCGCCGAGGCGCAGGCTGAGGCATTGGACATCGGCAATCAGCGACTCATTGCCACCGCTTTCGGCATCGGCGAGCAGGGTCGCCAGCGTCGTTCGCGCCAGCTCCTGCTCGGCGCGCCCTTCGAGGGGCTGGAAGCCGGGCATGATTCCGGCTTCGGCTGGGAACGCTGCGAGCAAGGATTGCGAAAAGGCGTGGATGGTCTGGATGCGCAGGCCGCCGGGCGCGTCGAGGATCTTGGCGAACAGCCGGCGTGCCCGCTGCATTGTCGGTGGATCATTGACTTCGCCCAGGTTGATGAGATCAGTTCTCAAGTCCTGGTCGCGCATCCGCACCCAGGTCGCAAGCCTCGTATTGATGCGGTTGGCCATCTCCGCTGCGCCGGCCTTCGTAAAGGTCAGGCACAAGATGTTTTCGGGCCGCACACCCGCCAGCAGCAGCCTTAACACGCGGGCGCTCAGCACCTGTGTCTTGCCGCTCCCTGCTGATGCGGACAACGCCGCGTGGATGCGCGGATCGGACGCTCGCGCCTGGTCGCCCTGGAGCTCGGGAAAGGGTTTCAGCCGATACCGCATCAGCGACCCGCTTCCCAAGTGGTGGCCAAAGCCATAGAATGGCCGGCATGGACGACAAAGACGACGACGCCCGGCGCACTAAGCTGGTCAAGGCCGGCGTGGCCGTCGGCATCGGCTCGGCGGCCATCGTCGCCGCTCTGCTCTACGCGTCCAAGGTCAAGAAACCGCGCAAATAGGCTCATTCGCGGCCGTACCATTCTTCCAGCCGCATCAGCTGATCATAGTCGCCATGAGGCGCGAAAGCCGGGTGCAATTTGGCCGTAAACGGCTCCTCTCCCGTCAGCCATTTGCGCGCTGCTTCGGCAAAATGGGCCTCGGCATGGGCGAGAAAGTCCGCCGCGCCGACCTTCTTGTCCGGACACAGCTTTTTCCCAAAACTCTCGCCATATTTGGTCAATGACCAATATTCGTGGGCTTGCGGCTCGCCGCTAACTCCTTCGAATCCCCCAGCTTTCGCAATCAGACCAAGCAACCCCAACTGCAACGCGAACCCGGCATCTACGGCTTTCTGCGCCGGCGCCTTGCCCGTCTTGTAATCGAGGAGGGCCAATCCCCCTCCGGCGAGCCGGTCGATCCGGTCCGCCTTGCCATGCACAAGTACTTCCTCGATTACCGCCTCACCGCGAACTTCCGCCTTCAGCGGCAGTCGCCCTTCGTCACGATTGCTAACTTCCTGCTGCTCGATCCAGCGGATCGCCTCGATCAACCGCGGTTGCCACAGCGCACGCAGCATCGGGTGAATCGTCTCTTGCTCGAGCAGTTCGCGAGCGCGAGGCAGCAGCTTGGCTGGGTCGCATCCATCATCGTTCAGCCAATGCTCAAGCACCTCGTGAACCGCGGTCCCTTTCCAAGCCGCGCTATGGTCGGCGTCGACCGGATCGAGGCTCCGAAGCCCCAGCATTGCCTGGGCATAGAAAGCGAAGGGATCGGCTTTCAGGCGGTCGACCTGCGTCACAGAAATCTTGCGAGGCCGAAGTGCTTTGGCCGGCGACGGCCGCGGCCGGGCGGCGGGCTCAAGCACGCCCGGATCGTCGAGCGTCGCCGCTATCCGTTCGAGCCTGGTATCGCGGGCCAATCCCCCGGTCATCGCCCGCAAGCGCAACCAGAAGCGCGACGCGATGGTCGGCGAGCGGCTGTCCCGCCGCGCCCGCGTAATCAGCACGTTCGGCGCGCCCAGCGCGCTGGCGAAGTCGTGTGCCGCAAGTCCGGTGCGGAACTCGAGCCCCGGCATCTTGAGATTGGCGCGGATCTTCGGCGCCAGCCACGGATCGGGCGCCGGCAGTGCCGGCCACACGCCTTCGTTGAGGCCGCCAAGCACCATCAGGTCCGCCTGCTGCAGCCGCGCTTCGAGCAAGCCCCAGATGAAAATGCGCGGGTGCCCGCCATAGGGCGGCCGCACCCGCCGCTCGTCGAGCAATTGGCGAAGGAGCGGTAAGGCACTTTGGGCCATGACGGTCAGTGACACCGCCTCGGGCAGAGCTTGAAGTTCGGCAATCAGTTCGGCCGCCATGCGCCCATCCTGCCCCCCCCACGCAGCGTTACCGGCCAGGCTGTCGGCCGCTTGCGCGAGTTGCTGCGCGAACTGCGTCAAACGAACCGGCGACCACAACATCGCCTCCAGTGGCGCCACCATCGCGCGAACGTCCTGCCAGGCGCTGCTTGCGGCGAAATGCTTATCGAGACCATCGATTCCCGGCCCGGGCCGCGGTCCGCGCAGCGCCAGGTCCAGCGCACGCACGGCCTCCAGCCAGTCCAGGCGGCCTTGCGCTTTGCCACCGACCAGCGGATGCTTGAGCAACGCCAGCAGCGGCACCGGAGCCAGCTCTTCGGCCGCCGCCGCAGAAATCCCCAAAAGGAGGGTTCCAGCTGCGGTCTGCGACAATGGCCGTCCGGCGCTGTCGTCGGCTTCGACTCCCCAGCGCGCGAGCAAAGCCGACACGCGCGCAGCGAGCATTCGGTCGGGCGTCACCAGCGCCGCCGTTCGCCCTGGAGTCTCGACCGCCTCGCGCAGTGCCAGAGCGATCGCTTGCGCTTCGCCCGCGGGGTCGGCCAACTCGGCGACCCGCACGCCCGCCAGTCGCCGCTCGGCGGGTTTGAGGCCCTTCCACTTGTCGCTGAAATCAGCGGCCGTCATCGCATTGGCGATTGCTCGCCCGCGGATCGCCCGCGCTGCCGAGGGGCCCGAAGCAGGCCACAACCGAACTTCGCCGCGCGCAATCCCCATCCGCTGGAGCAGCAGCTTTAGATGGAATTGCGGGTGACTCTCCTCGCTCTGCCCGTCCTCACCGGGGCCAAGCGCTTCCCACTCCTCCTCCGGCATCACCGAAGCAAGGCTCAAGCCGGGCAGCACGATCATCCCTTCAGGCATTTCGGCGACCCGCCGCAGCAACTCGGCGACAGCCGGCGCGGCAGTCGTGATGCCGGCCGCCACGGTGAATCCGCTCGGCGGTGCTGACTCCCAGCGCTTGGACATTGCTCGAAGTAGGCGGTTGCGCCGATCGGCGAGATCGATGCACCCGTTGGCGGCGAGCACAGCGGGCCAACGATCAAGGATCGCGCGTAACCGGTCGAGCGACAGTTGCCAGTGGTGCGCAAGCTCAGGGGCATCCGCAGCGGCCTCCGCCAGCCGCGACGGGGCGATGTCTTCGATCAGCAGCGCATCCAGCGTCCGCGCCAGATCGGCGGCCATGCGCATGTTCTCGACTGCGCTCGCACCCTCGCCGCCGACCAGCCCGGCAAGCGCCACCAATCGTGCTAGCGGAT
>JBDSXT010000156.1:0-13505 GCA_039925985.1 Sphingomicrobium sp.
GTTCGCGCCGGCCGATCGCCGGTGAGGATGGTCGAATGGCCCGGACAGGTCTCGGTCGCAGCGTGGCTTTGATATCCGTTGCGGAACGCCGTCCCGCCGGCCAGCCGCGCCAGTCCGCCCGTAAAATGCGGCCGATATTCGTCGAACAGATCGGCGGAGAATTGGTCGACCGAGATGACGATAAGCAGCCGCGGCGCACCCGGCGCGAGTTTCGACGGCGGGGCCGGCTGGGCGCAGGCGGCGCTTGCTACGAGCGCGAACGAGAGGAGGCTTTTTCGGATGTGGCTCAATCCAATCTCGCCCGCAGCCGCTCATTGACCAGCTTGGGATTGGCCTTGCCGGCCATCGCTTTCATCACCTGGCCGACAAAGAAGCCGAACAGGGCCTCCTTGCCGCCTTTGTACTGCTCGACCTTGTCGGTGTTTGCGACCAGCACTTGATCGACCGCAGCATCAATTGCGCCGGTGTCACTGGTCTGCTTGAGCCCGCGCTCCTCGACGATTTGAGCTGCGCCCGCGCCGGTCTCCAGCATGATCTCAAAGACCTGCTTGGCAAGGCTTCCTGAAATCGTCCCGTTACCGACTAGCGCCAGCAGTTCAGCGGCCTGGGTGGGGCTCACCGGGCTCGTCGCCATGGTCTTGCCCAGCCGATTGAGCGCGCCGAATAGTTCGGACGCCACCCAATTGGCAGCGGCCTTGGGTTCGACGCCGCCGTCGAGAAGTTCGTCGAACCAGCGGGCACTCTCGACTTCGGCAGTGAGCACGCCCGCATTGTACGGTGGGATGCCGAGCGCCTCGTAGCGCTTGCGCTTGGCGTCGGGCAGCTCCGGGAGCGAGGCGCGGCACTCGGCGATGAACGCCACGTCCAGCTCGAGCGGTAGCAAGTCGGGATCGGGGAAATAACGGTAATCGTGCGCGTCTTCCTTGGAACGAAGCGAGCGCGTGACGCCCTTGTCCGGGTCGTACAATCGGGTTTCCTGGACGATCACCCCGCCCCCCTCCAGCACCTCGACCTGGCGCTTGGCCTCGTGCTCGACCACCGCCATCACGAACCGCACCGAATTGACGTTCTTGGTCTCGGTCCGTGTGCCCAGCTCGCCGCCCGGCTTGCGCACCGAGACGTTGACGTCGGCGCGCATCGAGCCTTCCTCCATATTGCCGTCGCAAGAGCCCACGTAGCGAAGAATCGCTCTCAGCTTTCGTAGATAAGCCCCTGCTTCGGTGGGCGAACTCATGTCTGGTCGCGAGACGATTTCCATCAGCGCGACGCCGCAGCGGTTCAAGTCGACGTAACTCATCGTCGCATGCTGGTCGTGCATCAGCTTACCGGCGTCCTGCTCGACGTGAATGCGCTCGATGCCAATTGCCTTGGTGCTGGTCTGGTCCTTTTCGTCGAGCAGCACCTCGACTTCGCCCTCCCCAACCAACGGGTGGTACAGCTGACTGATCTGATAGCCCTGCGGCAAATCGGCGTAGAAATAATTCTTGCGGTCGAAGCGACTGTAGGCGTTGACCTTGGCGTCGAGCGCCAGGCCCGTGCGGACCGCCTGGCGGATGCATTCGCGGTTGAGCACTGGCAGCATGCCCGGCATCGCCGCGTCGACCAGGCTGACATGGCTGTTGGGCTCCGCTCCAAACACCGCCGAGGCGCCGCTGAACAGCTTGGATTCGGACACGATCTGAGCGTGAACCTCGAGCCCGATCACGACTTCCCAGTCGCCGGTTGAGCCGGTGATGCGATAAGGTGCGTTCGCGCCAGCCATTACCACCACTTCTCCGGCCGTGCGGTGAAACCGGCGCGCTCTTCGATCGCGAGCGCGGCGTTCAATACGCCCTGCTCATCGAGTTCGCGGCCGATCAGGTGCAGGCCGAGCGGGAGGCCCTGCCTGTCGAGACCGCCAGGGACCGACATGGCGGGAAGCCCGGCAAGGCTGGCGGGCACCGCGAAGACGTCGTTGAGGTACATCGCCAGCGGATCGGTTTTCTCGCCGAGGCCGAACGCCGCGGACGGGGCCGTCGGGGTCAGGATCAGGTCGCAGTCGTTGAACGCGTTGCGGAAATCCTGCTTAATCAGCGTCCGCACCTTTTGCGCCTTGGTGAAGTAAGCATCGTAGAAGCCCGCCGAAAGCACATAAGTGCCGATCATGATGCGGCGCTTGACCTCAGCGCCGAAGCCAGCGGCTCGCGTCGCCGTGTACATGCCGTCGAGGCCGCTGTCGCCGTCAACACGCAGGCCATAGCGGACGCCGTCGTAACGGGCGAGGTTGGACGATGCTTCGGCTGGCGCGATGATGTAGTAAGTCGGCAGGGCATATTTGGTGTGCGGCAGCGAAATCTTGACCGGCTCGGCGCCGGCGTCGCGGAGCCATTCGACCCCTCTGTCCCACAGCGCATCGATGTCCGCCGGGACACCGTCGATGCGATACTCGGTAGGGATGCCGACACGCATGCCCTTAAGATCGCTCGACAAACTGGCTTCCCATGGCGGCACCGGCAGCTCGAGTGAGGTCGAGTCCTTGGCGTCGAAGCCGGCCATCGCCTCGAGCAGGATGGCGCAATCGCGAACGGTCCTTGCGAGCGGCCCGGCTTGGTCTAGCGAGCTCGCGAACGACACGATCCCCCAGCGCGAGCAGCGGCCGTAGGTCGGCTTGATCCCGCAAATGCCGGTGAACGCGGCCGGCTGCCGAATTGAGCCCCCGGTGTCGGTCCCAGTGGCGCCCGGGACAATGCCAGCCGCGACCGCCGCCGCTGATCCTCCTGACGAGCCACCTGGCGTGAGGGCCGAATTACCGCCGTCGTTGCGTTGCCACGGACTGATCGCCGGCCCGTAAGCGCTGGTCTCGTTAGACGAGCCCATGGCAAACTCGTCCATATTCAGTTTGCCCAGCATCCCCGCGCCGGCCGAGCGGAGTTTATCGCTGACGGTGCTTTCGTAGCGCGGCTTGAATCCCTTGAGGATCTTGCTGCCGGCGGTGGTGTCCACGTCTTCGGTCGCGAACAGATCCTTGATCCCGAGCGGGACGCCGCCGAGCGGCCGGATCTCGCCTCCCGCTCGGGCTTCATCCGCGGCATCGGCCGCGGCCAGCGCCGCGTCCGGGGTCTCGACTGTGAAAGCGTTGAGCGAGCGCGCAGCAACGACAGCCGCATTGAACTGCTCGGCGACCTCGACCGCGGAAAAATCGCCGGCCCGGAAGCCGTCCCGCAGCTCGGCAATGGTCTTTGTCGTCAGCTCCGACACTATTCGATCACCTTGGGGACCGCGAAGAAGCCGTGCTCGGCGAGCGGGGCATTGACCAACACCGCGTCGCGGCAATCGCCATCGTTGACAGCATCGTCGCGTAGTCGCAGCTTCTGGTCGATCACTGCCGTCAGCGGCTCGACCCCATCCGTATTCACCTCCGCCAACTGTTCGATCCAGCCGAGAATGTTGTTCAATTCGGGCGCCAGCGCTTCGATCTCGGCGTCGCTCATCGCGATCCGGGCGAGCTTGGCGATATGGCGCACCTGTTCAGTGTTCACGGACATGAGGCGCGGCTAGCAGGGCGTTCGGGGGGCTTCAACCGCCTTGCCGCGAGCGTTTCGCGCCAATAGGGCCGAGCGCCAATGTGCGCGCGCCGCTTCCTGTTCGTCATTTTCATCCTGACGGTCCTCGCCGTCGCAGGGGCGTTCGCCATTTTCCAGTTCGGTGATCGCGTGCTGCTGCAAAGCACGGTTCCCAAGGGCCATTTCGCGGCGCCGGCTGCCAACAGCCGGCCCGACTACTCACTTGCGGACAATTGGCTGGCTCGGCCCGACTTGCCTGAAAACCCATCGACCTGGCTGCCGAATCAGGCGACGTCGAACTCGGCTTCACCGCCCGCAGCGATTTTCTACATTCATCCGACGACCTATCTCGAGCGCGACCGCTGGAACGCGCCGCTGCACGCCGACGCGCAGACCGAATTGCGCACCAAATTGTTCGTGCAAAGCCAGGCCAGCGCGCTGACCGGCGGCGGCCAGGTCTGGGCGCCGCGTTATCGTCAGGCCGCGTTCGGCGCCTTCCTGCTGAGGAGCGAGGACGCCCACAAAGCGCTCGATCTAGCTTATCGCGACGTTCGCGCTGCATTCGACCAATTCCTCAAGGCCACGGCGCAGAATGTCCCGATCATCGTCGCCGGCCACAGCCAGGGCGCGCTACATCTGTCGCGGTTGCTCGCCGAGCGTCGGGCGGAACTCAAGGGCCGGCTGGTCGCCGCCTACGTCGTCGGCTGGCCTTTGAGCATCGCTGCCGACCTTCCGACGATGGGGCTTGCGCCGTGCACCTCGCCCGAACAGGCCGCCTGCGTCCTGTCCTGGCAGAGCTTTGCCGAGCCAGCCAATGCTTCGCTGATTCTCGATGCGTGGCAAGGCAGCAGGGGGCCGTCCGGAACCGAGCGCCGGCGCGAAGGCATGCTGTGCGTCAATCCGCTGACCGGGACCCAAGGCGGCGCGGCCCCGCCGTCGGCCAACGCCGGGACGCTGGTTCCGCGCGGTGATTTTACCAACGCCGACCTGGTTGCCGGCGCGGTCGGCGCGCATTGCAACCAGGGCCTGCTGATCCTCGACGGCGCCATCCCGCCACTTGGCCCCTACGTTCTGCCCGGCAACAATTATCACGTTTACGATTACGCGTTGTTCTGGGGCTCGATTCGCGGCGACGCCGTTAGACGGCTTGCGGCATGGCGGCGATGATAACTTCCGCTCCGGCCGAATTCGCTGCCGGCCTACCCAATGGCGGCAAGCTCGCCGGGCTCGATGTCGGTACCAAGACGATCGGCCTCGCGATATGTGATTCGGGCTGGAGCTTCGCCGGGCCCGCTGACACGCTCCGCAAGACCAAGTTCACGGCCGACCTCGCTGCGCTCCAAGGATTCGTCCAGCGCGAGGCGATCGTCGGTCTTGTCGTGGGCCTGCCTCTCAACCTTGACGGAACCGACAGCCCGCGCACCCAGTCGGTGAGGGCGTTCGCGCGCAACCTGCTGGTCCTCGGGGTTCCGATCCTGCTGTGGGACGAGCGCTGGTCAACTCAGGCGGTCGAGCGTGCGATGGTTGCCGCCGATGTCAGCCGCGCCAAACGCGCGGTCGCCGTCGACAAGCTCGCCGCCGCCCACATCCTGCAGGGTGCGATCGATGCACTGGCCAATCTCGCCGCGCCCGAATAAGCCACCGCCTCGTGGATATCCTCTCAATCGACTCGCTGAGCGACGACCAGATCGCCACCATCCTCGACGAAGGGGAGCGATGTGCCGAAGCCAATCGGGCTGGGAAATCAGCTGGTTCTCCGCTTGGCGGCCGGATCCTTTTCAACCTGTTCTACGAGAATTCGACCCGGACATTGATGTCCTTTGCGGTCGCCGCGCACCGCCTCGGCGCGCAGATGGTCTCACTGCCGGTCGAGCAATCCTCGGCCAAAAAGGGTGAAACGCTGGACGACACGGCGCGAACGCTGAATGCGATGCGGCCTGATGCACTGGTCATTCGCCATTTCGAGAATGAAGCCCCGGCTCGGATGGCGCGCATCATGGACTGCCCGGTGATCAATGCCGGCGACGGCACCAACGAGCATCCGACGCAGGCATTGCTCGATGCGCTGACCATTCGCAGCCGCCTAGGTCGGGTGGAGGGGCTACGAGTAGCGATCTGCGGGGACATCAAGCACAGCCGGGTCGCCCGCTCAAACGCCAAGCTGCTCGCACGGCTGGGTGCCGAAGTGCGCCTTGCCGGACCGCCGGCTCTGCTGCCGCAAGATTTCCAGGGTAGCGGCGACGTCGATGCGGCGATCGCGGGCGCGGACGTGATTATGATGCTACGCGTCCAGCGCGAACGGCTAGAGGATGACCTGGGTGATGCGCCAGGCGAGTATCTGGCGCGCTATGGACTGACCGCCGAGCGACTAGCGCGCGCGACCCCCGATGCGGTCGTCATGCATCCCGGTCCGATGAATCGTGGCGTGGAGATCGACAGCGCCGTGGCGGACGATCAGGCGCGCTCGCTGATCCCGCTCCAGGTCGAAATGGGCGTAGCCGTTCGAATGGCCTGCCTGCGGTTGCTGGTGGGAGGTGAAGCCTAGCGCGAAGCGAGTTGGACAGGCGCGTCGCCCGCAACGCTGCGCACGAAGCAGCTTCCACCAGCACGGCGCAGGGACACGCAAAGATCCTTCGCCTGCTCGGCGTCGGCGAATCCCTTGACCGAAAGCCGGTAAACCAGACCATTGGGTCCGCTGAAGCGGGCGCTCATGGGTGTGTAGGAACGCAAGCTCGCGTGGCGGCGGGCAGCATCGTTCCAGGCAAGAGCAACGCGCTTGGCCGAGCCATACGCGCCGATTTGCACCACTGAAGTCGAGTTGCCCGTTGGGAGCCGCAAAGACGCATGGCGAGCCGGAGCGCGGACGGCGGCTGACTTGGCCTGCTTGCGCATCTCTGCGCGCTGCTTGAACGCGGCCATCGCTGCATAAGCCGCCGGAGCTTCGGGCGACGCAGCGGCAGCTGCGGCGATCACTGCGGGCTCAGAGTATACGGGAGGCAGGACGCGTGATTGCTCGACGACTGGCTGCGGCATGACTTCGGCGACCTGAGCCGGCAAACTTTGTAAGACGGGGGGCCGAGCGGGGGCCGGTGCTGCCTCGGCAGTCCGAGTCTCTGCGCCGCGAAGCGCCAAGCGGGTCGGCTGGCCGGGATCGCCGGACACAGGTCGGAATCCGGTCAACGCGGCAACCTGATCGGAGGCTGTTGCCGGCTTGGCGAACAGCATCCATTCTTGAATTCTGGCGTCGACCAGATTGCCCGGAACGTCCTGGGCTGCGATCGTGCGAGCCGACTCCCAGTCGCCGATCAAGGCGTAGGCCAACGCCAAGTTCTGGCGGACGCGAGCATCGGCACCAACCTGACGGGCGGCTGGCTCCAGCACGTTGATTGCTTCCTGCGGTTGGCCGGCAAGGGCCAGGGCAAGGCCAAAGTCGGCCGGCTCAAGCATGTTGCGGGCAGAAGCCAGGAACTGCTGGGCCTCGGCGCTCTTGCCTTGCGCGATTTCGACCAACGCCACTTTGACGATGACCTGCGGCTGGTTGCCGTTCAGCGCCAGCGAGTCACGAAACGCGGACTCGGCCGAGGCGAAGCGGCCCGAACCAAAATAGGCGTTGCCCAGCAGCGCCCGGAATCCGGCGACATTCGGGCTATTGGTGACCGCTTGCTCGGCATATTTCACTGCCGTGGGGTAATCCTGGGCACTGAATGCGACCAGCGCTCGGGTTGCTACTCCGACATTCGCCATGTCCTTCCCGCTGGCAGAGCTGGAGGCGCTACGCGTGCCGAACTGCGGAGCCGCGCACCCGGCAACGGCCGAAGCCATGACGATTGCTGTGAAAGCAGGCGCGAAGCGGAGCGATTTAGACATGAGATTCATCCCTTGCGATTGGCCTTGGCAGCCATGGCATCGAGCTCCGGCATGGCGGCCAAAAGCGCATCGAGCGCATCGGTCACCAGCATCTGTGCCGAGCGGCCGCCAATGGCGCAGGCAAGACGGAGTTTGAGGTGGCGAGCCGGATCAAGGCGAAGCGTGAACGCCGCTTTCGCCTTGCTTCCAGGAGCCGCGCGCGGCGTCGCTGCATGGCGAGCAACCGGAACTGGCGCACGGACCGGAAGCGGAGCAGGAACCTCCTCGGAAATTGGCGCTGCGAACCGGGTTACAGCGGCGGACTCGCCCTCGGGCTCATAAAGCTCGGCGGTCTCATCGAAATCCTCGCCGGCCTCCGACAGGTCCTCGTCAGGAACGGTGAGCCGTCCGACCAGCTCGGCCTGCTGACTATGGACCGGCGATTGTACCGGGGTGAGCGCTGCGACCGGATTTCGCAACGGCTGCTCTTCAAGCTCTTCGCCGAACGCGTCATGGGTGTCGTCGGACAGCGAGCCTCCAGCGACCGGTTTGGGCGGCTCGAAGCCGAGATCGTCCCAGCCAAGGTCCTCAAGAGAGCCGCCGCCCTGGCCAAAGCCCTGGGGCCGCATGGCCGGGCGCGCCGCGCCCTTGCGAGCGAGGAGGCCTGAAGAGAGCGACGCAAATACCTTGGGCTCGCTAATCAACTTGGGTCCGCTTTTCACTTTGCGCTTCCCTTACTGGCCGGCCACGCGGCGGCCGAAGCCGCCAACCGGACGAGGTGCATTGGGCGCCGCGGCGCCAGGAGCGGCGAAGACGGTGCGGCGGAAGTTCTTTTCGAGGCGATCGGAAATATAATCCCACAGCTCTACCACCTCGCGGGCCGATCGGCCGCTAGGATCAACCTCCATTACGGTCCGGCCGTCGATCATCGATGCGGCGAAATCGGTGCGGTGGTGGACGGTGACTGGAGCAACCGTGCCATGCTGCGACAACGCGACCGCGGCTTCGTATGTGATCTTGGCCTTGGGCGTTGCGCCGTTGACGACGAACAGCAAAGGCTTGCCGGCGCGATCGCACAAATCGACCGTCGCGCCGACGGCGCGAAGGTCATGTGGACTCGGACGGGTTGGGATGACGATCAGTTCGGCTACCGCGATCACGCTCTGAATCGCCATGGTGATCGCCGGGGGAGTGTCGATGACAGCGAGACGGAAACCCTGTTGGCGAAGAACTTCAAGATCAGACGCAAGGCGCGCGACGGTGGTCTGGGCGAAGGCCGGCATATCGGCCTGTCGTTCATTCCACCAATCGGCGAGGCTACCCTGGGGATCGATGTCGATAAGGCAGACCGGGCCTGCGCCCGCGAGCTGCGCCTGCACCGCCAGATGACCGGACAAAGTCGTCTTGCCGGACCCGCCCTTCTGCGATGCCATTGCCAGAACGCGCATTCTTTTCCCCTGCCCGATAATCTGCGTTGAGTGGCGGGAGTGACACTCAAGCCTCTAAAATCTGGTTAACATCGGCCCGACCTTGTTGCCTGCCGCGAAGGCGGGCTAAATGTGCGCGATGAAAGAAATGGCGGCCAAGATTGCACTGATCGCGGCGCTACTGGCGCCGGCGGTCCCGGCGGCCGCCCAGTCGGTCAAGGCAGGAATCGAAGCGTGGCAACGCGCCGACTATGTCTCTGCGGTCGGGATCTGGCGCCCGCTTGCCGAAGCCGAAGACGCCGACGCCGCCTTTAACCTCGGCCAAGCCTATCGCCTTGGCCGTGGCGTTCCGACCAATCTCGCCGCCGCCCAGACCTGGCTCGAGCGGGCGGCGCGAAAGGGTCATGTCGACGCCCAATCCACGCTCGGCTTGCTGCTGTTCGATACTGGCAATCGCGTTGGCGGGATGCGCTGGCTCAGATCCGCGGCAGAACAGGGTGAACCGCGCGCCCTGCTGATTTACGGGACCGCTTTGTTCAACGGCGACGGCGTGGCGCGCGACCCGGTGCTTGCATACGCTTATGTCAGCCGCGCGGCGGCGCAGGGGCTGGCGCCCGCCAAAACCACGCTCGCCCAGATGGACCAGCTCATTCCGCTAGATCGGCGCCAGAAGGGTATCGCGCTCGCGCGTTCTAAGGTTGCGTCAGTGAAGCCTCTCCCGGCAAAAGTGGCATTAGCCAAGCCAGCCAAGGTGGCTCCAACCCCGCGCGCATCTACACCGGCCAAAACACAAGCACTTGCCTCGGTTGTAACAGGCGGATGGCGGATCCAGCTCGGTGCCTTTGCCAAGCGTGAATCGGCCGAGGCCTTGTTCAAAAGGCTATCAGGCAGCAATGCCCTGGCTGCACGGCAGCCATTTTACATCGCCGCGGGCGCGGTCACACGGCTGCAGGCGGGACCATATGAAAGCCGCGCTGCGGCAATCGCCGCCTGCACTGCTTTGTCAGCCAAGGGCCAGCCGTGTTTCCCAGTGGCGGTTAAGTAGTCACCCATTCCTGCCTGGGAATGCACTGGGCCCAAAGCAATGCATCGAGGCCGTGATGGTCTAGGCGGGCGTCGGCGACATCGGCGAGCGCGGCCTTGGCGCGATAGGCCACCCCTAGCCCCGCTTCGGCAATCATTAAGCGGTCATTGGCGCCGTCGCCGACGGCCAGCACGTCCGCTGGCCGTAGCGCCAGCGCGTCGCGAGCTTCGATTAGCGCAACTCGCTTGGCGGCGGCGTCCACGATCGCCCCGTCGACCTGTCCGGTAAGTCGATGATCCGCAATTCCCAGGCGATTGGCTTGGACTTGATCGAAACCGACCTGATGCGCGACCGGCTCAGCGAAGGACAAGAACCCGCCCGAGACGAGCAAGCAGGTCGCGCCGCGCGATCGCATGGTTCGAACCAGTGTCGCCGCGCCCGGGTTGGGCCGAACGCGCTCCACCAGGCATTGGGCAATGGCGGTTTCGAGAAGCCCGGCGAGTAGCGCGACCCGCTCCCGCAGCGCTGCTTCGAAATCGAGCTCGCCCTGCATCGCGCGCTCGGTGATTGCGGCGATCTCGTTTTTCAGTCCTGCATAATCGGCAAGTTCGTCGATGCATTCCTGGCCGATGATCGTCGAGTCCATGTCGGCGACGAGCAGCCTCTTCTCGCGCGGACTATCGGGCTGAACAATGACGTCGACATTGGCTAGCACTTCAAGCGCTTTCCGCGCTGCTATAATCTCAGCATCAAAGCGGAGGTCGGCGGCGTCGCCCTCGTCGATCCATGCGGCGAAATCGGCGGCGGAATCGAGTTCGCGCAACAGGCCGAGCGCTTGCTCGACCAGCCTGTCATCGAGCCTTCCGGCTGCTATCAGCGTCGCGATGCCCACTCGTCCTCCCGTTGCCCTCATTGCCGGTCCGACGGCGAGCGGCAAGTCGGCGTTGGCTCTGATGCTGGCCGAACGGTGCGGCGGAGTAATCATCAATGCCGATAGCGCGCAGCTTTATCGCGACCTCAATATCGTCAACGCGGCGCCCAGTGCGGAGGAGCTGAGCCGGGTTGAGCATCGGCTTTACGGGATGATCGATGGTGGCGAGTCATGCTCCGCGGCGGAATGGGCGGCGATGGCTCGGGGCGCAATTGCGGAGGTGGTTGAGCATGATAGAATTCCGATTCTTGTCGGTGGCACCGGGCTATATTTGAACACTCTTATCAATGGGATAGCCCCGATACCGACGATTGACACGGAAGTTCGGCGGGAGGTTCGGGCGACATCGGTGGAGGTTAATCGGGCTCGGCTGGTGGAGATGGACGCCGAATCGGCGGCTCGGCTGAACGCGGCGGACAGCTTGCGAATCGCGCGGGCGCTGGAGGTCGTGCTGTCGACCGGGAAGACGCTCAGCGAATGGCAGACGCAACGGCAAGGTGGGATTGGTAACTCAATAACCCTTCGTCCGCTGGTCCTCCTGCCGCCGCGGGATTGGCTTTACGCGCGCTGCGATGAGCGATTTGCGCAAATGATGGAGTGCGGGGCGGTGGAGGAAGTTGAGGCGCTGCTGAAACGCGGGCTCGATCCCAAGCTGCCGGTGATGCGGGCGATCGGGGTGCGGGAGATCGCGGAGTATCTGTCGGGCGAGATCAGCCGTGAGGAAGTGGTTGCCCGCGGCAGCCAAGCGACCCGCAACTACGCCAAGCGCCAATACACCTGGTTCGCGCACCAACCCCCGCCCGAATGGCCCCGATTCACGGCAGTTCCCGGCGAAGCGGCGCTGGAACTGCTCCAACCGAGCGCCTAATCCCGCCAAATGGACATGCTTTTCGACGCAGACATCGACCCCTCCCCGCTTGCCGGCAAGCGCGTGGCGATACTTGGCTTCGGCAACCAGGGCCGCGCGCAAGCGCTCAATCTGAAGGACAGCGGCGTCGATATCGTGGTGGGTTTGCGCGGCGGCTCGTCGAGCTCGACCGAAGCGCTGGGTCATGGGCTCGACGTCGCACGAGTCGAAGACGCGGTGGCTTCCGCCGACCTCGTCATGCTGCTCGCCCCCGACGAGATTCTTGGCGGCCTCTACCGCGAAATCGAGCCGCAGCTTCGCGCGGGCGCGGCGCTCGGCTTCAGCCACGGGCTGGCCATCCATTTCCGCTTCATCGAACCGCGCGCCGACCTCGACGTGTTGATGGTCGCTCCCAAGGGACCAGGCACTGCGCTTCGCTCGCTCTATGCGGAGGGCAAGGGCATGATCGGCTTGTGGGCCGTCGCGCAGGACCGCAGCAGTCGCGCCCGCGAGCTCGCCCTCGCCTACGGGCGCGCGATCGGCTGCGGGCGCGCCGGATTGATCGCCTCGACCTTCGCCGAGGAATGCGAAGCCGATTTGTTCAATGAGAGCGCGGTTGTATGGGGCGCGGTGCCCGAAATCCTGGTGGCCGGCTTCGACACATTGGTCGCCGGCGGGGTGTCGGCCGAAGTCGCTTATCTGGAGTGCGTCGGCGAATTGAAGCTGATCGCCGAGCTGATCGAAGCGCGCGGCATCGCCGGGATGCGCGAGGCCATCTCGAATACCGCCGAGCTCGGCGCGACTCTGGGCGGCCCACGGATCGTCGATGCGGGCGTTCGCCAACGGATGGGGGAAGTACTGGCCGAAATCCGCGCCGGGCGCTTCGCCGAACAATTGCGACAAGAGGAGGCCGGCGGCTATCCGCGGTTGGAGGCGGCCCGAGCCAAGGCAAACGCCTTGGCCGTCGAGCAAGCGTTCAAATCCTTGCGGCCCTAGCCGACGACCTCTTCGACCGGTGCCGGGCGGTTGCCGACCGAGGCCCGCTCGAGATAGGCACGCTGCAACTCGCGGTGGGCCTGGGCGGCGTGAGAGTCGGTTGCAGCGAGCGCACGGTCAAGCTCCTCGGCGGCGCGGCGCGCGTAATATTGGCGGTCATGATCGGCCATGGCCCCGGCTCCTTTCGCCAAGCTTGCTCCATAGCATGTTTGAGTGGCCCAGTCGCGCGCCAAGGACTGTCAGGCGAACGCGCGGGCTGCCCCCATCCCCGCGACCACTCCGGCGACGGCGAGAAGAACCGAAGCGGTCACGTAGCCGGCTGCCGCACCGACCTCACCGCGCTGCCACAATTGCACCGCGTCCAGGCTAAAAGCCGAAAAGGTCGTGAAACCGCCGAGCAATCCGGTCATCACGAACAGCGACATCGACTCCGCACCGCCGGCGGAGCGCGCCAGCATCCAGCCGGCGAACGCGCCCGCGGCGACGCCGCCCAGCCCGTTGACCGCCAGCGTCCCCCACGGAAAGCCGGGCGGCAGCCACAGGCGGGCGGCGTGATACATCGCCAACCGCAGGACCGAACCAAGGCCCCCGCCGACGAACACCAGGACATAAGGATTAGTCATTGGCTTCCCACACTCTCCCAACCGATGAGCGCGAAGAAGACGTAAACGTCAGATAGCGCACTAACCATAGTTCCATTTGTCGCTCTTCAGCAGTCTCGGAAGTTGCTCATTCCCCCATGATAGGTGTGTCGCTAATGTCCGCAATGGGTGGAAAACGGACGTTACGGTCGGGCCTAAGAAAAAGGTTCTAGTCTCAATAATGAGACCAATCGAAGGTCATCCCGCGATTTGAGCGGATGCCTCAGCAAAGCCTTTCCAGAGGTCCGTAT
>JBDSXT010000157.1:0-3007 GCA_039925985.1 Sphingomicrobium sp.
TCGGGGTCCTTGGACAGGAACAGGTCGATGATCGCGTCGCTGATCTGGTCGGCGACCTTGTCCGGATGGCCTTCGGAAACGGATTCGGACGTGAAAAGATAATTGCTGCGCATTGGCGGGCGGGGCCTTCGGATTCAGGATATGGGAATCAGGATATAAGGAAGTCTTTATATGGTGGTCAGCGCCCTAGCGGCGAGTCCGGCCCATCGCAATGCCGCCGATCAACAAGCCGAAGGCGAGGAGCAAAGGAATGAGGTTGCCGAAGCGGGCGAACACGGTGGGGGCGGCGGTCGGCGGCGGCAGCGGGCCATCGATGATTCCCGCCGCCCGCCACGGCAGCACCCGCGTCAGGGCGCCGCGGGCGTCGATGATCGCGCTGATCCCGGTCGGGGTCGAGCGGATGACCGGAATACCTTCCTCGGCGGCGCGGAGGCGGGCCTGGGCCAGATGCTGCGCCGGGCCCCAGCGGCCGAACCAGGCGTCGTTCGACGGGTTGAAGATGAAATCGGGGCGGTGGTGGCGGTCGACGACTTCGCCCGAGAAGATGATCTCGTAGCAAAGCTGAATGCCGACTTTGCCCCAAGACTCGCCAAGGTCGATGGTCCGCGGTCCTGGCCCCGGCTGGAAGTCCATCTCGCCGGGAGCGAAACGCGACAGGCCGATGGCCGACAGCAAGGGCCGCACCGGGAGATATTCGCCGAACGGCAAGAGGTGGGCCTTGTCGTAGCGGGCAAGCATGTTGCCGCCCGAGCCGAGAATAAGGACGCTGTTGGCGGCGCTGTCGACGCGACGGCCATCGCTCGAATTGACGGCGATGCCGCCTGTCAGGAGGAACTCGCCGGGGCCGACGATGGCGGCGGCGCGCTTGCGCTCGAACGCGGCGAAGGCCTGGTGCTCGTCGCTGCGGGCGTCGGAAAGCGGATCGGTGACTGCGGACTCGGGCCAGAACAGCAAGCGGGGGCGAGTGCCGCGCGGGTCCATCGACAGCGTGCCGATGCGGCGCGCGGCTTCCTCCGTAAATTCAGGCCGCCATCTTTCGTGTTGGCCGATATTGGGCTGGATGATGCGGACGGATTTGTTCGCTGCCTGGGCGGTTGGCGGTGGGGGCAGAAGCCACAGGATGATCATCGCGCCGAGGACCCCTGCCGCGCCGGCATATTTGCGGAGCGAGGCCAGCCACAGCCCGCCGGCGAACATCACAACGAGGATCGACAGGCCGTAGGTGCCGATCAGCGCGCTCGATACGAGCCAGGGCGTGTCGGCGAGAACGACTCCGGCCGGGTTCCAGGCGAAGCCGGTGAACATGCCGGCGCGAAGCCATTCGGTGAGGCCCCACGCGCCGGCTAGGGTGAGAACGATGGCGGCGGGGCGCTTGTTGCAGAGGCGCCAGGCGAGACCGGTGGCAAGCATCGGGTAGATCGCGAGGTAGACCGCGACGAGCAGCACCCCGACCCAGCCGAGCCAGGCCGGCATCGCGTCCTGAAAGGTGAAAGCGGTGGCGATCCAGTTGAGGGCGATCAAGAACTGGCCGAAGCCGAACGCATAACCGAGGGCGAGGGCGCGGCGGAGCGTGGGGGCGCGGAACAGCAATTCGCACAGGCCGGCCAGCGCGAGCGGCAGCAGCAGCCACTCGTCGACCGGCTGGAACGCGAAGGCGGATAGGGCGCCGAGCAGAAGGGCGAGAAGGATGGACTTCATTCGCTCACGTCATTGCGGGGAGCGCCGACCGGTGGCAAGCTTGGATCATGACGCTGCCGCCGTTCCATCTCGCCTTTCCGGTCGACGACCTCGCCGCGGCGCGGGAGTTTTACGGACGGGTGCTGGGGTGTCCGGAGGGGCGGAGCTCGGCGCAGTGGATCGACTTCGATTTGCACGGTCATCAGATTGTCGCGCATCTGGCGCCGGACGCGCAGCGGTGGGCGGCGAGCAATGCGGTCGACGGCGAGGATGTGCCGGTGCCGCATTTCGGGGTCGTGCTGGCGATGGATGCATGGCACGCGCTCGCCGAGCGGCTGAAGGCAGCGGGGACCAAGTTCGTGATTCCGCCGACGGTGCGCTTTGCCGGTGAGCCGGGCGAGCAGGCGACGATGTTTTTCCTGGATCCCGCGGGCAACGCGCTCGAGTTCAAGGCGATGGCCGATCCAGGGAATTTGTTCGCCAGGTAGCCGCTAGTTCAAGCGGCGGCTTCCGGGGCGTGGAGGCGGAGGCGGCGGATCCGGCGGCCGTCGGCTTCGATGCTTTCCAAACGCCAGCCCGATACGTGTACGACCGACTCGCCCGGCTGGAGGATCCGGCCGGCGAGCAGGAAGACGAGCCCGCCAATCGTGTCGATTTCGCCTTCCTCGGCGGTCAGCCGGGCGTCGACGGTACCGGTCAATTCCTCGAGCTCGAGCCGGGCGTCGGCTTCCCACAACCCGTCCTCGAGCAGGGTCAGCATGCCGTCGGCTTCCTCGTCATGCTCGTCCTCGATTTCGCCGACGATCTCCTCGACGACGTCCTCAATGGTCACCAAGCCCTCGGTGCCGCCGAATTCGTCGACGACGATGGCGAGGTGGATGTGGTCGGCGCGCATGCGGGCGAGAAGGTCGATGACGCTCATCGATTCGGGGACGAACAATGGCGTGCGCATTAGAGCAGACGGGGAGCGGTCGCGGCTTTCGTCGACGCGGGCGATGAAGACGTCCTTGATATGGTACATGCCGACGATGTCATCGAGGCCGTCGCCGTAGACCGGGAGACGGCTGTGGCCGGCGTCGGCAAACGCGCGGATAAGATCGTCGAAGCTGATCGTGAGCGGCACCGACATGATGTCGCCGCGCGTCACACAGACGTCACCGGCAGTGCGGTCGCCGAACTGCAGCAGGTTGCGGAGCATCTGGCGCTCGAGCGGCGACAGGTCGCCCGAGACGGTGCGCGAGGTCTCGGCCTCGTCGATCGCGTCCTCGATCTGGTCGCGCAGGCTGGTCTCGCCGTCGTCGCCGAAGATCAGGGCGCGCATCCCGCGCCA
>JBDSXT010000158.1:0-5773 GCA_039925985.1 Sphingomicrobium sp.
AGCCTGTTGAACCTCGCTCGCAATGTCGGCGGATCGGTCGGCATTTCGGTGGTCAGCTCGCAACTGGTGCGGATGACCCAGGTCGCCCATGCCGACCTCGCCGGCCACGTCACCGAACAGACTCTGCCGATGGTCGACCCGACGCTGCTCGAACGCATCGGTCCAGGCGGAGCGGGCGCATTGGCGATGATCAATGGCGAGATCACGCGGCAAGCGGTGTTCATTGCCTATCTCGACGACTTCAAGCTGATGATGATCGTCACCTTCGCCGTGCTGCCGCTGCTCTTCATCATGCGCAAGGCAAAGGGCAGTGGACGCCCGCCGGCGATGGCCGCCGATTAAGCCGTCGGTCGGCCGTTCGTCGAACGAAGGCTGGCGCGGATCGCCGGTTGATGCAAAACAGCACCTCTTTCGGATGAGGGTCTTTCAATGCTCGATTTGTCGCGCCGCGAGGCGTTCGTTTCTGCTGCTGCCGTTGCGGTGGCCGCCGGAGTGCAGAGTTGGGCGCTGGCGCAAACACCCGCCGCTGCCGGTTCTGCCGCCTGGGACCTTGGCGAAATCTACCCGAGCGACGCAGCCTGGGAGGCGGAGCGCAAGGCAGTCCTGGCGCGCATTCCATCGCTGCTGCAATATAAGGGCAAGCTGGGGCAAAGCGCGGCGCGGCTGAAGGCCGCGTTGCAGGCGCAATCCGACCTCAACAAGCGCGCCTCGCGGCTCTACACTTATGCGTCACTGAAAGCCGACGAGGACCTTCGCGTCGCCCCGAACCAGGAGCGCAAGAGCCAGGCGCAGGATGTCTTTACCGCGCTCGGCGAAGCGACCTCTTGGGCCAATCCGGAGCTCGTCGCCATCGGCGCGCCGAAGGTCAATCGACTGATCGCCGCCGACCCGGGGCTCAAGAAATTCGCGTTCGGCCTACGCGACGTCCTTCGCCAGGCCTCGCACACCTTGTCGCCCGAGGGCGAGAAATTGCTTGCGTCGGCGGGGACGCCGCTCGCCGGACCGGAGGATATCCGCGACCAGCTCGCCGCTTCCGACATCCCGCGGCCGACGGTGAAGCTTAGCGACGGCCGGGAAATCCGGCTTGACGACCAAGGCTATACAATCGCTCGCTCGGCTGCGAACCGGGTCGATCGCAAGACGGTCTTCGACAAATTCTGGGCGAGCTACAAGGCGTTCGAGAATTCGCTCGGCGCGTCGCTTGCGACCCAGGTGAAAGGCGACTTGTTCCGAGCCAAAGCGCGCCATTACGACAGCGCTCTCGAGGCCGCGCTCGAAGGCAGCAACTTGCCCGAGGCCGTGTATCGCTCGCTGATCGCCGAGACCAACCGCGGGCTGCCGGTGCTGCACCGCTATTTTGCGTTGCGCCAGCGGATGCTCGGGCTGACCGACATGGGCTATTGGGACATCTATCCGCCGCTGGTGAAGTCGAACCGGACCTACAGCCTCGCCGAAATGCGCCAGCTGACTTTGGAAGCGACCAAGCCGCTGGGGCCGGACTATGGCCGCATTTTCGCCGACGCGACCGCGAAACGCTGGATGGATCCCTTGCCGCGGCCGGGCAAGGCCTCGGGCGCCTACATGCAGCCCGGGGCGTTCGACGTTCACCCCTATCTGCTGCTCAACCTCAGCGACAAATATGACGGGCTCTCGACCTACGCGCACGAATGGGGGCATGCGATGCACTCGCTGCTCGCCAACGTTGCCCAACCCTATGAACTGGCCAGCTACCCAACCTTTACCGCCGAAGTGGCGTCAACCGCGCACGAGCTGCTGCTGGCCAACATGATGGTCGAACGCGCGCAGACCAAGGACGACAAGCTGTTCTACCTTGGCCAGATCATGGAGAATTATCGGGGGACGTTCTTCCGCCAGTCAATGTTCGCCGAATTCCAGCTGGCGATCAACGATTTGGCAACCAAGGGCGAGGGCCTGTCCGGGAAAAAGATGTCGGCACTCTATCTCGACCTGTTGAAGCGATATCACGGGCCCAAGGTTCGGATCGAGCCGGATTATTCGAGCGAGTGGGCGTACATCCAGCACTTCTATTTCGGCTTCTATGTCTGGCAATATGCGACGTCGATCACGGCGGCGAACTTCTTCGCGCAAAAGGTGATGCACGGCACGGCTGCCGACCGCGACAATTATCTTGCGGTGCTCCGGGCCGGCGGGTCGAACTACGGCTACAATTTGCTCAAGTCCGGGGGCCTCGATATGGCGACCGCCGAGCCGTACCGGCTGATCGTCGACAGTTTCAGCAAGGTGCTGGACCAAGCCGAAGCCTTGCTCTGACATGCCCTCCCCCGACCCTTCCCGCGGTCGGGAGGGGAAGCAAGAGTTAGCGCTTCGAGAACTGGAAGCTGCGGCGGGCCTTGGCGCGGCCGTATTTCTTACGCTCGACGACGCGGGGATCGCGGGTCAGGAAGCCAGCGCGCTTGACCATCGTCCGCAACGCCGGCTCGTACCGGGTCAGCGCCTGGGCGATGCCGTGCAGAACCGCGCCGGCCTGGCCGGACAGGCCGCCGCCCTTGACCGTGGCAATGACGTCATACTGCCCGGCGCGTTCGGTGATGCCGAACGGCTGGTTGATCACCAGGCGCAGCGTCGGCCGGGCGAAATAGACCTCCTGCTCGCGTTCGTTGATGACGATCTTGCCCGAGCCCGGCTTGAGCCAGACGCGGGCGACGGCGTCCTTGCGGCGGCCGGTCGCATAAGCGCGGCCGAACTTGTCGAGCTGCTGCTCGCGCAGCACGGCCTCGATCTGCGGCGGCGGCGGCGGCGTGTCGTCGACGGCGGCTTCGGCGGGAGCGGCCTCGGCGGCGGCTTCAACCGGAGCTTCGGATGCCTCGGCCGCGGCAACCTCAGGAACCTCGGGTTCCGGGTTGGTCAGCGCGCCGAGGTCGGAAAGGGTTTTTGCTTTCTTGGCCATGTTAGGCGCCCACCTTGTTCTTGCGGCTCATCGCCGCGACATCGAGGATCTGAGGGTCCTGGCCGCCGTGCGGGTGCTCGGTGCCATTGTAGAGGTGCAAGGCGCGCATCTGGTCGCGGCCGAGGGGGCCGCGCGGGACCATTCGTTCGACCGCTTTTTCGAGAACGCGCTCGGGGAAACGCCCGTCGAGGACCTTACCTGCTGTGATTTCCTTCAAGCCGCCTGGATAGCCGGTGTGCTTGTAATAGATCTTTTGCTCGAGCTTGCGGCCGGTGAACTTGACCTTGCCGGCGTTAATCACGACGACATGGTCGCCGCAGTCGACGTGCGGGGTGTAGATCGGCTTGTGCTTGCCGCGCAGGATATTCGCGATGATCGTCGCGAGGCGGCCGACAATCAGGCCGTCGGCATCGATCAGATGCCATTTCTTAATCACCTCGGCCGGCTTGACCGACTTGGTGGTCTTCATCAGCGCCTTCATGGCGTGGACCTCTCGGGTTGAAATGCGAAAAAAAAGCGGCGCACACGGCGCCGCCTGTGGCCGGGCTATTGGCGGGAATTCGACCGAAAGTCAAGCAAAACGGCGCGTTTCAAGAAGGGTACTATAGTACCCCATTGCGATATCGTTGCTCAACTCGTGCGCCGCATCCGCGCAACCAAGGTGACGAAGAAGGCTGTCGACCAGCCGATCAGGATGAGCCCGTTGATCCCTTCAATCGCCGATACGAGGCGCCATTGCTCGGCCATCGCCGCATCGCTGTAGCCGATCGCGCCATAAGTGATGGTCGAGAAATAGACCGCTTCGCGCAGCCCCTCGACTGAGCCGATGGCGAGAAACAGAAAGGCATAGAGCCAGATCTCGACGCCATGAAGGAGGAACAGGCCGAGGCTGGCAAGCAAAGTCACGGCGATGCCCCGCCCCGACAGGGGAGGAATATGATCGTGCCGTTCCTCGCGTTGCTCGAGGCGTAGGATGAGCGAAAGCACATAGAGGCCGGTACCGTGGATCGACACGGTCAGTAGCACCATCAGTGTCGAAAGGATAAGTTCGGCGGCCATCACCGGTGCGCTGTAGACTATCGCGACCGGTTAGAGACGAAAAAGGGGCGGGAGGTCCGCACTCCCGCCCCGATAGACTTAAGCTGGCAGTCTAGATCTTCTGGAGGTTTAGCGCGCAGGGCTTGCTGTCGCTGCTGGTGCCGACGTCATAGGACAGGCGCTGGCCGGTGGTCGGCGGATGAGCCTTGATGTCCCACGCGAACGCGCTGCGCTCGAACGCAAGGTTGTCGCCGCCGGTTTCCGGCTTGATTGAGCCCTTGCCCTGACCGACGTCGAACGTGTTGACGGTGCCAAAATATTTCATCGTGGGTTCCTTAGTTTCCAGGCACCAGAATTGGTTGCCTGTTGGCTAGGAGACGTTGAAGATAGGAGGAAGGCGTTTGCTGAGCGCCCAAGACCGTCTTGCGACTGGTAGCAAAGAGTTCAACGGATCCAGGGACATAAGGGTTGCGCCCGAACGGCCCGCTTTGGCTCCGCTCACCCCGGTTACTGCTCCGCCGGGGCCGTCTCGACGGCGCGGTGCAAGCGCAGTAAAATCCGCCCAATCGGCCGATCGCCTGGGGGGAACTGCGATGGATTTCGATACTGCGATGCTGCTCGCTCTGCCCGCGAGCTTCCTGGCTTTTCTCGGGTTTGAGGCGCTGTTTCCATCCCGGCGCGAAATGCCGGCGGTGCGGCATTGGCGGCTGATCGGCCTCGCCGGCCTGGCCTTGTCGCTCGCGGTATTCGTCTACGCGCCGCTGTTGCTGGTCCCCTATCTGCCGCCAATGGCGATCGTCGACCTTGAGCCGTGGGCCAATTGGGCGGCGCTGCCTGTGTGGGCATTGACCACCTTTTTCGGCTATTGGGCGCACCGCACTATGCATTATTTCGATGTGCTGTGGCGGGCCGGGCACCAGCTCCATCACGGCGTTGCCCGCGTCGATATTTCTTCCGCGATGATCTTTCACCCTGTCGATATCTTCGTCCAGGGCGTGGTCGCCGCGCTGCTCGCCGCGGGGTTGCTCCATGTCACCGCGCACGCCGCGGCGTGGGGCGGCCTATGGGGTTTCCTGGTGTCGCTGTACCAGCATTGGGATGTCAGGACGCCGGCCTGGACCGGCTGGTTGATCCAGCGGCCCGAAGCGCATTTGCTGCACCACGAGCGCGACGTGCACGCGCGCAACTTCGGCGACATGCCGCTGTGGGACCGGCTGTTCGGCACCTATGGCGAGCCGGTCGAACGCACCGTCGAGCTCGGCTTCACCCCGGAGCGATCGCGGCGCTGGCTGGCGATGCTGCTGATGGTCGACGTCCACCGCACCGCGAAGGTCGACGGGCGAATTCGGCTGTAGGGCCCGCCGCCAGCCTATCGCTATAAGGGAGCGGGCGCGGAGACGGTCAGTCGGTCGGATTCCAGCTGTTCGGGAGTTGATCGGACGGCTCGAAATTGGCCAATCCGCGGGCCGGCAGCTCGTGGCTTGGATCCGCCGCGAGCGCCTCGTAGCGTGCCGACAGTTCCAGATGCGACGCGGCGGCGCGCGCGTCGGTCGCGGCGCGGGCCTGCCGGCGCTCGTCGATCGCCCGCGCGGCATAATAGGCTTGCTTGGGAATGTTTGCGTCCCCCTTGTCGATCGCAGGAGCAGTTGATCGGCTCTCTGTTGCGGACGGGCTAATCACCGGTCGGCGATGATTTCATTACGCCTCCGCGTCCTCGCTGGATAGCGACAAGACGTCCGGATTTGGACCAGTTTCGCGCGGATTTGGCCTAGATAATCATCCGAACGTTCGGCCGTCCGCATGCGC
>JBDSXT010000159.1:0-7838 GCA_039925985.1 Sphingomicrobium sp.
CACTCGTCCAGTCCATGTCGCCGACGTAGCGCCACAGTTCGCGGCCCTGGCGATCGTAGAGGACGGTGGTCGGCATCACCTGGACGCCAAGCGCGCCGGTCAGTGCCATCTCCGGATCCTGGTAGGCTCCGAGCCCGTCGATCTTTTGCGACGCGAGAAAGGCGCGGACCGAGCCTTGGGGACCCGTGTCCTGGCTGACCGCGATTACCCCCAACTGGCCGTCCTGGAGATGGGAATCAGACAATTTCTCCAGAGTCGGCAGCTCCTTGATGCACGGCGCGCACCAGCTGGCCCATAGATTGACCAGCACCGGCACGCCCTTGAAATCGGCGATGCTGATCTCGCCGCCGTCGGGATCGCGGAAGCTGACCTTGGGCGCGGGTTTGCCCGCATTGTCGCGGTGAACGCCCTTGATGCCGACCGTCGCCTGGTCCTCGGCTTGCGCACCCTGCTCGCCTTGTGGCGCTTCGGGCTTTTGCCTATCGCACGCAGCTAGTCCGACGAGCGCGAGGAGCAGCAGGATCAGCCGCAAGACCATCTCCAATCCGATGTGGGGCGGGCGCTTTGGCGGCGGCCCGGCCGAGTTGATGCGCGAGATAAATAGCTCGATCGCAACCGACAAGCGGATTTGGCGCGAGGACCTCGCCGCCAGCCGCGCCCATGCGGCAATGCTTGGCCAGCAGGGGATCATAACGGCGGACGATGCAGCGGTCATCGACCAGGGCCTCGCGGCGATCGCCGATGAATTTGCGAACACGGGCGTGCCCGAAGATCCGGCACTCGAGGACATCCACATGCACGTCGAGCAGCGGCTGACCGAATTGATCGGGCCGGCCGCGGGGCGGCTGCATACGGCACGGTCGCGCAACGACCAGGTCGCAACCGATTTCAAGCTGTTCGTGCGGGGCGCCATCGACGAGGTGGTGGCGGCGATCGATGGGCTGGAAGCCGCGATCCTCGACCGCGCCGAACAGCATGCGGCGACGATCATGCCGGGTTTCACGCATTTGCAATCGGCGCAGCCGGTGACTCTCGGTCACCATCTGATGGCTTATCGCGAGATGTTCACCCGCGACCGCAGCCGCTTCGTCGATGCTCGCGCGCGGCTCAATCAATGCCCGCTCGGCGCAGCGGCGCTGGCCGGGACCAGCTTTCCGATCGACCGCGAGGCGACCTCGGCCGCCTTGGGTTTCGACCAACCGACGGCGAACAGCCTCGATTCGGTCTCCGACCGCGATTTCGTTGTCGATTACCTTGCGGCGGCGGCGCTGTGCTCGGTCCATCTGTCGCGGCTTGCCGAAGAAATCATTATCTGGGCGTCGCAACCGTTCGGGTTCGTCATCCTGCCCGACGCCTGGTCGACCGGATCGTCGATCATGCCCAACAAGCGCAATCCCGACGCCGCCGAGCTGGTCCGCGGCCACAGCGCGCGGATCACCGGCGACCTGGTCGCGCTGCTTATGCTGCTCAAGGGCCTGCCGCTGGCCTACGCCAAGGACCTTCAGGACGACAAAGCGCCGTTGTTCGACGCGCATGACCTGCTGATGATTTCGCTGGCGGCGATGGCCGGCATGCTTGGCGAGCTCGAGTTCGACGGGCCACGGATGCGGGCGGTGGCGGCGGCCGGCCATTCGACTGCGACCGACCTTGCCGACTGGCTGGCGGCGGCCGGCGTGCCGTTTCGCGAGGCGCACCACATCGCCGGACGCGCCGTGGCGACGGCTGAGGCCAGGGGCGTCAACCTCGACCAGCTCAGCCTCGAGGAGCTTCAGGCGGTCGACCCACGCATCGGCGAGGAAGCGATCGCGCGGCTGTCGGTCGAAAGCAGTGTCGCATCGCGGACCTCGGCTGGCGGAACCTCGCCCGAGCGGGTAATCGAAGCGGTCGCCGCGGTGCGTGCCGCTCGGAGTGATCGATGAAGCGTGCGGTAATGGTTCTGATGATTGTGACGAGCTTGACGGGCTGCGGTCAGATGGCGCCGCTGCAACCGGCGCCAGGCCACAGCCTGCCGGTCAAACCGTTGCTGGCCAGCGCAACGCCAACCGCCGAGCAACTGCTGACGCTGCCGACCAACGCCCGCCCCGAGCGCATCGACGAGTTGATCCGGCGGTCGCTGCCGCGCAAGGCCGACCGCTTCGACCTGCCGCCACCCGATGGCGGCGCGGCCCCGGTCCTACCCGAAACCGAAGCACCGACGAGTTCCGAGCAAAGCGGGGTTTCGACTCCACAATGACCAAGCGCGTTCGCAAGGCAGTGTTCCCGGTCGCCGGGCTCGGCACGCGCTTGCTGCCGGCGACCAAGACGATGCCCAAGGAAATGCTGACGATCGTCGACCGGCCGCTGATCCAATATGCGGTCGACGAAGCGCGCGAGGCGGGCATCGAGCAGATGATCTTCGTCACCGGGCGCGGGAAATCGGGTCTCGTCGACTATTTCGACATCGGCTTCGAGCTGGAAGCGACGATGCGGGCGGCGGGCAAGAGCCTCGATCGGCTCGAGCGCTCGCGCAGCGATTATGGCGAGATCGTCTCAGTTCGCCAGCAACAGCCGCTCGGCCTCGGCCATGCGGTGTGGTGCGCGCGCGACATCGTCGGCGACGAACCGTTCGCGGTGCTTCTCCCGGATGAGTTGATGCTGGGCGAGCCAGGCTGCCTGGCGCAGATGGTCGAGGCCTATGACAAGGTTGGCGGCAACCTTGTCGCGGCGCTCGAAGTGCCCGACGCAGAAACGCACAAATATGGCGTCATCGACCCTGGCGCGACCGATGGCCGCCTGACGGAAATCCTCGGGATGGTTGAGAAACCGGCACCCGGCACGGCCCCGTCCAATTTGATGCTTCCGGGCCGCTACATCCTCCAGCCCGAAGTGATGCGCGAACTCGGCGCGCAGGAGACCGGCGCCGGCGGCGAAATCCAGTTGACCGACGCGATGGCCAAGCTGGTCGGCAAGCAGCCGTTCCACGCTTTCACCTTCGAGGGCGAGCGGCACGATTGCGGCAGCGCCGCGGGCTTCGTGATCGCCAACCTCGCGCTGGCGCTCCGCCGCGGCGACATCGCGCCGAGCGTGCGGGAATTCATCGCCGGCGCTTACGGCTCCAGCTCGACGTCCCAGTAGAGATAGTCACGCCAGCTTTGGTGGAGGTAGTTGGGCGGGAAGCTCTTGCCGTGATCCTGCAATTGCCAGCTGGTCGGCCGGATCGGTTCGCGGGCGAAGTGCATCCTTGCCTGGGCCGGCGTCCGTCCGCCCTTGTGCAGATTGCACGGCGCGCAGGCGGTCGCCACATTCTCCCAGGTCGTCCGGCCGCCTTGAGCGCGGGGGACGACGTGGTCGAAGGTCAGCTCCTTGGGCGAGCCGCAATAGACGCAACGGAAGCGGTCGCGCAGGAACAGGTTGAACCGGGTGAACGCGGGAAACTGGCTGGGCCGGACGAACTGCCGAAGCGCGATCACCGATGGCAGCTTCAACGCGATCGTCGGGCTGTGCACCTCACGCTCGTAATGGGCGACGACGTCGACACGCTCGAGGAACATCGCCTTGACCGCCGTCTGCCACGGCCACAGGCTCAATGGATAATAAGACAGCGGCGTATAGTCCGCGTTGAGCACCAGCGCTGGGCACGAGTCCGGATGGCGGATGATCTCGGAGTGATACATGACGCGGGCAATGGCCTTTCGATGTCCGCCCGCTTCGAACACCACCCTCCGGCCCTGTCGCACCCAAGGAGGAGAGGGCGCCTCACGGGCCCGTCTTCCCTTGTGTCCAGCCGGATGCCAGCCCGGCGTGACAAGAGCATGACAGCACTTTCTCGTGTTGCCGGTCAAGAGTCGATTAGGCCACAGCTGCGATGACGGTGACGCGTTTCGCTCCGTCGCCGACTGGGCGGCTGCACCTTGGCCATGCGTATAGCGCGGCGACGGGTCATTCGCGGGCGCGGCTAAGCGGCGGCAAATTCCTGCTGAGGATCGAGGATCTTGATGGAACGCGGTGCCGTCCGGAGTTCGTCGCCGGGATCGAGGAGGATTTGCGCTGGCTCGGGCTTGGCTGGGACGGTGAGCCGCTGGTTCAGTCGCAGCGGACCCAGATTTATGAAGCAGCGCTGGAGCAGCTCAAGGCGCGCAGGCTGGTCTATCCGTGCTTTTGCACGCGGGCCGACATCGCCGCGTCGCTGACCGCGCCCCACGGCGATGCCGGCTCTTCCTATCCGGGTACCTGCCGCGGCCTGCCCGACGATCCGGCTCGGCGTGCGAGCACGCCGCACAGCTGGCGGCTCGACTGCGGCCAGGCGCTGGCGATCACCGGATTGCCGTCATGGATCGAGGAGGATGGCCGCAGCTTCCGTGCTGGCCTGGCCGACATCGGCGGCGCCATCCTCGCTCGCAAGGATGCGCCAGCGAGCTATCATCTGGCCTGCGTCGTCGACGATGCGGCGAGCGGCGTCTCGCTGGTCGTGCGCGGCGCGGACTTGCGGCCTTCGACCCCCGTCCAGCGAGTGCTTCAGGACCTGCTCGGCCTGCCCGTCCCAACCTATCTCCACCACCCGCTGGTCGCGCATGCCGATGGCCAGCGGCTGGCCAAGCGCGACCGGGCGCCGACGCTCGCCGCGATGCGCGAGGCCGGCATCGACGGACGGGCGCTGGTCGGCGATCTTGCTACCGGCTTAGTGCCGTCTGGCTTTCGGCTGGATCGGGCTTAAATAGGCCAGCATGACAACCATCATGATCATCCTCCTGGTCGCGGCGATGGCCGCGACGGCTTATGTCCTGGTGCGCGGCGTCATTGCCATGGCGTCGGGCAAGGACGTTACTGGCGAGGCGCAACAGAACTGGATGCGCAAGCGCGTGCTGTTCCAGGCGGTGGCGATCGTCATCGTCGCGCTGATCCTGATCGTCGCCGGCGCCGCGAAGAGCTGATCCTGGTCAAGCTCAACAAGATTTACACGCGCACCGGCGATACGGGCGAGACCGGGCTGGTCGACGGCTCGCGGATCCTCAAGGATCACCCGCGGGCGCAGGCGATCGGCGATGTCGACGAATTAAACAGCGCGATCGGACTGGCGTTGGTCCAGGTGGGTTCGGATGAGGCTCGGGCGATGCTCGGCCGGGTACAAAACGAATTGTTCGATCTCGGCGCCGACCTGGCCACGCCAGCCGAAGACTTTGCGCCGTCGGAGATGGTCCTGCGAATCGTCCAGTCGCAAGTGGGCCGGCTGGAAAGTGAGATCGACGCGATGAATGGGCGTCTGGAGCCGCTGCGGAGTTTCATCCTGCCCGGCGGGGGCGAAGCGGCGGCGCGCATCCATGTCGCCCGGACGATCGCGCGCCGCGCCGAGCGATCGGTGGTGACGGCATCGCGCCATGTCCCGCTGAACCCGTTGGCGCGAATCTATTTGAACCGCCTGTCCGACCATCTGTTCGTGTTGGGCCGATGGCTGGCCAAGGACGCAGGCGGGGACATTTTGTGGCAACCCGGCGCAACTCGCTAGGCGAGGCGCGGGACACAAAGTCGACGCGCTGACGTTCATTCGCCATCCGGCAGAGGAACATTCCGTGGCACTCAAAGCGATCGCGATCAATTGCAGCCTCAAACGCAGCAGCGGCGAACCGTCCTCGACCGACAAGATGATCGGTCTGGTCATCAGTGAATTAAAGAAGCACCAGGTCGAATTTACCGAAACCATCCGCATTGCCGACCACGACGCGCGGCCGGGCGTGACCTCCGACGAAGGCGACGGCGATGACTGGCCGGATATACGGCGCAAGATTCTCGATGCGGACATCCTCATATTCGGGACGCCGATCTGGATGGGCCAGATGTCGAGCATCGCCAAGCGCGTGGTCGAACGCATGGATGCCTTCCTGAGCGAAACCGACGACAAGGGCCGGATGCCGAGCTTCGGCAAGATCGCCGTCGCTGCGATTGTCGGCAATGAGGATGGCGCGCACAATGTCACCGCCGACCTGTTCCAGGCGCTGAACGACGTCGGCTGGACGATCCCATCGGCCGCCGCCTGCTATTGGGTCGGCGAGGCGATGCACAAGGTGGATTTCAAGGATTTGCCCAAGGTGCCAAAGGAAGTCGATGAGACGGTCGCGATGCTCGCGTCCAACGCGGCGCATTTAGCCAAGCTGCTGTCTGCGCAGGCATATCCGGGGGTGTCCCAGTCGAAATGAACGCCGCGACGCCTCTCACGCGCGATCAGCGACCCGAGGCCGGTCTCGCCGACCGGTTGCTCGCGACTCGGGCGTTGACGCTTGGCCTTGCGGCCCCGCTGTCCGATGCCGATGCGGCGATCCAGCCGTTTCCGGACGCGTCGCCGGCCAAGTGGCATCTCGCCCACACCAGCTGGTTCTTCGAGACCTTCGTACTGCGCGACCATGTGCCGGACTATCGGCTGTTCGACGAGCGCTTTTCCTACCTGTTCAACAGCTATTACGAAGGCGAAGGCGAGCGGCTTCCGCGAACTCAACGCGGCATGATCAGCCGGCCGTCGCTGGACGAAGTGCGCGGCTGGCGCGAGCATGTCGACGAGGCGCTCGAGCGGGTGATGCCGGGGCTTTCGCCAGATGCCCTCGCGTTAGTCGAGCTCGGAATCAATCACGAGCAGCAGCACCAGGAGCTGTTTCTAACCGACATTCTCGCGACGTTTGCGGAGAACCCCATCGAGCCGGCTTACGGCGTCTTGCATGCGGCGTCCTGCCATGCCGCGGAGCCGTTGAGTTTCCTTTCGGGCCGCACGGGGATTGTCGAAGTCGGCGCGGCGGACGGTGGCTTCGCGTTCGATTGCGAGCGCCCGCGACACACCGATCTGCTCCACCCGCACGCGATCGCCAGCCGGCCGGTGACCAACGGCGAATGGTCGGAGTTCATTGCTGATGGGGCCTATTCGACGCCGATTCTGTGGCTGTCGGACGGCTGGGACTGGGTTTGCCGCGAGGGCATTACGGGACCGCTGTATTGGCGCGGCGAGCAGTGCGAATTCACGCTTGCCGGGCGGCGCGAGATCGACCCAGCGGCGCCGGTCGCGCATGTCAGCGGTTATGAGGCGGACGCGTTCGCGCGCTGGGCGCAGGCGCGGTTGCCGACCGAGGCGGAATGGGAAAGCTTCGCGGAGACGGCCGACCCGAACCTCGGCAATCAGCTGGACGGGCCGGACGCGGTCGCTCCAGGGCCGCCGGGCGACATTTTCGGCGATGTCTGGGAATGGACGCAGAGCGCCTTTTCGCCCTACCCTGGCTTTAAGCCGGCAGCCGGCGCGGTCGGCGAATATAACGGCAAGTTCATGAGCGGGCAGCTGATCCTCAAGGGCGCCAGCTGCGCGACGCCGCGAGGCCATAGCCGCGCTTCCTATCGCAACTTCTTTTCGCCCGAAGCTCGGTGGCAGTTTAGCGGCGTGCGGCTTGCCCGCGATGCCTGATTCGGGGGCTGACGACCAGGCCGCGGCGTTTCGCGACGATGTGCTTGCCGGGCTGGCGGCGTCGATCCCGGCGATCCCGGCCCGCTGGCTCTATGACCGCGCCGGGTCCGAGCTGTTCGACGCCATCACGCGGCTGCCGTCTTATTATCCGACGCGGACCGAGACGGCATTGTTAAAGGCGATCATGCCCGAAGCCGCGGCGCTCATTCCCGAGCACGCGGCGGTCGTCGAGTTCGGTGCGGGCTCGGCAACCAAAACGCCGATCCTGCTCGACGCCATTCGCCCGGCGGCCTATGTCCCGGTCGACATTTCGGGCGACTATCTCGCGGAAAGCGCGGGGCAGCTAAGCGCCGATTTTCCCGGCTTGCCGGTGCTGCCCGTCACGGCGAACTTCATGAGCGAGTTCGCGCTTCCCGAAATGATC
>JBDSXT010000160.1:0-6482 GCA_039925985.1 Sphingomicrobium sp.
GTTGGTGTCGTACTGCGACCACGTCGCCGAACTCCAATATTCGTCAGCGCTCAGCCAGCCGTCGCCATTGGCGTCGAACGCTTTATAGCTCGGTTCCCAAGTCGCACGGTTGTAGGTCGGGTAAAAGCCGCCGCCGTACCAGCAATTCGAATATTCGGCCTGGGTGATCCGGCCGTCATGATTGGTATCCCAATTGGTATAGCCGGCGGTGCGATAGTTGTTCCATTCCGAAGTCGAAATGCGACCGTCGGAATTGGCGTCGATGACGGTTGAACCGCATGGGGTGTAGGTTGCCGCCGGATCGAAAGCGGTCGCCACCGACGACACGTCACTGGCGACGCCGCGGACGGTATTGCAGCCCGCAAGCAAGGCTGCCGAGCTAAGCAGACAGGCAGCTGTTGAAAAAATACGCATTTGAAAATCTCCTCAATAGGAGCCCTCCTCATCGCCGGCTCTCGCCGGGCAGGGAGGACGCATTCAACAAACCGTTGGCCACGCGGCTTGTTCCGGGCCGTTCCCTCCCGTCGGTCAGTCCTGCCGGTGCGGCCGGTGCATGTCCGTAATGGTGGGAATCCAGACCCCTACAACCCCAACCTTGCGGTCAACCGAATATCCCGCCCTGCCAGCGGTGCGTAATCCTTGAGCAGGCTCGAATGCCGCCGCGCGACGACGTCGAACAGGTTATTCCCCTGCAGCGACAGCGTCAGTTCCGGCCGGTCGGTCAGCGGATGCCAATCGAGCGACGCGTTGACGAGTGTGTACCCCGGCGTCGACGTTTCGAACGGCGCGGTCCGCCGCTGCGCAAACGCGTGCTCGACTTCGAGCCGACCATCAACCGACCCGCGCGCACCCGTCAGCGCGCCGAGCAACCGGAACGGCGGAATCTGCGGCGCCGGGCCGAACCCCTTGATCGTCGCCCGAACCGCGTCGGCGCCGAACTCGCTGCCCCAATCCACCCCCATCGCGTGGCCAAGCTTAGCGTCGCCCGACACTTCGAAGCCGTAATACCGGGCCTTGCCCTCGCGGAATGCGTAGACCGGCAGACCGTCCTCGACCGCGCCCGTCCGGGTCTGGAAGATGAAGTTGGAGAAGCGGCTGGTGAACAGGTTCGCGGTCAGATGCACCGGGCCGCTATTGTGATGCAGGCTGGCTTCGAGCGACAGGCTGCGCTCGGGGTCGAGATCCGGGTTGCCGACTTCGAATGCCTGGCTGCCGCCGTGCGGGCCGTTGGCGAACAGCTCGTCGATTGCCGGTGCCCGCGCGCTGCTCGACACCGACAGCCCGGCCCGCCAGCCTGGCGTGACCTCATAGCTGCCGCCGAGCGAGCCCGAAAAGGTCGTGAATTTGGCGCTTGCCGCCGGCGTGCCGATCTGCGCGTCGGCCTTGGCGGTCAGCCGGCTGAACTCGACCCGGCCGCCGGCCTCGAGCCGGAATGGCCCGCTGACCAGCGTCTGCAGGGTGAACAATCCGCTCTGCTTTTGCCGGGCGTCGGGCAGGAATTTCTCCTCGCCGCGAATGCGCACATTGCGATTGAGATATTGCACGCCGCTGGTCCCGCCCCAGCCCGAGCGCTCGGCCTGGACCAACTCGGCCCGCGCCTCGCCGCCCTTGCTGAAGAAGCTCGACGCGACGCTGCCATCAGGCGTCAGCTCGTCGTGGTGATACTTGGAGATGCCGCCGCGGACCCGAACCTGGCTGAAAAGGCCGCTTAAGGGCACTTCCGCCCGAACGTCGCCGCGCGTCTGGTGGACGTCGATCGTCGGCTCCTCGGCCTCGATCTCGGGATCGAGCGAGAAGCGGATCGGCACGCCGTAGCGGGCGGTGTGGTGGCTGATCGAAACGCCGACATTCAGCTTGCCGTCGACATAGGCAACACCGCCGGCAATGTCGGCGGCGCGGCCGGCCGTGTTCGGCAATCTGCCCTTGAGGTCGGCGAGCGCCCGAATGGCGGGATCGGGGCTCGCCAGCGCCTCCTCGCGCAGATCGTCGGACAGCAAATGGCCGCCGGTCCGCAAATCCTCGCTCTTCGAATAACTGCCGTCGCCGTGCACCACGACATGTCCCGCCACCGGCACGTCGATCGACAGATTGCCCGACCGCTCGTTGGCGGCGCTGCCGTAATTGAGCAGCGCATCGACCCCGACCGCACCGTCCGGCACTTTACGCGGGATGCGCGCGTCGATGACGTTGACGACGCCGCCGATCGCCGACGATCCGAACAGCAGGGCCGACGGGCCGCGCAGCACTTCGATCCGCTCGGCGGTCAGCGGGTTGATGGTGATCGCGTGGTCGGGGCCCGACGAGCCAAGGTCGAGGCTGCCGATGCCGTCGGTCAGCACCCGGACTCGGTCGCCGGACAGGCCGCGCAGCACCGGCGACGACGCCGTCGGGCCGAAGCTGGTCGACGACACGCCCGGCTGCCGGGCCAGCGTCTCGCCGATGCTCGGCCGGACCTGGCGGGTCAAATCCTCCTGGTCGAGCACCGAGATGCCGCCGAGCACGTCGCCCGCGTTGCGGCGGACTCCGGTGACGACGATTTCGCCATCATGATCCTTGTGCGCGGCTTCGGCCGTCGGCGCCGGCGCCGAGTCCGCGACCGCGGCGGTTTCCGCCTGCGCAGTCTGGATCGGCAACAGTATGGCGAGCGCGGCGAGCGGGTAGGTCGGCTTAAACATGCAGTGGGTATTCCTGTCCGGGAAGCCCGCGCCCATAGCCTAATGATATATTATCGCAAGCCAACAACGACGAACGGGTTGATCCCTTCGCGCAGCCGCTGGCTCGCGGCGAATGTACGCCAGCACAGGCGATTTCTTCGAAGGTCATCTGGATTGCGCGTGCGCGTCTCACGAGTTCCTCCGCACTGGGCGTGGGAGAGGTAAGCCGTCCGAGATACGGTGCGGCGACCCGGCAACCACTGGCAGCCAAAGTGGCAAGAAGCGGCAGATGCCGTTCAGGATCGCCGCCTGCGCCAGCAGCGAACACCGCGGCCCGGCGGGTCTCCGGCGGGTCCAGGACCAAAAGATCGATGGACCCACCCGTATGCCGGTCCTGAAGCGTTCGTCGAGACCGCTGCACAGCAGTCATCGTGACGTTGCCTTGGTGCCACGCTTGGGAAGCGCTGAGAGCTTGCTGCGCATCGAAACCTTCAACAAGCGTATTCGCACAAGAATGCCCCCAATGGATGGCAAGCGGACATTAGGTCTGGCCGGTAGCGGAACTAGGGAACGTACACGGCATCACCGGCAAACCCCCCTTCGCGAAGGTAAGCAGGGCACAGCTAATGTCCGCAATGGGTCAAAGGCGGTGCGGCTGGAATGGGTGGAAGCGGACACTGACCGGAAATGTTCGGACTATGGTTGCGCCGTTGGTGAGTAAATTGGCGAGTCACAACCGAGAGAACACCGCCCCGTGCGGTTTGCCCTCGCCCGTCCAGCCATGCGGCCATTCCCGTTTTTCAAAACTGAAGCCCGGTTGCCCGTCCGTATCGCGAAAGTCATTGTCGATGCTGATCGCACCCGTCGCCTGATCGAGCTTGAGCAGATACATGCGATCCCCTGCTTGCCCTGAGGTGACCGCGAGGCGATGCGACTTCGCGTCCCAAGCTGTCCAGTGCGGCTTGTATCGGTCGTTGATGGTCAACCTGGAAGTTTCCACCGGCGCCGCACCATTGTTGATGTCGAGGACGATGTAGCCGTGGACTGCCGGCACGCTTTGCACCAGATAATGGTCGACGATCGTCGGCACCCCGCAATCTTCGCCGGGAAACTGATGGACCAGCTTCGCCGTCGGCTGCGCGGATTCCATGCCGGTAACGCGCTGGATGCCGCACGACAGCGTCTGGACGTAGGCGGCTCCATCGGGTCCGATGCGTGCCTCCTCGGGATCAATATGGCCGTTGAGCCGGGGACCCGGGTCGAACCGGTACGTCCCGAGCAACTTTAGATCCGAAAGACGGAACAGTTGATAGCTGTTGCTGGTCAACAAATAATCGTCGCCCATCGGCGAATTGGTGACGATCACCCGGTCGATCTTCGGCATCACCGCTAGGCTGTAGGGAAGCAGCCCTTCGTCCGCGAACGCCGGGTCGGCGTTGCTGACCGACCTCACTACCTTACCGCGATCGTCGATCTCAACCAGCCCGCCGCTGTTGCCGCCCATGGTCATTCCATTGCCGTGGTCGGCAAATTGGAATGAAGCCAGGACGTGCCCGTTGGGTAAGCGCAGGAAACTGTGCGGCATACTGAATCCGCCAAGGCTCTTGAACGAGGCCGCGACCCGTGGCTTCATCGGATCGCGCAGATCGAAGATCATCGTCCGATTGGCATCATGGTCGTTGGCGAACAGCATCCCGCTCGCTGGCATTTCATATTCCGTGTGATGCGTGCGGATGCTTTTCTGGTCCGTGACGACGCTGGTGAGCAATTTGCCATAGGTCGGCGACGCAGGATCTGCGTCCAGTACAATGAGGAAGTCGTTTCCCTGGCTGGCTTGGTCACCGGTCCACACGAACAGGTAATGTCCCGCCTTCTTTGCAATTTGAGCGGAAGCCGTCGTGCCCCACGATAGCGATGCCAGGACCAGAATAAGCAAGGCACGAAGCATCGGCGTTCCTCCGTTCATCGCCTGACCCATCGACGGCAATCGGATGAAACGTTGCGTATGCGATGATCACCCGCATCGCAAATTGTCGGAAAAGAGCGGCTAGCAAGGCTGCTCCCACGACTGCGGCCGAAGACAAGGCAAATCCTGCAGTGGCCGGAAAGATCGCGGCATGGAGCCGGCGCATCGATGATCGCAAGGACGGGCAACGCCTAGGCCAACCCCTTTGGCCAGCCGCATTTGTGTTGCCGCACGCCTGCCACTAGGCCCGCGCCGATGAGTGCAGGCCATTCCCACCACCCCGCCAGCCCGACCGATTACGGCCGCGCCTTCGCCATCGGCATCGCGCTCAACTTAGGCTTTGTCGTCGCCGAAACCGTCTTCGGCTTCCTCGCCGGCTCGATGGCCCTGGTTGCCGATGCGGGGCATAATCTTGCCGACGTGCTCGGCCTGATCGTCGCCTGGGCGGGCATGACCATGGCGCGGGCCTCACCATCGCCGCGCTTCACTTATGGCTTGAAAAAGGCGTCGATCCTCGCGGCGCTGGTCAACGCTTTGTTCCTGCTCGTCGCCATCGGCGCGATCGTCGCCGAAGCGGTCCGGCGCTGTTCCATCCCGCGCCCACGGCCGGCGGAACGGTGATGATCGTTGCCGCCGTCGGGATCGTCGTCAACGGGCTGACCGCTTTGCTGTTCGCACGCGGCCGCGCGCACGACATCAATATCTGCGGCGCCTTCCTCCACATGGCGGCCGACGCCGGCGTTTCGCTGGCGGTCGTCGTCGCCGGGTTCGTCATCCTCCGCACCGGCCAATCATGGGTCGATCCAATCATGGGCCTGGCCGTCGCCGTGGTGATTTTCTGGAGCAGCATCGGCCTGCTCAAGGAGTCCGTCTGGATGTCGCTGGCGGGCGTGCCGAGCGGCATCGATGTCGATGAAGTCGAAACCGCGCTCGATGAGCTCGATGGCGTGGCCGGCGTGCATCATCTTCACGTCTGGCCGCTCAGCACAACCGAAACCGCGCTGACCGCTCATCTCGTCGTCCCGGACCGGTCGACCGACGAGCTTCTGGCCCGAGCCCGGCAGATGCTGCACGATCGTTTCCACATCCAGCATTGCACGCTTCAGGTCGAACTGAGCGATGCCCGCGACAGCAACTGTTAGGCTCGATGTCTGTCACTCATCTCGAATGTTCGCTGACCGGCGAGCTCTATGAAGCGGGGCAGCTCCACAATCTGTCGCGGGCCGGTAAGCCGCTGCTGGTCCGCTACGACATGGACCGGGCGCGAGCGACCCTGACCCGCGCCGACCTCGCCCGGCGCGAGTTGGGCATGTGGAAATGGCGCGAATTGTTGCCGCTGCCCGAAGGGGTCGAGCCGGTCAGCCTCGGCGAGCCTGAGACGCCGATCCTCCGACTGACCGGCACCGCGCCCAATCTGCTCATCAAGGACGAAGGCCGGCTCCCGACCGGCTCGTTCAAGGCGCGCGGGATGGCGACGGCGGTCACCATGGCCAGGCACTTCGGCATCACTCGCATCGCCTTGCCCACCAACGGCAATGCCGGCGCCGCGCTGGCCGCTTATGCCGCTCGGGCCGGGATTGAGGCGGTCGTCATCTGCCCGGCAGAAACGCCAGAGATCAACGTCCGCGAGACCGCGGCATATGGCGCCCGTGTCTATGTCGCCGATGGCCAGATCGACGAGTGCGGCGCCCTGGTCGGCAAGGGCGCGGCGCAGGGCCTCTGGTTCGACTGCTCAACATTGAAGGAGCCCTACCGCCTCGAAGGCAAGAAGGTCATGGGCTTCGAGCTCGTCGAGCAGCTCGGCTGGAAGGTTCCCGACGCGATCTTCTACCCGACCGGCGGCGGCACCGGCCTGATCGGCA